>JACQGL010000247.1 GCA_016199525.1 Armatimonadota bacterium
CACATCATCGAAGGGGTTCGGGGCCGGTTGCTGCGCCTGCACGGGCACCGCCAGTCCTCCCAGGACCACGGCGCCCGCCCACAGCGCCCATCTCCTCATCGGCCTTCCTCCTTTTGCCGTGTGACCAGGGCTCCGCGACGACGGCTCCTTCAGGAGTGTCCTTGTTTCCTCGTCGAAGGCGCCACGCTGCGAGAGCCCGCCGCCCTGCTCGTCCACGGCCCGAAATGACCGATGGGGGACGGCGCAGGGCACAGTGGCAGTCAGTCAAGCGACCGTCGTGACGATCGCCTACCAGGCAACAGTGTAGCATACTACTGCCCAGCCGTCAAACTACACGGCGCTCTCTCATCTCCCCAGGAATAAATCGCTCGTATGACTGGTAGGCAAGACAGCACTTGGGGGGGGGGACGAGAGCCGGCGGTCTGCCTGGCGACGGGTACAAACGGCTGGGCCAGCAGCCTCTACGGAAACTACTGGCCCAATCGGCGCTCCCCAGCCAGGGATACAAAGCGGGTGCTTATCCAGCCTGTTTTCCTCGCTCGATCAGCTCCCGTACCCGCTGACCGCCCTTGTGCCCAATCTCCTCATAAAACTGCTGTCCGTGCCGCTCCGAAGTCGTCAGACCGCCCCGTCGGCCGATCCTGGCGTAATGCTCCGCGCCATACCGCGACTTGGTCGTGCTTCCCCCTTTGCGCCCAATCTGGCCGTAGAAGTTAGTGCCGTAGCGCGATTTGACGGTTTCGCCGCCCTTGCGACCAGCTTCCGCGACCGTCATTTCCTGGCTGGCTTCCGGCTGCTCCCGTGCCATCGAAAAATGCCCTCCTCCGCAAGAAAATGACCCTGCCTCCCGCTCGACCAGCCCTACGGCTGGTACGTCGCGGGTCCCTCCGTTCGTACGTTACCCTTCTGGCAGGCAGCCCTAAACCTGCAACCCGGGGAAGGGACTGTTCGCGAGGGGTCTGGCGCTGAATCGGTGGCAGAGAAGATCAGTAGCGCAACACCTCACCCGTGCTGTCCGCGTGGCGCCAGTGAACGTGCGCCAGCTGCTCCCGCGCCTGCGCTACGAGCAGACGTGCGTCACTGGCCAGGGCGAGGAACCGAAAGCCTTCCGCCAGCCGTCGGTTGATGGCTTCGTAATCGGCAGTGTGGATGCCCGCCGCCACGCCGTACTTCGCCGCCGTGACGCGTATGTGTTCGAGAGCCTGGACGAACTCCGGATCGTCGGTTTCCATGCGTGGCGGCCGCCCCATCTGCGCCAGGAGATCGTTGGGGCCGATGAACACCGCGTCCACCCCCTCGACGCTTAGAATAGCGTCCGCGTTTTCCACCGCCTGGGGGCTTTCCGCCTGGATGACCACCAGGATCTCGTCGTTAGCGCGCGCGTAGTACGAGGCGGGATCAGCCTGGAAGTTCAGGGCGTGCAGTGCACCACCCACACTGCGAATGCCGCGCCGCGGGTACTTGGCGGCCGCCACCGCCGCTTCGGCCTCCGCCCGCGTGTTCACCATAGGGACGACGATCCCCCATGCACCGCAGTCGAGGACGCGCTTGATGTTCTCCGCCGTGTTCCAGGGGACGCGTGCCAGCGGACAACTACCCGCCATCGCTATCGCAGCGAACATCTCTGCCGCGGTTTCGATGCCAATCGGCTGGTGCTCCAGATCCACCGTCAGCCAGTCGAAGCCGACCTGGGCCACGTAACGGGCCGAGATGGCGCTGGGGATTCCTAGCCAGGTGCCGATGCTGGCCTCGCCCTCCTTCAGGCGGCGCTTGACGGTATTGACGCGCATAGATGGTAATCCTTTACGGGGAGCAGCGGGTAGTCACGCGGTTCATCGCCGTGTTCGACGCACGGCGAAGCACGCTGCTATGAAGCACACACCATCAATGGTGCAACAGACCGCGTGCCACGCTCCCCAACGAGGACTACTTCCCCGGCCTCTCCCGCGCCTCCTGCGCGAAAAACGCCTCGGCGATAAGCACCGCCGCGTAATCGTCAATCGGCACAGGCGGCACCCGCAAACCCCGGGGTACCAGGCGACGCCAGCCACGGGGAGGATGGTCGCGGAAGTAGCGCTCGCGGGCATGGCGGGTGGTATCACGCTCGGACACCGTCACCGGCGTCACGCCCGCGGTTTCCAGGGACTGGCGCACCGGCCGATGCGCAGTGCCGGCCCCCAGGATCACCCGTGCCCCCGTCTCTTCATGCCAGGCACTAACCAGCACGGGGCAGGTGACCGAATCGACCACCGCTCGTCGGAGGACGACGCCGTCTTCCCGCACCAGCGCCAGACCACACTTCTCGCGGCCCGGGTCCACCGCAATCACCAGCGCCGGCGCTCCGGGGGTGCCCACGGCGGCCGCCCTATCCCCGGGACGCCGTCGGGTCGGGGAATCCTTCGGCCCTGATTGGCGAGAACGGCTCAACCTCACTCTCACATCTTGGAGCGCAAGCTCTCCACTTGCAGGTCCAAATCTAGTGGGCCGCTGGTCCAGGTATCGTACCGGGCGATGGCCCTTACCCGGGCAAGCCCACGGCACGATTTGACCTTCCGGATGACGTCCGATAGGTTATCCCACTCTACGTGCGCTAGCTCCCACTGCTCCCCCGGCTCGATGCCCAGGTGCTCCACCATCTCGCGGCGGACATCCACCTGGAGGAAGCGGAGCAGATAAGCCCAGAGGTCCTTTCGGCTCTCCCGTGAATCGAGAGTGGTGGCCGCCACCTCCTCACCCCGGCGGACGGCCAGCCGCATCGGCGTCGCCGTAATGTAGAGCGGCACCGGTGTTCCGGCGGGGACATTCCGGCTGGCCAGGGCGCGGAACAGCAGAGCGCCGCCGTCACGAAGGGTGCCCATCTCCAGATGGGCCAGGATTTCCCCTTCGGCACTGAGCACCCGACCTTCCCCGCTCGCCTCGTCCAGCACCCGCACCTCATCCAGGAAGACGGGCGAACCGCCCGGTCGGTTTGCCCGCGCGCCGCGCCGCTCGGCATTCACTCGCACTTCGTACAGCAGGTACTGAAGAGCATTACGAATGATCTCGGGCGGCGCGCCTGCGGGAAGCGGCCGCCGCGCCACCTCCTGGCCGGCGGTGTAGATCAAGTCCCGCTTCTCGTAAGGCTCTATGCGCCCCTCAAGGCGCTCCACCTCCCACTGCAACGTGGCCAGGCGATTCTGGGCGCGCACCACCCGCTCGCCCGCCTCCCTGGCCTTCTCCTCCTCCTCACGCAGTCGCTTCGTCACCTCTTCAGCCTGCCTCTGCAGGACCTGGGTTTGCTGCCCCAGTGTATCATTGGCCCCTTTCAGGCGCGTGTTGGTCTGCTGGAGGGCATCCAGCTGACCGTTCAGCGACTGCGCCTCAACCTGGAGCCGGTGCACCTCGGCCTGCGCGCGGGCCAGCTCGGCTCGCGCCCGCTGGAGGTTGCCCTCTGCCGTCTGGAGGTCTTTTTGGGCCCGGTCCAGGTCTCCCCGGGTACGGGAGAAGGCGTTCTGAAGCCCTTCCTGCTTATTGCGCAGCGAACCATAGTTATGGTGGAGCGTCTGATAGGCGCGTTGCTGCCGCGTCAGCGTGCGCGTCAGGCGGGCGTTCGATGCCGCCAGGTGCGTGTTCCGGCCTTGCAGGTTCTGATTGCGGGCGAGCAGGTTCCGATTGCGTCCCTCCAGCCGCTGGTTGCGCGCTGTGAGACCCGCGTTGCTCTCCTGCAGGCGCCGGTTCTGCTCCTGGAGGTGGTGATTGGTGGCTTCCAGATCCTGGTTCAGGCGCTGCGCCCGTGCAAGCCGCTCGCTCTCTACCTGCACGCGGGCCTCCAGCTGCCCCTGCTGCTGCAGCAGGCGCTCTCCGTGAAGCACCGCGATCCGCACGTTGCGTGATACCCCGAACGCGGACGCGAGCGAGACGCCCGCGATCAGCACGCCGGTGATAATCGTGACCAGCACCGCAGTGTGGCGCGGCCGAAGCCCGAACAGGGAGAGGCGCCGCTTGCCGAGACGCCGGCCGATCAGATCGCCCAGGTAGGCAATGAGGCCACAAACCGCGAGAAAGAAGAGCAGGACGAGTGCCGTACCCACCGTGCCCCCTCCAGATCCCGACGCCGCTGGGATTACCGGGTCGCGCGCCAGGTGAATCCCAGCCCGACGAGGAAGCCAACTCCGTTGGCCACCCAGCTGGCGGCCAGCGGTGGCAGCGTGCCGTTTTCGCCCAGCACCCGGGCGCTGCTCCACAGCAGATAAAACCCGAACACGATCAGAATACTCAACCCCAGCCCCACCGCGGTCCCGCCCCGCTGCCGCCGGATGCCCAACGGCGTGCCAATAAGCGCGAACACCAGGCAAATAAAAGGATCGGCGAGCTTGCGGTGCCGCTCGACCTCCATCTCCAGCAGCTTCTTGGGCGACACCCCTTGCCGCTTCAGATCTTCGATGTAGTCGGATAGCTCGTAGTAGGTCATCTCTTCCGGCTCTTTCAGGGAGGCGCGGATCTGCTTGGGGGTGCGGTTGACCTTCACCGCCCATTCGCTGAAATGCTGGACAACCTGGTAGCGTTGCAGCGTCTGTTGCTCAAGATACTTTGCCTGGCCATCGTGGAAGATCCAACGTGTGGGATCCGCCTCGTCCCACTCGCACCACTTGGCTTCCACAAGGAGGTTCACCGTATTGCCGTCGGGCGCGTACTCCAGGAAGACCACGTTCTCCATTCGGCCTGCATCCACGTCAAAGCGCGTGGCGTTGAACGTGCGCTGTCGCACGCCCCGCTCCACATCCTGGTAGAAGAATCCCCTTTCGGGATCCAGTTCACGGACTCCCCCCTTGATGGCTGCCTGGATGACCATTTCCAACCGGTGCGCCCGCCGTGCCGCCGTGGGAACAATGCGCTCGTTGATGAGCAGGCTGCCCACACTGAGGAGTAGCCCGATGACCATCGCCGCGGCCCCCACGCGCAGTAATGGTGTCCCCGCCGCCTGGATGGCCACCAGCTCGCTATCGCTGGAAAGCCGCCCGAAAGCCAGCAGCGCTGCCAGCAGAACCGCCATGGGCAGCACGAACGGCAGCAGGCTTACCCAACGAAGACAGAACAGCTCCGAGAT
This sequence comes from Armatimonadota bacterium, assembly GCA_016199525.1. Lineage (GTDB taxonomy): Bacteria > Armatimonadota > SYMT01 > SYMT01 > JACQGL01 > JACQGL01. The sequence continues at coordinate 5,087 of JACQGL010000247.1, forward strand.
CGCCCAGAGCGGGGCACCCCGCGAGAGCAGCGCCACCAGCTTCAACAGCGCCGTCGCCACCACCAGAAGAGTGGAGAACATCGCCAGCCCGAAGAGCAACGGCAGGGCCATTTCACGGACCACGTAACGGTCCAGCAGCGGGATCAAAGCCGGAAGTTCTCCCCAAAATAGTGCTGGCGCGCCACCGGGTCCGCGGCGATCGCCGCCGAAGTGCCCGAGGCCACGATGCGCCCCTCGCTGATGATATAGGCGTGGTCCGTGGTAGCCAGCGTCTCACGCACGTTGTGATCGGTGATCAGTACGCCGATGCCTCGCGACTTCAGATGGCGGACCAGCTGCTGGATGACACCCACCTCAATCGGATCGATACCGGTGAACGGCTCGTCCAGCAAGATGAAAGAGGGCTCGGTGCAGAGCGCACGGGCGATTTCCAGCCGCCGTCGCTCGCCGCCGGAAAGAACCCCGCCCCGCTGCCGCCGCAGGTGTGCCAGGCTGAACTCGGCCAGCAGTCGCTCGATCCGTGCTTCTGCCTCCTTCCGCGGCACGTGGGCAAGCTGCAGGACCAGTCGCAGGTTCTCCTCCACCGTTAGGCGGCGAAAAGCGGAGGGCTCCTGTGGCAGGTAGCCAATGCCCGCCCGGGCCCGTCGATACATCGGCAGCCGCGTTACCTCCTGCCCATGAAGGAACACCGCCCCTGCTTCGGGCCGTACCAGGCCCACCACCATGTAAAAAGTGGTCGTCTTGCCCGCGCCGTTCGGACCCAGCAGCCCTACAATCTCCCCCTGCCCCAGCGCCAGGGAAACACGATCTACTACGCGGCGGCGGCGATAGGACTTCACCAGGTCCCGCGTCTGAAGTTCCATAGAGATCTACTTCTTCCCGTCCGGAGTGGCAGGCTTCTGCTCTTCCTTCTTTGGCGGGACCCGCTTCAGGACCTGCGCCCGGCCGCCTGGCCCCCCGGTGACCGTTCCCACTTCCTTCTCCACGTCGTATACCAGGCGGTCGCCCACCAGCTCATCTGGTTGCTCCCGGTTGGGAGCAAAGTAGCGCCCGGCCACATCACCCGTCACGGTGATGAGGTGTGTCTGGCGCTGGTAGACGCCGTTGCGACCTGTGACGTGCATCCGTCCGCCCTGGCTGCCCTTGCCGTCGAACACGACGTCTCCCTCAGCGTAGATCGTTGTCACCTGGTTATCCTCGGGGTTGATCTGGAAACGCAACCGATTGGCCCGCAGGGTGGTGGGGCCTTGCGTAACGACGGGGTTGCCGGTAACCACGTACTCGCTTCCGTTCGCCCCACCGGTAACCTGGACAGTGTCGCCGCGGAGATCGATCGGCTCGGGCGTGGGCCCGCCTTTCTTGCCCAGCGGTTTGACCACCAGCGTGACCGGCGCCGCGCTGGTGCGGTGTACCACAGTGACATGCTTATCGAGATCCATTTCCGCGCGCTCGCCGCGCATCACCGCCGGCTCGGCGAGGTCCGCGGCAGCGTAGTGGATGGTCACTCCCCCCGTTAGCTCGGCGTGGCGCTCTGCCTCGCGGTATTCGGCGGCATCGCCCTCCGCGCGGATGCTCGTCTTCTCATCCTGTTTCTGTGTGAGCACCACCTGACCGTGCGCCGTCGCCCATTGCAGGTCCTGTTCTTCGCTCAGCTGCACCGTCATCTGGCTGGCAGTCATCCGGGCGCGGGCGGACTCCAGCTCCACGTTGCCGCGAAACTCTCCCCGACGGGTGTTGAACGCCCAGTCGAACGTATCGGACTGGACGGTCACGCCTGAGGGGATCTCCATCTTCTGGCGCCCCCCAGGCGCGGGAGGCGAAGGGGCCGGTGCCCCGGAAGGCGCCGGCGCGCCGAGCGCGGTTAGCGCCAGCCCGGCGATCGCACTGGCGGCCAAGTACAGGAACAGTCGGATGGGTGCTCGTGTCACTGCCGCATACTCCCACCCCGACGACGCCGGGGCTACTTGCTTCCTATTTTCTTATTCTCTTACCCTTGTGCCAGTGGTTGGGGTTCTGGAATAGGAGCGCGATTGATAATGGGGCGCTGTCGCCGTCGACATCCCGGTTGCCTTCCGCGTTGTGGACGCGCCTGTTCCCGTTCACCAGATAACCTCGGGCATCCCGCCCCTTATTGCCTGCCCGGCGTTCCTGGTCCTCCCTGTTTCGTTCTTGCCCCTTCGCCATTCGCCTTTCGTCTTGCCAGCCGATTGAACCAGATGCGCGCCGAACCACTGAGGCGCACGGTCTTCAGGGCCGTATTCGCGTCCAGTCGACGTGCCGTAGCGTGCCCCTCCGGGGACTCCAGATACACCGAGCCGCGCGCGTTAATGCGCTGCGCGCGGGTAAGCCACCGCGCCTCATCGGCGCGCACCCGCCGCCCGGCGCGGTTGGTAAACACCACCTTGCCCCAGGCGTTCATCTCACCGGTGGCGGTGTTCCACCGCCCGCGCTGTGCGCGGGCTTCGCTGCCCTCCGCGGGACGGAACGCCCGAACCCCGGCGGGCATCGTCACCACTCCATCCAGATACTCGGCCCGCGGCCCTTCAGCGCGCATATCCTCCTTGCCGCCCGACAGGGTCCGGCAGCGCGCCTGCTCGAGAACGAGGCCACCGGTCTTCGCCGTCCACACTCCTCGCTCGCCATCCAGCAGGGTCTTGCCATCCACGCTCTCGAGGTGCACGCTCTGCTCCGCGCGCAGCAACCCGCTCTCCCAGATCGCTGCCGGCGCCGTCACCACGAGCTGCGGATGACCTTCTTTGAACAGCCGCGCCCGCACGTTGGCCATGCGGACCGGGGTGTGCTGGCTGGTGCCGGGCTGATAGCCGCCCTTAATCTGATCGTGCTGCGCCTCCAGGAGGCGACGGCCGCGCACGTCATCCACGGTGAATTCGCCCTTACTGATCCGGACGTCCACCGGGGCCGTCCCCTCCTCCGGGTGGGGGGCCACCACCTCGCCCTGGCCGCGCGGCCGGCGGGGGGCGCAGCCGGCGCTCACACCGATCAGCACGGCCAGCGCCAGGGCCACCAGCGCTTTCGAATCGGCCCCCCCGCGCCGCACGGCGGACGACGGTTGCCTCGGATGTGCTACTTTGAGAAGCGATAGCGGATCAGCGTCCACAGCGCCTGAGCTCCATCCCACCAGCGGATCTTCTTTCCGGCATCGAACGAGCGAGGCACGTAACGGATCGGCACCTCCAGGATGCGCTGCCCCCGTCGCCCGAGTTTCGCCGTCACCTCGGGGCAGAATTCGAAGCGTCGACAGCGAAGATCGAGATCACGCAGCAGCTGCATATCGATCGCCTTGTAGCAGGTGGCCTCGTCGGTAATCCCCGCGCCGTACAACAGGTTCGCCGTCGCCGCCAGAATACGGTTGCAAATATAGTTGGCCAGCCGCATGGGGGGACGCCCGTTCAGGAAGCGAGACCCGTAGACTGCCCGCGCCTCCCCGCGCGCAATGAGGGCGATCAATCGCGGCACATCCTGTGGATCGTACTCGAGATCTGCATCCTGAATTACGACCACATCCCCGGTGGCGACCTCCAGAGCGGTGCGAATCGCCATCCCCTTCCCCAGGTTCCGGGGGTGACAGAGGCATCGGATCCCGGGCTCCTGGGCGAGAATCTCCGCGCTACCATCCGTGGAGGCATCATCAACCACCAGGATCTCCTTCGGCCAGTCGAGGGCACGGACGCGGCGGAGCGCCTCACGGATCGTCTCCCGCTCGTTGTAGACCGGAATGATGACGGAGATCGTCAGCAGGCGCGCGGGCGCCTCGCCTTCGACGGGCGGAGCGGCGGCAGCGCGAGCCTTCGGCTTCGTAGTTGCCACGCGGGGATTTCCTTCCTGCTGCCTTTCGCACGCAGACCGGGCGGCGTATTCCCATTCGGGAGTTAGGCCATAGGCAGGGTGTACCCTTGAGCAGCCGGCCAGACGCACGTACCATGGTACACGAACTGCCGCTCAGGGGCCGACGTGGAAGTGTAATACCACCGAAAACCCGGCGGCCAGCGGAGGTCTGCCGTAAGGGAGGCGCCACGCGAGCAGGCACGCTGCTTCTGTCCCGATGCGGATGATCTTCCCTCCATCATACTTGTTCCTCCTGCCGCTTGGGCCACCGGCATAGTACCTGCTCGTTCCACCCTGTCAACGAAGCCAGGCCCGAGCCTGTGCTCCCCTCTCACGCCCGCGCAAACCCGGGTACCACCACTCCGAACAGCGCGTACAGGGCCAGGGCCAGCATCAGCACGCCCCCCCCCGCCGCAGTATACCACCACCACCGCTTTGGCGTTAGCTGCAGCCATCCGCCCGCCATCGCCAGGCTGATCGGGCCGAGGGCCAGAAACAGATAACGCCCCTGCGCCTGGAAGAAAACCGTATTGAAGCGGAGGAAGCTGGCCACCACGAGCGCCGTGGCCAGCCCCAACACCAGGCCTACAGCTACTCCTTCCGCTGTGGCCTGTCTGCGCGCACGGAGGTACCACACGACGCACCCCGCCACCGCCGCCAGCGTCGCCATCAGGAGAATGGGATAGACCCAGGACGTGGGCGGGTAGTCCCGGTTGAGGGCCCCCATAAACAGTTCAGGACGGTTGAGGTGCCCAAATGCCCCCCAGAAGCTGTCGAACGTTACTGGCAAGACCAGTTGCCCCAGATACGTGAAGAAATCCACCCCTTGCTCGCGGAACCACTCGTACCGGCGGGTATCCGCAAAGTACCAGGTGAACGCGCGGTTGGCCAGGGGATCTCCGTATAACACATAATTGCGCGCCAGCCAGGGCCCTCCAATGGCCAGCGCCACTCCGAACGAGATTGCCAGTCCGCGCGCGAATGTCGCGCCGTCGAGGGTGAGCCACTCACTGGTTCTTGGCGCGGGGGCACGCCGCTTCTTCCGCGACGCGGCTGCCTCGCGCTTCTCCCGCCGACGACTGCCCAGGAGCAGGGCGAGGGCAGCCACGGGGAACAAGATCACCAGGCTCATCTTGGTGAGCAGACCGGTGCCCAGCAGGATACCCAGCAGCAGTACTCGCCGCACCGTCACCCCACCCCGCACGATGGTCACCATCACCCAGAGCGCCAGGGTAGCCACCAGCTCCGCGAGCGGGTCATTCGTCACCGCGGCGCAGACGGCGAGCCGCATCGGCAGGAAAGCGGCGAAGCCGGTGGCAAGCAACGGCACCCGGGGATCTGTCCACCCGCTCGCCTCCCCGGCGAGCCCCCAGATCGCCAGCAGGCCCAACCCCCCCAGCAGGATGGAGATGATGCGAACCCACTTCGCCGCCGCGGCCTCCCGCGCCCCTAACGCTGTTGCCGCCTTCCAGACAGGGACGCACAGGGCATAATAGAGCGGCGGCTGATGCGCCTCGTAACCTGTCTGCCGATCCTTGCGGGTTAGCAGGTCGAGATGCGGCAGCCGTCCGGCGGCCACCTGCTTCACATAGTCCACGTGCGCCCACTCATCGGGAGCTTCGCCATAGGGCGTCGCCAGGTTGAACCCCGCGGCGAGGAGCAGGTAGAGCGCGCCCAGGATTGCCAACCAGCGCTTCATCGCCATTCGTAGATTACGATGCCGCGGCCCGTCCGCCCGGTGAGCCGAAGCAACTCAGAGATCTCCTGCTGCCCGCGGGTGGCAATCAGCTGGAGCAGATCCCCATCCGCAGCGGCACGGGCCGAGCGCCAGACCAGGTGCAGGCGACCCCGCCGGCACGCATCCGCCAGCAGGACGAACCAGCGCTGGACTACGATATCGGCATCCACCCCCTGCTGGTTGATCAGGACGTGTGTCACCCGCTGGCGGTCGCGCAGGAAATCGGCGAGCGCGTCGCCATCCGGCAGGGTTTCATAGGGGATCAGGTTGTGGTGCAGAGGATTGGCGCGCAGGTAATCCGTTTCTAGATAAAAGCCACGCGCCTCCTGGTAAAGAGCGATGCGCGACCCCCGGGGAAGCCCCCGTGTATATTGCGCTGCGTCATAATAGTCGCCGAGCTGTTCCCGCAGGTAGTCCGCCGCGGAAGATTGCCCCAGCACCACCGGCCAGGCGGCACCGGTGAGGAGGGCGGTCCCCCAGAGCGCGCCGGCGCACTGCACCACCACGACGGCGATCACCGCGGCGCGCAGGCTGCGCCAGGGCAGTCGCGGGACAATCAGACCCACCGCTACGGCGCCGATCCCGAACACCGGCAGCAGGTAGCGGCTCTGCTGGCTGGTGGCGATCCAGCCGGCCAGGGAGGCGAGCAGAAAGAGGATCAACGCCAGGGCGCGGCGATCCGGCGGGCGAACCAGGACAGCAAGTGGCAGCACTGCCACAAACACTATCCCGAGCCCGAGGAACTTATCGTCGCGCAAACTGCGAAGCGGCCGGTGGGCTAGCAGGAACTCACGGCCGTGGAAGGCGGTGTCCCACAGGGAGCGCGCCGCCGCCGCCAGGCCCTCCGCCTTGCCGAAGTAGCGCTGCTCCCGCTGCATGGCCACCGTGGCCTCGTCGTTCCAGTTGCGGGTGCCCGGAAACAGCCGGTAGAATAGCGGGTAGACGGGATTCCCGGTCCACCCGGTGTTGCGGATGAGCCAGGGAGCAACGACCAGCCCCCCCGCGAGGATAAACACGCCTACCGCGCGGAAGCGGCCAGACCCCCCGCCGCGCGTACCTGCCGGCCATCGCACGGCGGCGATGGCTGCGCCCGCCGCCAGCAGCAGCAGTTGCAGGAGGGCGGAGTACTTCGTCCCCACCGCCCACCCTGCGAACGCCCCCGCCAGCGCCGCCCAGCGGGCATCCGGAAGGGATTTCGCCTCCTCCGCACGCCGCTCATAAGCACGGCAGAGGGCGTAGCCGGCCACGGTGAGGAACAGCGCCGTGCCCAGGTCGATGTACCCCGTCGTTGCCTCCCACGCGCCCAGCGGGATGCTCAGGAAGGCGAGGGCGGCCAGGACCGGTGCCCACGCCTGTGCCCCATCGCCGGAATTCCCCTCCGCGTGCGTCTTCGCGTCTTTGCGTGAGACCCTCTCCACCCGCGCCGTGCGGGCAACCCAGACCGCCGCTGCCAGCGCCGTGAGGATGCCGCTCGCCCAGTGAAACAACTTCGCGCCCCCCACGCCGCCCAGTGCCAGCCCCACGGTGTACCACATCTGCACCGTAAACGGGATGTTCGCGTGCCAGATGTGATCCACGTAGAAGACGCGGTGGTGATGGAGGTAAAGCCTGGGAATGGCGAGGTGGTAGGCCAGACTGTCATAGTCGAGGCTGCCAGGGGGCGACAAAGCGCCGAGGAAGGTCACCGCGGCAATCGTGGCGCCGGGCGCCAGTAGCGCCAGCGCACCCCACTGTGCCGGTTCCCATGGGCGGTGGAGCCAGGCTCCCACTTCGGCGGCCGTGTCACGCGCCAGTCGCGCCAGCTCCGGCAGGCCGATGAGGGCGATCAGCGCCAGCAACCCGAGGATCACCGGCGTGAAGAGCAGACCGGCCAGTCCGACCGCCTGCACAGCGTAGGCGAGGATGCCCAGCCCCAGAGCGGCGCCCAGCACCCAGCGCGCCAGGGCCCCCGCGGCCTCCACGCGCGCCCAGCGCAGGATCTGCGCCCCCAGCGCGGCGCAGAGAACCACCACCAGTAGCGACACCACCGCCATCGACGCGACCGTTCCCCTTCCTATGCGTCTTTGCGTGAGCCCTTCTTACGCGTCTTTGCGTCTTTGCGTGAGCCCTTCTTCCTATGCGCCTATGCGTCTTTGCGTGAGCCCTTCTTACGCGTCTTTGCGTCTTTGCGTGAGATCCTCCCCGTGCCGCACCGGACCTCGCGCATTACGCTTTCCGTGCGCGGGAGGCGCGTCACGCAGGGCAGTCTTCTCCCACGCCGCCAGTTCCACGCCCCCCTGGCTGATCTTCAGCCGTGCCCGCCCGGCCGCGTAGCCGTAAGCGTGGACCTGGACGATCGGCACCCCCGCCACCACGCATGGCGATTCCAGATCCGTGTGGCTGTGCCCGCCGACGATCAGATCCAGCTCCGGCGCGGCCTCCGCGAGGGCCTGATCCTGCCGGAGCCCGATGTGCGTGACGGCGATGAGCACGTCCACCGTGGGCCGCAGATCGCGAGCCAGATCGCGGGCCACGTCCACCGGGGAGTCGAACCAGTAATCGCACAGGCACTGTGTCCACTGCTGGCGGGTAAACATCGGTACGGTGACACCCAGCACCCCCACCCGCAGCCCGCCGTGCTCACGGATGAGCCAGCGTTGCGTGGGCAGCGTCCCGACTGCCTCGGGCCTCTTGCCGGTGATGTTGGCGCACAGGACCGGGAACCGCGCGCCCTTCAGCTTGAGCGGGAAGATCTCCTTGCGGGGATGGCTCTCGCGATTGCCCAACGCCATCGCGTGGTAGCCAAGATCACTCATGCGGGGCAGCATCCGTTCCGGGCCTCGCAGTGGCCACCCCAGGTTGCCCGTCTGGATGGCATCTCCTGCGTCGAGCACCAGCGGGTGGGGCGTGGCGGCGATCCAGGCGCGCAGGCGCTCCTCCGCCGCATCGTCCAGGGCACCATGCAGGTCATTGGTGTGGATGACCCAGAGATCCGCCACCGCGTCACCCCGCCAGACCCGGAGGAGAAGAATCGTGCTCGCCCCGAAGGCACGCGAAGAAGGCGTCCAGCGCCGCCTCCCAGCGCTCCTGGGCGCGCAGGATCGCCTCGATCACCTCCCGCGCCGCCCCCTCTCCGCCGCGTGCATCTGTGACCCAGTCCACCCGCGCTCGCAAGTCGGCCGGTGCGTCCGCCACCACCACGGCGATCCCGGCAGTTTCCAGCGCCGGCCAGTCGTTCCAGTCATCGCCCAGAAACGCGGTTGCCTCCAGGGGAATGCCGGCAGCCGCGGCGGACTCGCGCAGCGCGCGCGCCTTGTCCCGCGCCCACTGTGTCACGTAGGGAACGCGCAACTCCGCTGCCCGCTGCTGCACCGCCGCCGAGGTGCGCCCCGTGATCCAGGCGATCCCTAACCCCCCTGCGAGCGCCACCGAGATTCCCAGCCCGTCCCGCACGTGGAACGACTTGCTTTCCACGAGTTCGCCGCCGCGCGTGGCGCCCCACAGGATGCGGCCGTCGGTCAGCACCCCGTCTACGTCCATCGCCAGCAGGCGGAGGCGGCGGAGGCGGGCGGTTAAAGTGGCATCTGGTGGAGGCATCGCGGTAGGCGCTCGGGCATTAGGCGTTCGGATTGCAGAGTAGGGACTGCCGGACGTCGTATTCGGCGTTCCCTATTCCGCATTGAAACAGGCATGGGGGCGACGGATGGCAGACAACCAGATATAGGAAGGCTGAATCCGCCGCATGCTATTATGCGCGCCCCGGGGTCCCAGGTTCCAGTTCCCAGGGGCGACTACGGCGTTACGCAGGCGACGGCGGCGCGGCAGGCGGCGGGCAAACACCGGTGCTTACCGCGCCTTCCGGATGTTCGCCCGGGCCAAGCACGAAGGCGGTTCAGACTTCTCCGGGCGCTTTGCCGCGCGGCGACCCGCCCCCCGGGTTCAGAACTCCACCCGCGGCGGCGGGGTCTCCTTCACCACCCGCATCCGGAACACGCCGATCTGCAGCTCGCTATCATCCCCCAGCGCCCGCGAGGCGGTCACCAGCTGGCCATCCACCAGCACCCCCGCGGGCGATTCATTGTGGATGACGAACGTGTTGTACTCCGCACCGGTGCCCGGGTCGGTATAGATCTCCAACCAGGCATGGCAGCCGCGGGAGACGGTGTTGCTGGCGTCGAACAGGCGCACGTCGGGAACGATCATTACACTTGGGTCCGGCCGGCCGATCACCAGCACTCCCCGGTAGAGAGGCCGCTCCCCCAGAACATCTGAACCCTCGGCGGGAGCGAGCGGCTCCCGCTCAGGATCGCGGAAGAACTCGGCGATGGGGTTCCCTTCCGGAGGCGTGGACGCGCGGTGGGCGGGCGCCCCCGGCTGATGGATCACCAGCCGGCCCACCACTTCGCCGCAGTCCGCGCCCGCATAATCCAAGCGCAGATAGATCTGGGGCGGCTGTCCCTCCGGCTCCGGAACATCGAACTCCACGCTGGCCGGCGCGTAGCCGTGCCGCTCCGCCACCAGCCGGTGGCGGCCTACCGGCAGCCGGAACCGCGTGGGCGATTCCCGCATCTCCCCGCCCACCGTCACCCTCGCCCGGTCGGGAAACGTGCGCACTTCCACCAGCACCATTTCCGGCTCCGGCTGAAGGATGGCCCGGTAGCGCACGGGGGCCGACCCGTCGCCGGGAACGACTACCTTCTCCTCGTGCTGCCCGTACCCCGGCAGAGCGAGAGCGATCCGGTGTTCTCCGGCGGTCACATCTGTAAGCCGGCAAGGAGTAATCTCCGTCAGCGGGCGTCCATCCACGTAGATGGCGGCGCCGGGCGGCTCCGTCTCGATCTCCAGGGGGTGGGTGCGCGCCGCCAGGATGATCTCCCCCCGCTCGCGCAGGCGGGCGAGGAGCTCCTCCGGCGTCTCGCCATCGGCGTGCGCCGCCAGCCACGTCCGCACCGCGCCGGACTCCAGCTCCGCCCGTGTGAAGGCGGTCAGCTCCACGCTCACCTCGCGCCGGGGGCGGAGGCCGCGGGCGGCGGCATCGCGGGCCACCTCGCGCTCGATCGCCGCGCGGCTCTCGGCGAACATCTGGAGGCACTCATCCCGCTCGACGCCGTCCGCCACCAGACGCGCCACCACGAACCGCCCGGGCGCGCGCCGCTCCCCCAGAATGAAATTGGCCACGGAGCGCTCCGCCATCGCCTGGAGCACACGGCGAGCCAGGAAGCGCAGTGGCAGTCGCTGCTCGAACAGTGGCAGCCGGATCGACTTTCCTTTCGGGGCGCTCATCGGCAATTGCACCCTCCGTCCTTCGTCACCCTATTCGGCCTCCGTTCCCGTCCTTCCGTCTTTCGCCCTTCCTCATTGGAAGAGCCGCTGGAGCCACTCCCGCCACCAGGGAGGGCGCACGGGGGCGGGCGGCTGATCCGCGGGAGCGGGAGGCTGCCAGGGAGCGAACGCCGCACGGAACAGCTCCCGCGCCACGGGCGCGCAGGTACTGCCGCCGGTGGCCCCGCGGCCCACGTCCTCCACCAGGACGGCGATCGCCAGCGTTTTCGGCTGCACATCCCGGTCGTTGCGGGCGAAGCCTACGAACCAGGCGTGGCGGCCCTTCACGCGGCGTCGCCGGCCGCGGGAATCACGGCTTTCCTTCTCGAACTCTGCGGTGCCCGTCTTGCCGCCCACGACAACGCCGGGCAAGGCCAGGGAGCCGCCCGGATGGAAGGCTCCGTAGGCGGTTCCCGAGGGATCGTTCACCACGGCGAGCATCCCTTCCCGCACCCGCCTGGCGATCTCATCGGGAAATGGCCGGTAGGGGCGCTCGTCCGGGGCGCCGTAAACCCCGGCGGGGCGAGACCGCTCCCCGCTCATGAGCGTGGTATTGAGCCAGTACGGGCGGGCCGCAGGCGCGCTTTCACCGAACGCGGGCACAGCCATGCCGATGGCGCCCGCCACCATCGCCATCTCTAAAGGCGATACGCTCACCACGACCTGCCCGAATCCGGCTTCCGGCAAGAAGTCGGCAAGTCGATCCGGCGCGGGCAGCTGCCCCAGTTCCGCCTGGCGAAGCGTCTCCCGTAGACGGTCTACCCCCGTCGCCGCGGCCAGCGTGGCGAAGAAGACGTTGCAGCTGCGCGTGAGCGCCTGACCGTAATCACTGCCCAGGGAGAGGCTGCCATGGGCAGCGCCACCATAGCAGGAAATCCGCCGCGCCGGGCGCTGATAGCGCCGGCCGCGATACTCCCAGCGGATGGGCGAGGTGTTGTGGCCCGCGCAGGTGACCGTCCCCTCGGGCAGCGCAGGGAGCGCCGCCGCCAGGGTGAGAATCTTGAATGTCGAGCCGGGAGGGTAGCGCGCCTCCCGATCGAGTGCTTTGTTGGTAAGGATTCCGGTGCGCCGATGCTCCTTAAGGTAGCGCCGCATGCGGGAGACGGACAGCTCGTTCGGATCAAAAGAAGGGCTGGTCGCGGCAGCGAGGACACGCCCGGTATCCGCTTCCAGCAGCACCACCGCGCCTCCCGTTCCGGACGAGGTGAGCGCTGCCTGGCGGAGCAGCTGGCGCGCCTGTCGCTGCAGCGCCGCATCGATCGTGGTTTCCAGATCCGCCGGCCGCGGCTTACGCGCGAACGGGTTCAGCCGCGTGCGAAACAGGTACGGCAGCTCCGCGTCCCGGTAGCCGCGCAGGAGGGAGTCGCAGGCGGTCTCAATACTGCCTTCACGGGGGGCGTACTGGCCGCCTGTAGTCCAGCCCACCAGTTGAGCGGCCAGCTCTCCCAGGGGGTAGGCGCGCAGACCCCTGGCCGCCAGCCGCCGCAGGCGCGGCTCAAAGTCGGGGTTGCTCTCCCTGATGCGGGCGTAGTCATCGGGACCGGGGTTGGAGACCGCCAGCAGCTCGCCATCCGCGCTGTAGAGGCGACCCCGCGGCAGGCCACGGACGAACGCCTCCAGGTAGGGATTACGGAAGAGGATGATCTCCTTGTCCTGTCCCATAGCGCGAGCGCGCCGGACGAGAATCGCGTCTCCGAATACCGGAGGGGCGAGGAGCGCCAGGCCGCCGAGCGGTACCAGGTAGAGGGCGAGCAGCGGTTTTCCCAGCCGCCGCACGCCGCGCTCCACCTCCGGAGTGGCTTCCCCCGGATCGAAGACGGTGGCGTTCCCACGGGAAAGGTTCAGCAGCGCCCCCAGCGCGATGGCGCACGCCAGGGCGTTGCTTGTCCCCGTGCTGATAAATGGCAGGTTGATCCCCGAAAACGGAAACGCCCGCACCATCGCGCCGCAGATCCAGACCACTTGAAGCAAGATGAGGAGCGTCAAGCTCAAGGCGAGCAGGCGGGCACGATCGGTGCTTGCTGCGCGCGCGATGCTCAACCCACGGGCGGCCAGAAGCGCGAACAGGAACAGGACCGCCGCTCCCACCCAGAGGCCGTGGCGGGCGACCAGCCCCGCGAACGCCGCATCCGTGGCCGCTTCCGGCAGCTGGCGCGCCACCCCGGTCTCGGCAGGCATCCCCAACCACCCCCCGCCCGTAATGGCCCACAGGATCCGCACCTGGTGGTCGCCGTTGAGGAACCCGGTATCCCACGGGTTCCACCACATCATCAGCCGGTTGGTGAGGGTGCCGCCGCCGCCCTTCAGGGTAGGCAGCACTGCCAGCAGAGCGCCGAGCAATACCAGCGCCGCCGGGGTCGGCCAGCGGCCGGTAGCGGCGTACAGGCAGATGATCGCCAGGCCGTAGATGATTACCGCGGGGCCGTAATCGCGGAAGGCAAAGAAGAACAGGCAGTAGAGCGCTACCACCGCCAGCAAGATGCTAAGGGTGACGGCGTGCTCGATGGTCAGCAAACTCAGCGGCCAGCGGCGCCCCAGGGGCTGGCGCAGGTTGCGCAGAATCTTGCTGTTGCGGCCCAGGTAGTCGGCCAGGAAGAACGCCACCGCCAGGCGCACGAACTCGCTGGGCGTGAACGTCCAGCCGCCCAACAGGGGCGCCTGGATAATCGCCCCGGACAGCCCCGCCGGCCGACCTCGCACGAGCAGCCACAGGATCAGCACGACCATCAGCAGCCCCAGGCCGAGCAGGAAGGGGATCGACTCGTAGTAGGGCACCGCCCCCGCAATCCGCCACCAGAGGCGCTCCTCCACCCAGTAACTCAGCCGCCGGTAGAGGGGTGTCAGACCCACGACGGCGCCCACAGTTCCCAGGGCAACCAGTCCGGCGCGCAGATACGGCCCCAGCGAACCGCCCGGCGCTCCCGCACGGAAAAGCCCCGCGTGGTAGACGGCGCCCATGATCAGCAGGACCGTGAGGATCGGCAGGATGAGGGGATCGCCGCGGAAGTGGATCAGGCGGAACAGGAGGTGAACGGCAAGCGCCGCGGCGAGCAGCAGTCCCAGCGGCGTGGCAACCGGAAGGAACGCGGCACGGAAATCCGTACGTGGGGCGGCGGCGGCCACGCAGCCCAGGAAGGCCAGCGGCAGCGTGCCAAGCCAGAGGCGGAACTCGAGGGCGCGCGGATCCGCCACGCCCGCAAGCCGACTACCGCGCCCTGCCGCACCGGCTCGCTGCGCCTGAACCAGAGTCATAAGGTTGGGGGTAAGTGGGCCTTGCGCCTGTGGGCCCCACACGCTCGGGGGCCGGCGCACATTATAGCAGCGCGCCGGGGTCCTGTCCAAAAGAGCCGTGCGCACGTTGGCACGTTGAAACGTTGGCAGATTCACGCATTAGCGCGTGCCAGCGTAGAAACATCCCAATGTGGCAACGATCTTCTGATGACCGGCCGTTGATGTCGGCTGGTTCGACTGGAGAAGCGCCGCACCGAAGTACAGCACACGTGAAGGGTATAAGCCCGGTAACTATTAACGGGCTGCCAGCGCCAGTCAGGTGGCTGGCACTCGCCCTCGCTTACCGCCCCGCAAACGGCCGCTCCTCGTACTGCGAAGCGCCCTCGGTAACCACGACCGTCCGCCCCGCGGGCACGTTCTCGAACCGCTGCCGCTCCCCGCCGGGCCACTCGATCTCCAGGAGTTCTACCGCGTCCGCCGCGCCCAGGCCGAAGTGGGCGGTCGCGTCGCTGTGAGAGCAGTAGCTCGTGCCGCTGCGGATGTGGCGCATCATCCGTCGGCCGTGGACAGTGGCATAAACCTTTGCGCCGTATCCCGAGCGGTTGCTCTTCCGGCCGATCAGGCGCACGGCGAGCGCCCGGCTCTGCGAGCCGCCGTCGTTCCGGTACAGGCGCGCAGGGCCGCCATTCAGCGATACGAGGATGTCCAGGTCGCCATCGTTGTCCACGTCCCCACAGGCGGCGCCACGGGCCACCATCTCCTCGCGCAACCCCGTCGCGAGGCCCACCTCTGTGAACGAGGCATTCCCCTGGTTGAGGAACAGCAGCGGCCGCTCCCGATAGGTGACGCGCTCCTCAATGAGCTGCACCTGCGGCTTCACGTGCCCGGTGGCGACGAAGATGTCCTGCGCGCCGTCGTTATTGCCGTCGAAGAAGAAAACGCCAAACGCCAGGAAGATCTGGCTGACGCGGCCCACTTCCGAGCGGGGCGCCAGGTCGGTGAAGTAGATCCCCTGGCCGTCGTTGCGGTAAAGGGAGAGCTGCTCGTTGGAGAAGTTGCCGATCACCAGGGCCTCACGGTTATCCGGGCCGATGGGCGCCGCGTCGATACCCATCGCGCCGCGCGGCACCCCCTCCGGCGAGTAGGCAATGCCCGCCGACGTGGCGGTGTCCTCGAACCGCCGGCCGCCCGGCGACTGCGGGTCGGCCACGTTGTGGAGCAGCTGGTTGGGCTGCGTGTCGTGGGCCACAGCCAGATCGGGCCAGCCATCCAGGTCCACGTCGCACGTTGCTACGCCGAGCGCCTTTCCCGAGGGATGGTAGACGCCGCACGCCTCCGTGACATCCTGGAAGTGCCCGTTGCCCAGGTTGCGGTAGAGCCGGTTCGTCTCGCCCGGGAACGGCTGGGGCGTGTTATAGGTCCGCTCGCTGCCGATGAATTCAGGAAACTGCTTCCCAGGGCTCGGATCCCAGACCACATAGTGGCAGACAAACAGGTCCAGGTGCCCGTCGCGGTCATAATCGAGCCAGGCGGCGCTCATGCTCCAGCCCGGAGAAGCGACGCCCGCTGCATCAGTGACGTCTGTAAAGGTGCCGTTCCCGCGGTTGTGGAACAGACGGCAGTTCCCGTAGGCGGTGACGAACAGGTCGGGATAGCCGTCGTTGTCGTAATCCCCCACGGCGCAGCCCATGCCGTAGAGCGACACGGCCAGCCCCGCGGCAGCGGTGACGTCCTCGAAGGTCCCATCGCCGCGGTTGCGGTAGAGCGCCAGAGTGGGGCGCGCCCGGCCGTGCCCGGACCAGTCCTGACCGTTCACGAGGAGGGCGTCCAGGTGGCCGTCGCCGTCGTAATCGAACAGCGCGCAGCCGGACCCCATCGTTTCTGGCATTCGGTACTCCCCGAATGCACCGGTATGGTGGACGAAGTGGATGCCGGATGCGGCGGCGACCTCCGTAAACCGGAACGGAAGCGTGCTCCCGGCGGGGGGATCCAGGGGGCGCGCCGCTGACCGGCGGCATCCGGCGAGGCCCACAGTCGCAATCAGGATCGCCAGGCAGAGGCTGCTACGCCAGATGGAAACCATTAAGGTAATCCAGTTCAGTTATGCTCGTGTACCAGTAGCGACTCGCGGTTCTCATAGGGGTCCACTTCTCGTCGCCGTCCGGCGATGTGGGTAGTAGTGGGATCGACCTTGAACCGTTCGAAGGCGCGGCGGTAACGATCGCTCAGCTCGCGGTACTCGCGGATTGTTTGATCCATAGCGGCCACAAATCGGGCACGCTCGGCGGGGAACCAGATTTTGGCGGCGCGCGCCTCCTTCAGACGCGTAGTGCGGGTTGCCAGTCCCCCATAGCAGCGCATCAGGTTGTAGTGGGCGGGGACATGCTCGGGATCGATGGCCAGCGCCTGTTGCAGGACCTCCCGCGCCTCCTCGAACCGCTCCGCGTCCACCAGCAACTGCCCCAGATCCGAAAGGATGTTCCGATCCGTAGGGAAGGCCTCGCGGGCCTGTTCCAGGTAGCGGATGGCATCTGCGTAGCGGCCTGCCTTCCGCAGGGCGAGGGCGTAGAAGTAGTTCGCCTTGCCCAATCCCGGCCGTTGCGCCACCGCGTAGCCCAGGTGCTTCAGGGCCGCGGGAATGTCCCCGTCCTCCAGGAACGCCCGCCCCAGGTGGACATAGCCGTCCACGTACTCCGGCCGCGCCCGGGTGACGTTTGTAAACGCGCGCTCCGCTCCCTGGAAATCGCGCTGCAGAAGCAGGCCGATGCCGTAGTCGTTCCAGCGCTCCCAGTCTTCGCGGCGCACCTGTTCCCTGGGCTGGGGACGGAACACGAATGCCGATCCCACGCGCAGTACGACCGGCTGCTTCGTTTCCGCCATCACGATAATGGGCAGGTTCGGCACGCGCTTGATCTTCCCCGAGACCTTGCTCGTATCACCGTCAAAGATGAACTTGCGGTCGTCGAAGTGCACGCTGTAGGAGCCGCCCTGTGTCGGATCGGGCCGACCCGCATAGGCGAACTGGGTGTAGAACCAGCTGAACTTCCGGTAGTTGACCTTCGCGCTGAGCGTGATCCGGTCCCCGCAGTCCTTCGGCACGTGGAGCCGGTAGTGGACGACGTCCGCCGCCCCCGGCGGGATAGCGCGGGCGTAGAGCACGGCGCGGGCGGAAGCGGCGTTCCGCTTGTCGATCACGTTCCCGTGCGCGTCCAGCAGCCGGGTGCGGTAGAAGTGGGCGCCGGGGTCCACGGGGCCGTGGCCGCCGTCTTGCGTCTTGCCGCTCCAGAGCAGCACCCGTCCCCGGCTATCCACCGCCTTCATCTCCACCCAGACATCGAATGCGTCCATCGTGCCGCCGGGGAACACGTGACCCACCCCGCGGGTGCGGACCACCACGTCGATGCTCACCGTCTCTCCCCTGCGGACCAGGGGATCGACCCTGTCAATGGGCGCCGATAGTTCGTGCGGGCGGGAGATGCCTGTTCCGGAGGCGATGGATCCCTCACCCGGGGCTATCGCTTGCGCCTCCAGCATCGACCCAGTGGACGATCCCGCGGACGATCCCGAATGCGGCTGGGTCTCGCCACCCCCTCCCTGGCGGCGGAGGGCGAAGATGTCGATGCTCAATACGTTGTTAGTGAGCATCTTCTTCGCGGCCTCTAACTGCTCAGGGTGGTCGTTGACGAACGGCAGCGCCGTGTTGGCCGCCGGGAACCGGTGCGAGTGGACGAAGCCGTGCAGGTTGCCCCGGTCGTTGCTTTTCACCAGCGGCATGTGGCAGTCTACGCACTTTTTGAACTTGTCGGGGTAGTAGAAGGCGCGCACACCCTGGCCGGACACACCGCTCTGCTGCCAGGCGTCGTACTCATCGAAGCCCCGCACCCAGCGGTAGTGGTTGAACGGCTTGTCCAGGTGTACCTTGTGGCAGCCGCTGCAGAACTCCGCCGTGGCCTGCGTGTGGAACGGTTTCAGGAACAGGTTGCGGTGTGGCCCCGGATCCAGAACGGTAAGGGCGTTATGGGCCCACTTGATGAACGGACTGGGGCTGATGGCGTAACGGTGCAGGACAGGATACTCCAGCACCAGCCCCGCCTGGCCCATCGTGTCGGATACGTGAACGGCGGCGTGGCACATATTGCAGCCCAGGCCAGCGGTCAGGCGCTTTCGCACCCGCTCGTCCGTTTCGGCCTGCTGCATCTGGGTCACGATTGGCGTGTCCCAGTTGCCGGTCAGGAACACCGCCGGATCGTGGCAGCCCGCGCACCATTTGGAGCCTTCCACGGAGGGCTTGCCGGGGGTTCCCTGCACCTCCTGCATATACTCGATCGACTTCCGGTAGAACTGGTTGTTAAAGGACGAGAAGTGGTGCGCCGACTCGTTCCACTGCCGGACAATGTCCGGATGGCACCCCGCCTCCCCGCACGAGAGCGAGCTTTCCTCGGTGAAGAACTCCTCCGGCATCAGGCGATTCCCAACCGTACGGATGGAGGAGGGGAAGAAGCGGTTCCGCGCTTTGCCACCCGCCTCCTCAAACGCGTCCAGGGGCGGCAGGAGCGGGTTGCGGATGACGGCGCGGCTGTTAGCGCCCGCAAAGCCGAGCAAGAAAAAGCCGGGGATCACCAGCGCGCCTAGCTGCCAGAAGACGCGCGTCCGGGACCACCACCGCGCCTCCGGGGCTCGGACGGCGACCGCCGCGCGCAGGTAAAGACCCGCCGCACCCAGCGAAACCAGGCAGGCGATGATGTGCGTCCGGAGCAATCCCAGCAGGGGTCTCGTGGCGCCGGTGTAGGCGAGGAGGAGACCGGAGCCGATGCCAATCGCCCCCGCCAGCGTCGCCAGGATCAACCAGCGCCGCATCGGCGGCGGGCGGCTCTCCAGCGCGCGCACCACATAGCGCAGCCCCACCACCAGCGCAAGCAGCGCGAAACCGAGCCCTGCCAGCAGGTGATAGGCCACATTGAGGAGGTAGAAGAGGGTGGCGGCGTTGCTGACGAACAGGTAGGCGCTGTTGAGCAGCAACAACGCGAACGCCGTCACGCTTAAACGGAGAACCAGGCGGCGGGGCCCTGCCCCCGCGCGCTGCGATTCGTTCCGGTATGCAGTTGTGCTCAACTTCATTCCCCCGCTGATAGGCCAGGCATCTCGGATGCGGGAGTTCCTCGTTCCTTTTTACAAGTCTACGTTCCACCCCAATCGGAGGGTTCCTGCGCCGCCTTTTCCGGCGCTCTCTTATGCGGGGCCGAGGTGGTCGCGCCATTCGGCGGCCAGACGGCGGCCCAGGTCCGCCATCTGCGCCCGCTCGGCATCGGTAAGCGGCTTGAGGGCCTGCGCCCACGCGATATTCTGGAGCAGTTCGTCGCGCGTTCCCATCCCGATCACCGCGGTGGTGATGTGGGGGAGGCTTTGGGCGTAGCGGTAGGCCAGTGGCATGTGCTCGGCAGGGAGCCAGGCTCCTGTTCCCTTTATGCCCCCGAAGACCTTCATCCCCACCAAGCCAACCTTCTTGCGGGCGGCGACGGGCCAGACGCGGTTCTCGAAGTTGTAGGTGAACTGATCTACGAAGTTCACCACGTTCATCATCACGTCAATGTCGAATCGCTCCAGCACTTCCAGGAAGCGCCGGGGCCGGTTGTGCCCGCTGACGCCGATGAACCGTGTCAGGCCCATCTCCCGCGCCTTCTCCAGAGCGGCGAAGGCGCCCTTCGGTCCAATCACCGTCTCGTAGTCCAGGTCACCCAGGCTGTGGACGTAGACAAGGTCTGCATGGTCCGTCTTCAGCTCCTTCAGGTTCTGCTCCAGCAGCTGCAGCGTCTCGTCGTACGTGCTCCGGAAGCACTTCGTAACCAGGAAAACTTTCTTGCGGCGAGCATTGAGAACCTCCCCGAGCATCACTTGCGCCTGGCCATAGTTCATGAAGCGGGGAGCGGTGTCCATATAGGTCACGCCCCGGTCGATCGCTTCGTTCAGGATGGCAATCCCCTCCGACAGGCTCCGACGCAAACCCAGGGGCGCGGTGCCGTACCCCAGGATGGGTACCCGGACCCCCGTCTTGCCAAGTTCCCGCATCGGCAGCTGGCCGGGCTCGCCTGCCCGCGGCGCCAGGTCTGCGGCGCGCGTCTCCTCGCCGAGCGTGACTGCCAGGGCGCTGGTCGCGGCACCCTGAAGCAAGGTACGGCGGCTGATGCTCTCACACATTCTTGCCCCCCTGTTGGCCCTGCTGCAACCAGACTAATACAGCATCGCTTACGCACCGATCACGCCGATTCCTCCCGCTTGCGCCGCAGTGCTCCAGAGTGCGGGCATACGTCCTTACGGCCCATAGGGGACGCCGGCAGGGTCGGTGGCTGGACACTCTTGCCCGCCGCCCCCCTTACCGCCCATCGGCCCCGAACAGATTTCCTTCCCCATCTTTGAGCAGGGACGGCCCGCGGCGCTCGCCAATCTGATGACGACCCCACCGCGAGCGAGAGGAGAGGAACCGATGAGCTTACTGGGCATTGATATCGGCACCACTGGCTGCAAGGCGATCGTTTTCCGCGTGGACGGCGAGATTCTTGGCCAGGGCTACCAGGAGTACCCCCTGATCCATCCCCAGCCGGGCTGGGTGGAACTCGATCCGCGCGCGGTGTGGGCAGGTGTCGGAATGGCCATCCGTGCGGCGGTGGCACAGGCAGGCCCGCGGGATCCGGTGCGGGCGCTATCCACCTCCGTGCAGGGCGAGGCAGTCACCCCCGTGGCCGCGGACGGGACGAGCCTGGACCACAGCCCCGTCACCTTTGACGCGCGCACCATCCCCTATGCCCGCTGGTGGGAGGAGCAGCTGGGCCGCGAGGCGATCTTTCAAATTACCGGCATGCCGCTGCACCCGATGTACACCATCAACAAGATCATGTGGTGGCAGCGGGAACGGCCGGACGTGTTCGCCCGCGCGGCGAAGTTCCTTTGCTACGGGGACTTTGCCCTTCAGCAGCTGGGTGTCGAACCGACGATCGACTACTCGATGGCGGGGCGGACAATGGCGTTCGACCTGCGCGCCGAGCGGTGGTCCGAACGCATCCTCCGTCTCGCGGATGTACCGCCCGAGAAGCTGGCCGCCCTCCGACCCAGCGGCGCCGTGGTAGGGCCAATCTCCCGCCCGGCGGCGGCGGACCTGGGGCTCCCCGAAGGCACGCTGGCGGTCGCGGGGGGGCACGACCAGCCGTGCGGCGCGCTGGGAGCAGGGATCAGCACCGCGGGCATTGCGATGGATGCCACCGGTACCGTCGAGTGCATCACGCCCGTGTTCGATACCCCGGTGCTGACCGCCGGTATGCTGGACAACAATTATTGCTGCTACCACCACGTGGCTCCCGGGCTCTACGCCACGCTGGCGTTCAACTTCAGCGGCGGCTCATTGCTGCGCTGGTATCGGGACACCCTGGGAGAGGCGGAGCGCGAGGAAGCGCGCGTCTCCGGCATCGACGTCTACGAGATTATGATCGGCAAGGCCGCCGCAGGTCCAAGCACCGTGCTTGTGCTCCCCCACTTCACCATGACGGGCACGCCCTGGTTTGATCCCCAGGCCAAGGGCGCCATTCTGGGTCTCACTCTGGCCACGGGGAAGGATCAAATCCTCAAGGGGCTGCTGGACGGCATCACCTACGAGATGCGGCTGAATCTGGACCGACTCGAACAGGCAGGCGTGCGGGTAAACAGCCTGCGCGCCATCGGGGGCGGTGCGCGCTCGCGCGTTTGGCTCCAGATCAAAGCCAACATCTTCCACCGGCCGGTGGCGGCACTCAACGTCTCCGAGGCGGCCTGCCTGGGCGCGGCCATGCTGGCGGGCGTGGGAGCGGGGATCTTCGCCTCCGCCGGGGAGGCCGCCCAGAGCCTGGTGAAGGTTACTGAAACCTTCGATCCCGATCCGGCTGAAGCGTCACGCTACGAGGAACGCCTGGCGCTCTACCAGGACCTCTATCCTACCCTCAGCCCCCTGCTGCACCGGTTGTAGCCTGCCGGGAATCTCGCACCAGCGCCCGCGCAAAACCACGGAATCGCCGCCGCGTTTCTGGATAGAGCGCCGGCATTTCGCTTAGCACGCCGCCTGCTTCTCGGGCAAGCTGGAAGCCTGCGCTCCATCGCAGAATCGATGGGGTGCCTGGGGCCGGGGCGTACATCGCGTTTTGTCTCCTGCCAGGCGGGGAACAGCACCCGTGGCGGAAACCCGGGATACGGAGTGCGCTGCAGCTTGCCTGGGCGGCGCGGCGGCGCGCCCCGGTGTAGGAAACGTAATGCACACACGAGAGGCTTCTATGCGCATTCGTCGTTGCGGGTTGCACTTCCTGACGCTGGCAACGTTGGCCGTGGGCGTCAGCGGCTGCGGCGTCACGCGCCTCAGTCGCTCCGAGGAGATCCAGATTGGACAGCAGGTCTCCCGCGAGATCGAGTCCCAGTACCGCACCTACGAAAACCCAACGGTTTCCCGCCTTGGGCAACGGCTCGCCGCCGTCAGCGAGCGGCCAGATCTCCCCTACCGTTTCCGGGTGATTAATCGGCCGGAGATCAACGCTGTCTCTCTTCCGGGAGGACCGGTCTACGTGTTTGAAGGCCTCCTGCACGCCACCGGTGACGACGACCAGATGTTGGCCGGGGTGATCGCCCACGAAATCGGCCATATCGCCAAGCGGCACGCGGCGCAGCAGATCGAGCGCAGCCAGTGGTACGGGATCGGCATTGAAGTGCTCACCGGCGGGGGATCGGCGCGCGATATCGCCACCATTGCCGCCAACCTCCAGCTGCTTCACTACAGCCGCAAGCAGGAGTATGAAGCCGACACGGAGGCAGTGAGGTACACGCGCGCCGCGGGCCTCAACCCCAGCGGCCTGGTGCGATTCTTCGACCTCCTGCTCCAACGGCAGAAGCGAGGCGATACCACAATTGCCTGGTTGCGCACTCACCCCACCACCGAGGCACGCCGTAACCGTGTCGCGCAACTCATCCAGGAACAGAGCGCACGGGAGACAACCAGCGCCACGGCGGTCAGGTAGCGGCGTAACAAACCAGCGTCGCGGCAGGGGTATCTGTGAAGGCAAGGACGCGAGCCGCGCCTGAGCAGCACGCTGTCCGGGACGCCCAAGCTCGCCTGTGTCGCGGGGGACACTCCCTGGCGGGAAGGGGGTGGTTCTGCGTCAGTCATCCGCGTGGCGCGCATCTGCGTGCCAATCGGATTCCCTCATTGCCGTCGAGGCGCGCGCACCGTTCACCAGCCGCAGAAACGCACCCACCACGCGGGGATCGAACTGGCGATCGCTCTGGCTCTCAATCTCGGCAATCGCTTTCGCCTCCGTCCAGGCCTCCTTGTAAGGCCGTTCGTGCGTGAGCACGTCAAAGACGTCGGCCACAGCCACAATCCGCCCCGCCAGAGGAATCAGCTCCCCCGCCATCCATGGCGGGTAACCGGTGCCGTCCCAGTGCGCGTGGTGGCTCAGGGCAATCTGCTCGGCCATCCGCAGAAGGGGAAATCGACTTCCCGACAGGATCCGGGCCCCGATGATGACGTGCATCTGCATGCGCTCGAATTCTGCCGCGGTAAGCGAGTCCGGCTTCAGCAGGATCCTGTCCGGGATGCCAATCTTCCCCACATCGTGCAGGGGGGCCGCCCGCCCGATCAGTGCCGCACGTGGTTCGGGGAGGCCCACGGCCCGAGCCAGAGCTGCCGAGAGCTGCCCCACCCGCCGGGTGTGCTGGCCGGTGGCGTCATCGCGGTACTCGGCAGCCAGCGCCAGACGCTCCAGGATCTCCATCCGTGCGTCCTCCAGCTCACGGGTACGCTCACGCACCTTCTCTTCCAGGATCTGGTTCTGATTCTGGAGCTGGCGGTGCAGGAAGCGGGTTTCCACCAGGTTTCCGATACGCAGGAGGACCTCCGAGCCATCGAACGGCTTGGTAAGGAAGTCTTTAGCCCCCATCCGGAGCGCCCTTTGCTTGGCCTCGGGGGTGATATCCGCGGTAAGCACCAGGATGGGGAGGTAGGTCCCCTCCGGAATGAGGGCTGCCAGCTGTTCCATCACTGCGAAGCCATCGAGATAGGGCATGTGCAGATCCAGAAGGATCAGGTCGGGCTGAAACTCGGCGTAGAGGGGCAGAACCGCGCGCGCATCGGTGGTGCTCTTCAGGCAGCGGTAGCCGGCCCGCTGTAGAACGCATTCCAGAAAGCGAACGTTGAGCTCCTGGTCGTCCACAATCAGGATCCGCGCGTTCTGGAGGGTTGCTATCTGCATCACCTAACTGGCTCCTTACCTGAGGATTTCGTCTACGATGCCCAGGAACTGCTTCACATCGAGCGGCTTGGTGAGGTAGGCCCGGGCCCCGGCGGCGCAGAGCCGCTCAATCTGGCTTGCGGTCGCGTCGGCGCTGATCACCACCACCGGGATCGCGCAGGTTTCCGGGTCTAACTGCAACCGGTGGAGAACCTCGTTGCCCGGGATATCGGGCAGGTGCAGGTCCAGCAGGATCAGGTCCGGGTGGTGCTCACGGGCCAGATCCAGGGCCATCTGGCCCTGCATAGCCGCCAGAAGCCGCGTTGTGGGCCGCTGAGCCAAGACGCGCTCGATCAGCCGGACGTTGGAAAGGTTATCTTCCACGTAGAGCACAGTGCGGCAGGGTCCGCACCCTCCGATCGGCGCCGGGACGCCCTCAGGCTGCCGTTCCAGCCGTGCCATCGGGC
The DNA here is from genome assembly GCA_016199525.1 of Armatimonadota bacterium. Lineage (GTDB taxonomy): Bacteria > Armatimonadota > SYMT01 > SYMT01 > JACQGL01 > JACQGL01. The sequence goes on from JACQGL010000247.1 coordinate 29,908, forward strand.
CTTCCGCCAGGGGCAACTCCACCCAGAGGGTGCTCCCCTGGCCATCCATAGTTTCCACGCCCAGGTTCCCCCCCATCGCCGTCACGAGACGCTTGGAAAGGGCCAGGCCGAGACCCGTGCCCTCCACGCCCGTCTGCTCGGCCCCAAGGCGGTCGAAAGGAGTGAACAGCCGGTGCATCTTCCCCGGGGGGATGCCGGGGCCGGTATCGCTCACCTTCAGGCACAGCCACCCATTGGTTGCTGCCTCGCAGAAAACGGTCACCGTGCCCCCTTCGCGGTTATACTTGACGGCGTTGGCAAGGAGGTTCAGGAGAACCTGCTTGAGCCGCTGGTGATCCGCGCGCACGTACTGGTCAGCAGTATCCGTCACCTCATCACTCAAGCGCACGTGCTGCTGCTCCGCGAGCGGTTCGATGAGCTCCCACGTCTCTTGCAGGACCTCGCGGACGAGCACCGGCTCGATGGAGAGATAGATGCGACCTGACTCAATGCGGGCGATGTCCAGCACTTCATTGATCAGTTGGAGGAGATGCCGGCCTGCCTGCAGGATGTGATCCACACTCTCCCGCTGCTCAATAGCCAGGTCGTCCATTTCCAGGAGCTGGCCAAATCCCAGAACAGCATTCAGGGGGGTGCGCAACTCGTGGCTCATGCGGGACAGGAACTCGCTCTTCGCCCGGTTGGCCTTCTCGGCCTCCTCCTTGGCCTGGCGCACGGCCTCCTCCGCCCGCTTGCGTGCCGTGATATCCAGGGTGTATCCCAGCAGATTCACCGGGCCGCCCGCCTTGTCATGCTCCAGGCGCACCACCATCTGGAGCCAGCGGTACTCACCATTCTTGTGCCGGAACCGGTAGTCCCCTCCGGTCTGCTCCATCTCCTCCTGCAACGTGGAGACGAGCCGCTCCTGATCCTCGGGGCAGACACACTTCTGCCAGAAATCGGCACTCCCCAGGATCTCCTTCGGAGAGTACCCCAGGAGGCGCTCGACGTTCGGGCTGACATAGGTCACGAGACCGTCCGCGATGCCGCACTTGAAGATCACCACGGGGCTGCTGTCGATCAGGTGCTCGAGGAATGCCTGGGCCTCGCTCAGGGCTTGCTCCCGCCAGGCCAGCAGGGCCCCTGCGTCCTCCAGCGCCCGGCTCAGGCGGCCGATCTCGTCCGCGCCAGAATCCATCGGGAGCACCGGCTGCCCCTGGGCGAGACGGTGGGCGCTTTCCCCCAGGCGCCGCACCCGGTAAGCCAGCCCGTGGGCAAACAGCAGCGCCACCAGCAGCCCACCTCCCAGGCCGAGCAGCCCACCCCACCCGATCACGGCAAAGGTCCTCTGCCGTGCCTGATCCGCCTGCGCGTCGTACTCGAGCAACAGCCGATCCGTGCTAGCCTGCCGAACGTGGAACTCCCGACGCAGCGCACTTAACAGGGCTTTGCTCTTTACACACAGCTCTTTCGGAAGCCGGGCGGGAAGCCCGGTGTACTTGCGCAAGGCGGCCAGAACCGCCATCTCCTGCTCGGTCAGCGATCTGATCCGGCGCATCCCGCCTATCCGGTCCGTACCGCCCTCCGCCTGCTCCATCTTCTCCATGCGAGCCAGAACGCCAGGCAGAGCCTGCCGCGCCTCCTCGTAGGGCTCGAGCCACTCCTCCTGCCCGATCACCAGGTAGCCGTGGATCCCTGCCTCCGCGCCCAACAGGAAGGTGAGCATATTCCGCATGGCGCTGCGGGTCTCGATGGTGCGCCTGACCCTGGTCTCTGCCTGCTGGTGCTGTCGTTGTACCAAGCAGAACGACAGCGTGGTCACGATCAACGCCAGCAGCGGGATCGCCACCACCACCAGCCCCTTGCTGTGCAGTGGTAAGTTGGTCCAGATCTGGCCCGCTTGCTTTAGTTTGCCAGGAATCCGAATCACTGGCCTGAGGCGGTCGGCACATCGAAGATCCATACCGGGCTCCGGGGCGGGGATGGTCTGACCGGCGGTTGCGTCCCGTCCGATCTGTAAGGGGGTACTGCAAAAACGCTGCCATTATCGTACCTGCACCCCTGCCTATGCTCGCGCTCTCCCGCGCATAGACCACCACCTCTGTCCGGAAAACGCAAAACGGCCCGCGGAAGAGCTCTTCCGCGGGCAACTGCGAGCGCCCCTGACAGGAATCGAACCTGCGCACCTGGCTCCGGAGGCCAGCGCTCTATCCTCTGAGCTACAGGGGCGGGAATCGGGCCCGGCTATGATAGCACGCCGGATCGCAGGCGTCAACGAAGCAGCAAGCGGCGGGTGCGTTCGCGTTCAGTGGGTAGCGCAGGCTTCCAGCCTGCATAGAGGTCGGGAGGCTAAGCAGGCAGGATGCCTGCGCTACGTCTCGGGCCTGCCCCCGCACGGAGGCCGCCGCGTGCCCGCACGGGCGCTACCCACTGAACGGCACCCGCAAGCGGCGCTACGCTCTGGCTTACGCGCTTGCTTCCAGAGCCTGGGCGGCGGCGGCCAGACCATCCGGCAGGCTCACACCCAGGCCCGCCAGCACGCTGTGCAACCCGTGCAGGGCATACAACACGTTTGCGGGGCTGCTGGTGTGGCCCATTAGCCCGATCCGCCAGACCCGCCCTCGCACGGGACCGAGTCCGCCGCCGATCTCCAAGTTCCAATCGCGCAGCAGGGCCTGCCGTACAGGTAGATCGTTCACGCCCTCCGGGATGCACACGGTGGTCAGGGAGGGCAGCCAGTAGGCTTCGTCCGCGAACAGGCGCAGGCCCATCGCCTGAAGACCAGCACGCAAAGCGCGGGCGTTGCGCTGGTGGCGCGCGTAACGCACCTCCAGGCCCTCTGCGGCGATCATATCCAGCGCCTCGTTCAGGCCAAAGAGCATATTGGCAGGCGCAGTGTGGTGGTAAATCCGCTCCGTCCCCCAATACTGGGAGAGCAGGGCGAGGTCGAAATAGAAACTGGGGACACGGGTAGAGCGGCGGCGAACCCTCTCCATCGCACGCTCGCTGAAAGTAACCGGCGCCAGCCCGGAGGGGCAGCCAACACATTTCTGAGTGCCGCTGTAAGCGGCGTCCACACCCCAGTCGTCGATGCGGACCTCCACGCCGCCCAAGGAGGTTACCGTGTCCAGAAGCATCAGCGCCCCTGCCTCCCGAGCTGCAGCGGCAATCTCCTCCACCGGCTGCAGCACGCCCGTAGATGTCTCGGCATGGACGCAGGCTACGAGCGCCGGCCGCACGCGGCGAACCGCGTCGATCAGGGCTGCCGGATCCAGCGCGCGCCCCCACTCCACCTCCACGCGGGTAACCTCACCCCCTACGCGGGCGGCCAGGTCCACCAGCCGCTCGCCGAAGTAGCCGTGCACCCCCACCACCACGCGGTCCCCGGGCTCCACCAGATTCACGAGGCAGGCCTCCATCCCCGACATGCCCGTGCCGGAAATGGCCAGCGTGACCGGGTTGCGGGTCTGGAACAGGTGGCGCAGGCCCTCACCGACGCGATCCATAAGGACGAGGAAGTGGGGATCCAGGTGGCCGATGGTCTGTTGCGCCATTGCCCGCAGTACACGGGGATGGATGTTGCTGGGCCCCGGGCCCATTAGGACGCGTTCAGGAGAAATCCAGGTATCCGGCATGGCGATCTCCTCGATGTCAGGCTTGCGGCGGGCGATGCCAGGTTCGCAGCCTGGCGAGCGAAATCCTGCGCAGGCTGGCAGGAGGCACGCCGTCGGTCCACTGCGAGGTGGCGCTAAAATGCCACGCAGCGGCATTCGTAGCCGCTGCGCGGAAAATCCGTCACCGCTCCCATGTCGTTCAAGGTCGTTCAAGCGTCCTCGCCGATCACCCGCACCTCGGTTTCCAGCCCGATGCCAAACCGCTCTTGCACCCGCCCGCGCACGTACTGGATGAGCGCCAGGACATCGGCGGCCCGCGCCGCACCGAGATTGACGATGAACCCCGCGTGCTTCTCGGAGACCTGCGCGTCTCCGATCCGGTAACCCTTCAGCCCCAGCTGCTCGACCAGCGGTCCCACATAGCCGCCCGGGGGGCGCTTGAACACCGAGCCCGCGCTGGGCAAACTCAACGGCTGTTTCGACTCGCGCTGGCAAGTGAAGTCCGCCATCCGCGCCTCGATTTGGGTGCGGCCCCCTGGTTGCAGGCGCATGGTAACATCAAAGACGATCCACTTCTTGCCCTGGAGGGCGCTGGTCCGGTAGCCAAATTGCATCTCCGCCGCCGAGAGGACCCGCAAACCGCCCCTCTCGTCTACGGCGCGCACCTGGGTGGTCACCTCCGCCAGCTCGCCACCGTAGGCGCCCGCGTTCATAATCACTCCCCCACCCAGCGCCCCCGGGATGCCGCACGCAAACTCCAGCCCCGTCAATGAGTGCTCGGCGGCGAAGCGAGACACGGCGGCGAGCGGCGCACCCGATTGGGCGGTTAGCTCCACGCCGTTCAGGTCGATGCGGGCCAGGTTATCGGCGATCTTCAGGGTTAGACCCCGGATGCCCCCATCCCGCACGAGCAGGTTACTGCCATTGCCGACGATGGTCAGAGGGAGTCCCATCTCGATCGAAAGCCGCACGCACCGCTGGAGATCCTCCAGGGTGCGGGGCAATAGAAGGGCGTCCGCGGGACCGCCAATGCGGAAGGATGTGTGCCGGGACATCGGCTCGTCGAAGCGGATCTCCGTGTCCGGCATCTGCTGCGCCAGGAAGGCGCGCAGACGTGCGGCCCGGAGGCGCTCCCGCACCTCGCTGCTGCTCGTAGACGCAAACCCGGCGGTCATGCAACTCCCCTCTTCATTGTCGTGTTCCTCATCCCGTATGCCGCGTTTCTGGTTCTTCCTGGCGCCTTTGCGCCTTTGCGCGATCCTCCGGCGTTCCCGGCTCCGCGAGTCGCTGTTCCAGTTTCGCAACGCGTTGTTCCAGGCGCGCCAGAGTCCGCAGCGCCTCGGGCAATTTTCCTGCCGCCGCCAGCGCACGCACGCGTTCCCGGTGTGGGCGCGCCGGATCGCCGGACACCACCTGACACGGGGGGATGTTCCCCCATACCCCGGACTTGGCGGCCACCTGCGCCCCGGCACCGATATGGGCGTGATCCTTCACGCCCACTTGCCCGCCCAGCACCGCCCGGTCCCCGACACGCGCGCTTCCCCCTAACCCCACCTGCCCCACGATCAGGCACTGCTCGCCGATGCGCGCGTTGTGCCCCACCTGGACCAGGTTATCGATCTTCGTGTCCTGACCAACCTGGGTGACGCCGGTGGTGGCGCGGTCGATACAGGTGTTGGCGCCGATTTCCACCTCGTCCCCGATCACCACGCCGCCCACCTGGGGAACCTTCCGGTGGCCCTCTTCCCATACGTAACTGAAGCCGTCGGCCCCCAGAATCACTCCCGCATGCACGCGAACCCGCTTCCCCACCTGCACTCCCGGATAGAGAACGACGTGCGGGAAAAGGGTTGAATCATCGCCGATGCTCGCCCCTTCGCCGAGCACACAGTGGGCGTGGATCACTACATTCTTACCCAGACGAACGCCAGAGGACAGGACGGCGTAGGGAAGCACGGCGCACCCATCCCCTATCTCGACGCCCTCGGCAACCACGGCGGTGGGATGGATCCCGGGTGGGGGTCGGTCCGCCGGCGCGAACAGCTCCAGCAGGCGCGCGAACGCCAGGCGTGGATTGCGCACGCGGATGGCCGGCTTATCCACGGGGTCCGCGTCGAGATCCAGAAGCAGGGCCGCCCCGGGGCCCCGCAGAGCCGCTTCCCGGTAGCGCCCATCATCCGCGCGAACCAGACTACCCGGCCGCGCGTCCTCCACTCCGGTGGCAGAGGTAATCGGGAGGTCAGGATCGCCATCCACGATGCCTTGCAGGCGCTCGGCCAGCTCGCCCAGGGTGTAGACGCGAGGAGTTACGCTCTGTGCCACGCGCACCTCCGTGTCAGCGAATCACACCGGTTCGGCCATCCGGCCCGGCGTACCTCCGGTAGCCTGCTGCGGACCACAGGGGGCCGGAAAGAAAGATGCCCACTACTGGCTTCCGGCGAGAAGCAGTGTCGGAAGAGGTGCCGGGCCGTCTCTTTTCTCCCGCCTTCGCGGTTCCTAGCGGCCTTTCCGTTCGTGAGCAACCGTACCATTGCCGCAGTTCTGCGCCCGTACAGGCCGCGTAGCGCTACGGCGCCCGATCCCGTCCGGCGAAGTAATCTCGGACCAGGGGAATAAACCGCGCCGTTTCATCCACCAGGCCCAATGCGGCAGCACGGCCGCCGAACACGGGCTCCATGCCCTGCTCCCGCGCCAGGGCACGAACGGCGGCCTCGGCTTCCGCGCGCACGAGTTCGCGCAGCCGTTTCTCCTCGCGCTGCAGGCGCGCTACTTCGTCGCTTGCCGCGCGCTGGAAGCGAGCACGCACACGCGCGCTGCGGCGGACTGTGGTCGCCATGGCGGCAGATAGGCGCTGCCGCTCCTCCAACCCTGACTGGAACGGCGCGGATGGGAACACCGCGGGCGGCTTCGGCGCCGGGATGGACCCGCGGATGCGCGCTTCCTCCTCTCTCACGCACCGCTGAGCGTCCGCCAACCGCTGTTGGATCACCGCGTCCCACTTCCGCCGGAATTCAGCGTAGGGAAGCGTCTGCTGCCGTGCCAGTTCTTCTGCCTGCCGGTTTAGCAGCTGCCGCAGCTCCTCCCGGCGCTGCTTCTCAAGCGCCTCCAGCTCCCGTTCCAGCGCCAGCCGACGGCGCATCCGGGCAGGCGATTGGCCCAGCGGATCGCCGGCGGCATCCGTTCGAAGAGTAGCGATGCGCACGCGGAGCCAACCGATCTCTGTCGCCATCGCCTGGACGGCGGCCACGTACTCGCGCAGATGTCGTTCCAGCAGTGCCGCCCGCTCTTGCCGGATGCGAGCGCGGAGAGCATGCCACTCGGCGGCAGCCTCGCCGGCGGCCCGCTCCCGAATGATGGGCGCCGGATCGGGGCGCGCCGCCTGCCAGCGTGCCGTCGCATCCGCTTCCAGGGCCGGAACGTCCGGCATCGCCGGCTCTTCCGGACGCCGCGCGGGGGGCAGCACGACAATCGGCGGTGCCGTGGGCGCCCTGCCGATGCTAGGACCTTGCGCCGCCTGTGCCAGCGCTCGCTTCACGGCACGCCACTGCCCCCATGCCGGGTGCAGCGCCTCCAGCACCGGCAGTCGCACGTAAATGCGGCGAAATTCGGGGGCAGCACGGCATCCGGCCAGCATCCCGCCGCTAAGCGCCACGGCAGCGGCGGCGAGGCGGAGAACCCTACCCCGATACCGCTGCCGTTGCCAGCCTCGCCGGATATCCGCGCTATCGGCTTGACAGCTTCTTGACCACCGCATCCGTCAGATCCCGCCCCCCGAACAGGACGGCGTCGCGATCCATCACGAGCTGGAGGTTCTGCTCCTGCGCCACTTCGCTGACCAGCTTCAGCACACGGTTCTGCGCATCAGATAGCAGCTTCGCCTCCAGCGACTTGACTTTGTTCTGTAACTCTTGCTGGGTTTGCTGGAGCTGTCGCTTGCCGGCCTCACGGATGCGGATCACCTCCGCGAGGCGCTTCTTCTGTTCATCAGTGGCGTTGGGAAGGAGACCCAGCTGGTTGTACTCCTCATCGATCGCCGCAGATTTGCCCCGCAGGCTGGCAACCCGCTCCTTCTCCTGGTCGCTCAGCTTGGGCTTTGCCTCCAGGGTTTCCACCTCTTTCCTCTCCACCTCTGTTAGATAGCGGAGTTCCTCCAGATCCTGGAGCTGCCGATTCAGCGCCTCCGTGGTCTTGATTGCCTCGCCAACGGCGTCCTGCCACTCGCGGGTCTTTTTGACCTCATCGCTGACTACCTGGAGGTCCACGTAGCCAATCGTCGCGTCATTCTTCGCGGGTGCAGTCTTGGCCGGCAAGCTGCCAAGAAGGAGCGCCGTAAGCGCCAATCCGGCCAGCCCCACCGCCAGCCTTCCGTTCGCCAGCATTCTGATGTACCTCCTGGAACGCGGCATCTTCCAAAGTCTCCCGTATTCTATCAGATGACGATCCGCACGGGCAAGCAGCGCCCGCCACCCGAGCAGCCGTGGCCCGCGGCCTTTCCGAACTCAAGGGCGGATACGCTCGTCCCCAGTGGCATATTCTGCTGAGAAACCGAAGAAGTGAGGGGCGAAACCACTCGCTGGCGCCCGCATCGGGAGGGCACCGTCTCTTCTCTGCCCGCTTCCTCAAAAGCTGTGGCCGATACTGAAGTGTGTCCGGGCGCCCTCTTGCCCCACACCGAAATCCAGACGGATAGGGCCGATGGGGGTTGCCACGCGCAGACCCACGCCCACTGCTCCCCGAGGCGAAAGGCCGGAGTGCTGCTCAAAACGGGTGCGCAGCGACTTACGGCGGAACTGGAACGCGCTCTGCGTGCCCCACGCATCCCCGACGTCTACGAACAGCACTGCTCCAATTCGCTCCGCCACCGGACGGCGGTACTCCGCGCTGCCCAGGAACATGTAGCGCCCCCAGAAGCGGTCTTCCAGGTAGCCCCGCAGCGACTCGGCCCCACCCAGGAAGAACTGCTCGGTAAACGGCAATCCGCCCGTCGAGCCGCCCATCATCAGCCGGAAAGCAAGGACGGGGATCTTCTGGGCGTAGCGCTCACGATCCGGCTCCTGCTTATGGGGGTTCTGCTTTAGCCCCACGTAACGGCGCAGATCCAGCACCAGCTTATTGAACGCCCCGCTGCCGACATCTCCGGTGTTGCCGCCGTTAATATTGGCCAACCCGAACTCCACGCTGGCGTTCCGGATGCTTCCCTGAGTCGGGTTGGCGCTGTAATCGCGCGTGCTGTGGCTGAACAGCAGGGCCAGTGCGCCCACCGTGCCATCCTGCCGCGGGAAATCGGTTTCCTTAGGCAGCTCGCTGGTATCGATCAGCTCATAGCGGAAGCGAGTGGTCACATCCCACCCCAGCGGGCGTCCCAGGGTGAAGATGCCGCCCGTGTGCCGCTCAAAGTAGCGATTGAGGTCGCGACCTCGGCCGGGGATGCTCCCCAGGGAGCGGGAGAAGCGGTAGACAAGCTTGTCGAACAGATTCACGCCCAGCGACGTGCGGTCCTTCGTGAGCCATGGCTCAAAGAAGCTGAGATCCCAGCTCGGCCCGGCGGAGAGGAAGCTGCCAATCTCCCCCGAGATGCGAACCGTCTGGCCGCGCCCCCGAAAGTTGGTCTCGGCAATCTCCGCGCGACCCAGGAGCTGTTCGCGCGGGCTGTAGCCAACGCTCAGGGAGATCTGCCCCGTTCGCTTCTCGGTGAACTCCCAGGTGATAATCACCTTGCCTGGCTGGGAGACTTCCGGCCGTGGTGTGATCGTCTCAAACCACTCGGTGTTGCGCAGGTCCTGGTAGTCCCGCGCCAGTTGGGCGGTATTGTAGAGGCTACCGGCCTTCTGGCGCAGCATGCGGGTGACCACGCCCGGCCGCGTCTTGCGCAGGCCAGTAACCCGCACGGCCTCGATACTCACCTCCACGATCTGCGCCTTAAGGATGCCCTCCTGCTGGAACTGCTCCTCATCCGTATTGTCCAGCACATCCGCCACATAGCCCTTACTGCGATAGAGCTGGGAGACCGCCTCTACCGCGGTGTCCCAGCTCTTGACGTTGAATACCTGGCCTGCCGGCATGTGGATGGCCTGCTGCAGCTCAGCTTCCTTGAACACCGTGTTGCCGGTGAATTCAATGCGCTGAACAACAGGGTATTCCACCACCACGAACACCACCCGTACGCCGCCTTCCACGCTCTGAATCGCGGGATCGGGGACGAAGCGGAACCAGCCCAGATCCTGGATCGCCTGCACATCGCGCTGCAAACGCGCCGTGTTCAGCTCGTCGCCCTCGCGCGTACTGACCACGCCGAGGATGACCTCATCCTTGATCTGCTGGTTGCCCGCAACGCCCACGGAGACCACCCGCCGACCCTGCGCCCCGGCAGGGGCGGCCAGACAGATCAGCCACACGGCCACACAGATGCCAACGCCGTGAGGCCATAGACTCGGGCGGCGCGGGGAAGAGTTCATAGTGACGCACTCCTTGCAGGCCATTGAGCATACATGCCAGGGGGATAGTCGGCTCATCCGCAACCGGTTGGATAGCCGCAGTAGCAGCGCGCCCGAACGCATCAGCTCCGGAGGTAGGCCTTCAGCTTGCGCCGGAGCACCAACCGGCCGCGGTATATCCGGGTCTTCACCGCCTCCAGGCTCAGACCGGTGATGCGCGCGATTTCCTGGTAGGAGAGTTGCTGAAGATCGCACAGGATGACGACCGTGCGGTAGTCATTCGGCAGGGCCTCGATGGCCCGCAACACGTACCGGTAGGTTTCCTTCTTGAGGAGTACTTCCTGCGGCGATTGCTCCCAGTCAGCGACTTCCACGGGCCGGGCAGTCTCCTCCACGGGCGCGCGCTGCGAATCGAGTGAGGGACCCTCCACGGTGCGGCGGCGGTCGCGCTGCCGGTAGCGGTTCTTACACTGGTTTGTGGCGATCTGGCAAAGCCAGGTGTGAATCTTGCACTCGCCTCGAAAGGTGCTGAAGCTCTTATAAGCGTTCAGGAATGTCTCCTGAGTGAGATCAGCGGCTTCCTCACGGTCGTTAATCTGGCGCAGAATGAAGTTATAAATCTTCTTTCCGTACTTTTCGACCAGCCCGTTGAAGGAGAGCAGGCGGTCTTCATCGTTGGGCAAGGCGCGTCCGGAAAGGAGACCCTCCTGCACCTCCGACCCCGCGAGGGCCGAGGTGACGGTGGGCACCGCCGCTTCGCAGGCGGCGCTAGCCCCGCACTCCGTCAGCCAATCGCGCAGCTGCCGTGCCTGTTCAGACCGCTCCATAAGCGCCAATCGAGTATTGCAAGGCGATGACCGCTCCCCCGCTCGGGCCACGCTGCCACGGCGGCACGACGCGCTCCGCACGCAGAGCCGTCCTCGCCCTCCCTGGCAGCCCGCCGCTCTCTTTAAGGATATTCCCTTATTCCTCCCCTACCGGAACGAGTACCCGCCCGCCACAAACCACAAGCTCCGGTTCAGGGGCTGTTCCTGCCAGTAGCCGATCCGCAGCCGGGGCGTAACGCGATAGGAGATCTCCCAGGTCCGTCGCAGGGGCTGCTGCGCGCTGGAACTGAGTTCTTGGGTCAGTGATCCGTAAAGGTTCCCCACCAGACGGCGGCCTAAACGCAGCTGCACCGGCTGGTTCAGGCCCACCTCGATGGTGAACACCTCAAGACCAAGAGCCTGCTGCACTGCCTGCTCCAAACGCAGCGCCAGACTCGGCACTACCGCCGAGAACAGCGCGCGCCCGAAGTGCTCTGCCAGGGGATCTGCACCGGCGCCGCCTGCCAGTGCTTGCGTTCCCAGACCCAGTTGGCTGCGGACCAGACTGGCGAGCTCCGTGCTGGGAAGCGGTGGGTTACTGGTAAGCTCGACGGTCAGTCCGCTCCCCAGCGATCGCACGCCGGTGGGCTGACTTGGTTCGAGCAGATCGCCCCCGGTGAGCATCGGCCCCGTCGGCTGGCCGCGCAGGTAGACGGTAACCTCGTAGGTCTCCACGTTACCACTCATCGGGCTCGGAGCCCGCAGCACGGTGGTGGCCGCCAAATCCACCCGCACCGGCGCAGGCATGGGTACGCCGGTGGGCTGCGGCGTGGCCCGGTAGGCCACCTCCAGGTCCCCCCGCACGTTGAAGCGCAGGGGTGGCAGCAGCAGCTGCCCGCGCACCGACACCCGGCCATCCACCCGCACTGTATCGAGCGGGCCACGAACACGAAGAACAGGAGGCCTTCCCTCGCCCCGCTCCAGACCCAACCGCAGCACAGGCGGGTTCTGAATCGTCACGTCCCGCCCGATGACCAGCCGTAGGTCAAACTCGGGGTTGCCGATCGGCGATCTGGCAACCAGCAGGGGCGCGGGGAACTCCGTGGGCAGGCGCGCCTCGGGGATCAGGATGGCGCCGCGCACCATCGGGTTCGGCCAGACCCCCTCGATGCGCACCGGCGCCGGCGTCAAGTCCTGCGGGCTGGTCACCGACCGGAGAGTGGCGCGGGCAGCTCCCGCCTCCAGCTGCACATCGGCCAGCGATAGGGCCAGCGCCAGGCGGGGCGGCGCGTGGCCGTCCCGCTCGGCTGCCAGCGAGATTGTCCCTTCTCCGTGGAAGCTGCCGCGCCGGCCGGTATGTCCCTCAAACCGAGTGAGCCGCACCTCATCCCCTTCGAAGTCGGCCCGCGCCGCGAAACCGGTGATCGTGGTTTGCAGAGGAGTGAGCCGCAGCGCGTCGCTCTCCAGGGAGAGGTAGCCACTGTTGGCCGGATGGAGACCGGTGCCCGCCAAGGTGAGGCGGGCGTCCACGCGGCCGCCGATTGCTGCCAGACCGCCCAGCAGCTCCGCCGCCGGTGGCCAGCGCGAGCTGGGGTCCCGAGCGGTCGCAGCCTGCGTCGCAGCCGCCTGCGCAATATCGGCCAGCAGATCCGCGTTTTGTGGCGGTAGAACGATAGTGAACCGCCTCTCGCCCGTTTCGGGGATGCGCGGCGGGTTCCACTGGAACGGCAGACTGCCCTGAATGTTGAGGACGTGCGTGTGGTCGGGGTGTTTGGAGATGATCTGGGCTGGCGCCACGCGCAGTTCCCCGCGCGCTGGGTCGATCTGCACATCCGGGAAGGATACCTGGGCGATAGGGAGCCCGGCCAGCGTCGCATCGAGGATCTCCATAGAGAGGGTGAGATGAGGTGCGCGCGGGCGGCCGCTCGCCTCCCCCTTCAGCGAGGCGCGGCCTGCTAGAGGGCGCCATCTCCGCGCCGCCTCCCGCACCTCTCCAAACGGCAGATCCTCCAGTGTGGCGAGGTCCAAGTTGTGTACCTCGTACTGCACCGAAAAGAGATCATCGTCGCTGCCCGGCCTGCCTTCTACATAGTGGCCGGTCAGGTGCAGGAGCAGCTCCTGGCGCGGCTGGCTCAGCGTCAGGTCGTTGAGTACCACCGTATCCCCCGCGTACTCCACGTCCAGGCTGGCCTGCCCCGAAAGCGTTCGGGATGGTGCGGGGACGTTCCCGTCCGCAGATGCGACCGTCGCCCCCCACGCGAGCGCGCGCCCCGTCAGCCGCGCGTAGGCGCTCGGATCACGCCACCATGCGGCGCGGATCCCCGCCCACCGCTCCGGCGGGGTGGCGAGCGACAGCGGCTCCGGCAGCCGCAGCTCGACGACCCCGGAAGCCGTTCCTTGCAGAGTGGCAGGAAGGTGCGCCAGAAGGGCCTGGAATCTGCCCTGCCGCGGATCTTCCGCCGCGGGCGATCCGGTGAGCAGATGGTGCACGACGTCCAGGGGCACGTCCTGTAGCTCGATCCGGCCCGCCACTGCCGCCAGGTAGCGACGCCATGCAGGCGCGCGGGCGGCGGTCCCCTGGGGCGGCACTCCCAGCCAGACACCGTCGCGCAGCCGCACTACGCCTTCTCCCAGCCCGAAGTCCGCCTCTGGAACGGTCAGCGCGTCCCCCTGCGCCGCAAACCGCACGTGAACGGGGCCAATTGGCTGGTCGTTCGCCTGCAACGGGCCAGTGGCCAGCGTTCCCTCTACGCGGGGCGATCCCGACTGCGTCGGGACCACCAGGGAAAGGTCCAGGCGTCGGAGCGATCCGTCGCCCACCACGTAGGCATCCACGTCTGGTAGGGCGCGGCGCAGAAGGGGCGAGAGCGGCGCGTTCTCCAGGGTGGCGCGCACCGCGAGCCACGGCGCTCCTTTGCTCTGCTCCCGCGACGGGAACGCCAGTGTCCCCTCGGCGCGCAGAACCGGTTGTGCGCCCTGGGGGGTCTCGGCGAGGAACGAGACCTTACCCGCCGCCCCCTGGTACGCGCCGCGTAGCGCCAGGGCGCCTACATCGAGGCCCCGCACGGCCAGGCCATCCACCCGCCCATCGAAGCTCACCACTGGCGCCCGCAGCGTGCCCTCCAGCCGGAGGTCGGCCTCCGTCAGCCTTCCCAGCACCGGCTCGGTGCGGAGGGATGCCGCACGCACGCCGGCGTCCAGAAGCGCCCCGGCGAGGGGCACATCGTGCACGCGCGCGTCCACACGCACATGCCACTCCCCGTCCTCCCCTCGCTGGAACGAAGCAGACCCCGCGCGCAGGCGGGTAGGCGGGCGGCGGATCTCCAGGTCCCGCAGAGACAACTGGTCCGGCTCCCAGGAGATAGCGGCCCGAGCATACTCCGCGTTCCACCGGTTCCAGTGAAGCCCGTAGACCTCCGCCCGGCCTTCGAAGGCCGGGCGCGCCAGCGTGCCCGCCACCCGCCCAGAGGCATACGCCAGCCCCGCCGCATTCGCCACGCCGAACTCGTGCAGCAGCGGGGCCAGCCCCAGGCCGGCGGTGCGCACGTGCAGGTCCAGCTCGCCCGAACGGGCCACGGTGCCCGTCAGGGTGGCCGAGCCCTGCCCGTGCGCCAGGGTGGCAGAAAGCACCTCCAGTTGCCCCTGCCGGTAACGCACCTGCTGCGTCAGCTCGTCGAAGTGCTCACCATTCACGATGAGCGGGGAGATGCGGCCGGAGAGGCTCGCCTCGGGATCCTGAACGGTGCCGGTAACGACGAAATCGCCTGCGCCTTCGCCTGCCAGTTCGACAGCCCGTTCACCGGGCAGCTGGGCGATCTGGATGCCGGTGGCGCGGCCCACAAGGTAGAGAGGCTGCCGTTCCGGATCGCGCAGGTCGATCCATCCCTGGCCGGATGTCTCCCCGCCCAGCGCGCGGGCCTGAGCGTGCTCCACATCCAGCAGCCCGCCCTGCCAGTGCCACCGGACCCGCGCCTCGGCAAGCTGCATCTGCCCCACCTGCACATAGGCACTGGCTACCTCGCCGCGCGCGGTGAGGGCATCGGGCGCGCCCTCCAGCGCCAGATCCAACTGCACGGGGGCCGCATCTTTGAGTTCCTTCGGCAACCTGATCTGGGGGAACGCACGGCGCAGGCCGTCCAGAGTCACCGCCGGGGAGCGTACGCGGAAGCGGAGCCAGCTACCCTGATCCGCAGGCAGGATCACCGTCGAACCGTCCAGGGACAGCGGGATGCCGGCGGCCTCGCCTTCACCCTGTGCCTGAATGACCTCCGGCGAGTAGACGAGCGAGGCCGTCCGCGCCACCGCGGGCACGCCGAGCTGCGGCAGGCGCAAACGCACATCCTGGCCTTGCGCCGTGAACTGCACCCGCGTCCGCTGCCCCGCCGCTGCCGGCGAGCTCAATGTAGCGTAAATGCGGCCCCGGCCCGCTTCGATGCGCCAGTCCCGCTCACCCAGGAAATAGCGCGTCCAGTAGGCGAGGTCGCCCGTCTCCGCCGCTAACTGAACCTGCCACGACGGCAACCGGCCTTCGAGGCTCCGGAACCCGGAAGCCTGGCCCCGGCCCCGGCCGGGTTCGCTAGCGGATCCGCTGGCGCGGAAGGCGATGCGCTTCGGATCGGCGAATGCGAGCCGTGCCTCCACGCCCTCCGCGCGATTCACGGCGGGTAGCCGGGGCAGCTGGGCGGCGTAATCACTAATCTGCGCGGCGCCCCCGTGCACCACCACCACGCCGCGGAACAGCGAGGGGCGCTTTCGGGGCGGGCGGCGCAAGCGGCTGATGTTCCAAACCCCGTTCCTGTCCCGAATCAGGTGGACCCAGGGCCGGTAAAGGTCAATCTGCTGAACGGCAGCGGCGGGGTCCTGCGCGCCAGAGAGGAGTTCTTTCCAGCGGTATCGGATCACCAGACGCGGAACACGGGCGAGCTCCCCCTCCGCCAGCCGCTTCTCGGCGGCGATGCGGACGTCCTCCACCACCAGCGTTCCCAAAGGCCAGTAGCGGACCCGGCCGATCGCCACCTCGCGGTTCAGCTCCTGGCGGAGCGCCTGGACGATCAGATCGCCCGCCCGGGCCGACAGCGCCAGCAGCGTCCGATATGCCACGCTGCCCAGCACGGCCAGGATCGCCAGCGCGACGAGCGCCATTACCAGGCGGGCACGACGAATACCTCTTAACGGCATGCAGTTGATGGCGCGACCCAGAAGGCCCTGGTCCCGAAAGCATTCGGGACGCCAGGCCGAGGCGTCGGGGCGGCGGTGCGTCCTCCCGGCTGCGTCGGGAGGGAAACCAACCGTTAGACGCCGACAGCGGTCTCTCCCTTTTGCCCGCCGACCGCTCGCGGGCGAGAAACCCCTCCCCCACCGGATCTACCTGCGGTTGGCGGCGACCCTGGATGAGGGGCGTGAAACGTGGGTCGGCCCATTCCTCTCTCTTTGGATGTTCGTCGTACGACGCTCGCTTCCTGTTGGTCCCCTTCGATTTTCCTGTTGGGTTTTGACGGGACCGATCGTTAGGCCGGAATCCTCTGGGAAGCGCGGCAGCACGCGGAGGTTCGGGCGTCCCGAAAGCTTTCGGGACGCGCCCGGCTGGAAACCCGCAGCCAGAGGGGCGCAGACAGGCTGATGACCTCTACCGCACTCACGACGGCGCGCCTGCCGCCGATGCGCACCGCCGAGGAGGATCTTGCTCTGCGGGGCTGGCTACGACGATCGATGGCAGGTGTCGCAGCCGCTGGGCAGCGGCGCCTTGGACGGCGAGCCTGGCGCCGGCTCCAGGGAACCGTGGCAGCGGAAGCAGCCTGTATGGCCCTGATAATCAGGATACGTATCCGGCCCGACCTTCATTTTCGGGAAGTAGCTGGCGCTATAAAGCCGCAGCAAGATGTCCCCAACCGCCTGCCGTTGCCGCTTCGGGTCGGTCGCCGCCAGCTCGCGCAGACGGCTCTGGGCCTGCCGGAACTCCGGTTCAGTTACCAGAGGAGCCGTACCGTAGGGTCCAACCGCCTCCAGGACGCGCTTCTTGAACCAGGGAACGTCGGCTGGCAGCTCACCGAGTGCCAGGGCACGATCAACCCGCGTCTCGAACGATACCACCTCGTGCCCCACCAGGTTATGGCAGTCAATGCATTGCATAGAAACCCACGAACTCGCGGCGGACGCCTCTGGTGCAATGTAGGTCGCGCGGCTGCCGTCGGGGCGGGTTACGTCCACACGACTCACGGTCTGGCCGCCATCGGGGGTGAGGAAGCGTATGTTGAGCGCTATGTGCCGGTGGATGCCGCTCATCGGGGAACCGATGAACATCTTCAACGGCACGTCTGTGCGGGTATTCTTCTTGTCGGCGGCAAAAGTGGTGAAAACGCGCCCGGGGGTGCCGTAGGCGCGTTCTGGGTCGTGGCAGCGTTCGCAGACGCTCTGGCCGTTGAATACCACTCGCTCTGCCTTCTGGATCGGCTGCGGATAGGTGCCAGTGAGGGTCTCCCAGGTCTGCCGCACGCCGCTCAGCTTGGCGCGCACGAAGGCCGCACGCCCGGGAGCGATGTGGCACTCGGTGCAGGCCACGCGGGCGTGCGCCGACATCTCGTGTGTAAATGCCTGCGGCTTCATCACCGTATGGCACACCTGGGTGCAGAACTGGGTGGTATCCATGTAAACAAAGGCGTGGTGCGTGGCGCCGGCGAGCAGAAATCCCGCGGTGATGACGGCGGCGGATAGCCAGAAGACGGCGGCGCGGTCGTGCGGCTCAGACCAGTCGATTACCCAGCGCAATCGCGGCCGGGCTTCGCCGCCTGCGAGTCGCCAGGCGATACCGATAAGCACCAGCCCCAGCAGGAAGATAGCGGGCAGCACCACATAGGCCACCAACCCCCCGTAGCAGCAGCTGATTCCTGTGAACAGGTCCACCACCAGTACGAACAGCAGGCTCGCCAGGGCGCTCAGACTAACGACTACTCCCAGAAAAGCAAGCGGCTGTTCGCCGATCCAGTGCCGCAGGTGAGGAGGCCTCTGTCCAGGCTGATCGCCAGCGAGACCCGATTGCTCTTCTGCTGCCATTACCTTGCCACCTGCTCCGGTAAGCGACGCTGATTGGTGCTCTTACACACCGTGGGCTGCCAACTGTTAATACCACCAGAGCTTAGCAGCCTTAAACGCGCAAACCACCCCGCCGCCCCCTATGCCTGCGGCGGGGCGGCAGTGGGGCTGTGGCATGACAACCCGGGGGATGGGCGCTTGGCTGGCTGGTGCAGGCGCGTGCGAGGCCCGCTGGCCAGCGATCCGTAGCACCGCTTGGAGGTCGAGCGCCGTGCCAGGGAAGCGAGAGAGCGGGACGGGAGTGAGCCCCGCTCCGCGCGCCAGCCAGACTCAGCGCAGGCTCATCACGTAGGCCGCGATTGACCGAATCTCTTCGGGCGTGCCGCGCGCGGGTGGCATTGCTGACTTGGGGTTCACACTGGATGGGGACCGCAAGAAGGCAACCATCTTGTCCAGCGTCCACTTCTTCCCCACACCGTCCAGGGCCGGCCCCGCACGCCCGCCTTGGCCCGCGATTGAGTGGCAGACGGAGCATTTCTTCTCTGTATACAGTTGTTTGCCACGCGCGACCTCCGCCGCATCGGCCTGCATGAACGCGAAGAACAGGCCGGCCAGGAGGACCAGACCAAGAACCGCTCCCACCCAAACAAACGGATGCTCTCTGAACCAGTGCCCCAGAGGACGGGAGGCTGCCTGCGGGAGGGGATGCTCAAGGGGACGAGCCCGCTCTGCTGCCATCGGGTCGTTGCTCCTTCCTGTAAGCAATAACAATCGGCGCCGTTATGCGCCGTGGGCTGCCAGCCGTCAATATACCAGACTTCAGCCGCCCTAAACGCGCGAGCCGCTTCACCGCAGGCACGAGGGGCAGCGGGGCGGCAACAGCGGTGCCACCGGCAACCCGGGGATGGATGCTCAATCGGTCTGCGCAGAGCCTTGCGAGGCCCGCTTCCCAGCGATCCGCAGTGCGCGCAAGAACCGGCGCACTGCGAGCGGCATCCTGGGTAGATCGCTGGGAGCCAATCGGGCGCCCGGACGGCCATTCTCGCGCCATTCGCAGCTCAGGGCCCGTAAACGAGGGGGGCAGTTCAAGTCAGGGCCACGCAGCGCAGCGGATCAATCGTGGGATTGCACGCCTTAGCCTGGAAGGCAGTACTCTTACACAGGCCCATAGGAGAGTATGAGTGCGTCACTGCACCAGCGCCCGGTGCAGCTCCTCCACGAAGCGCGGCACGCCTGTGCGCGGGTCCTCCCGCTCTTCGTACTCCACGGAGAGGTAACCCTGGTAGCCCACAGCGGCCATAATCTGCGCCACGCGCGCGTAATCCACAGGGCGACGCTCCTGCCCGGACTGCCACGTCACCTTGGCGTGGGTGGTCACCGCCAGATGCGCCACCTGCTCGAACTCCCGGTAGGGGTCCTCGTGGAAGTTGCCGAAGTCCAGGTTGAGGCCAAACCAGGGGTTGTCCACCGCCGCCGCCAGGCGCAGGACCTGGAAGGCGGTGGTCGTGATCCCGTGGTGATTTTCGAGGGCTACCATCACCCCACGCGGGGCGGCATATGCCACGCATTCTTGCAGGCAGGCCACACACCGCTCGAACGCCTCTTCTTCACTCGAGCCTGGGGGAACGTGGCCCGCGAAGACGCGGATGCAGGGCGCTCCCAGCACCGCGCTGTGGTCGATCCAGTCCTTCGTCATCTGGATATGCTGGCGGAGGGCCGCGTCATCCGACTGCGTGAAGTTGCTTCCCACTGCCGTCCCGAGGATGTGCATCCCCCGTCGAAAGCAGTACCGCTTGAGCGCGTTAAGGGTATCGCGGCTGGTATCAGTGAGGTAGTAAGCCGTCAGTTCGACCCCATCCAGGCCCATCGCCGCGCAAGTATCGATAAACTGCTCCAACGTCATCTCGCCGGAAAGCAGCAGATCACGGTAGGAGTAAGCAGCACAGCCAAGCCGCATAACGTTCCCTTTCCGAGCCAGAGTTATCCCATCTGCCGGTATGTTCAGCACCTTGGGAGCGAACCCCTACCCGGCCCCCGCGAGACCCTCCTTCGGGCGGATAAGAGACTATGGGATACAATACAGGGGTGCCGTGGGCCTCCTCACACGGCATATTTCGGGTTTCGGCATCAGCCCTGCTAACTTCGGAGCGGAGGGATAGCGCACCGTGGCTCTCTATGAGACATCTGCGCTGATTACAGCGCCAGTGGAATACTGCTTCAACGCCTGGATGCAGTTCGACGAGTTTCCCGACACCATGCCCTGCGTCCGAGAGGTCCGTCGTACCGGGGAGCAAACAAGCCACTGGCGGGTGGTCGTCGTGGGACGAGAAGCACAATGGGACGCGAAGATCATCTCCCTGGTGCCGAACCGCTCCATCACCTGGAAAACCCATAATGGGCTGAGCGGCGGGGGAACAGTGGCATTCTACGACACGCGGCCCGACTTCAACGGCTGCCGGGTGGCCGTCCTCATCGAGTATAACCCGCCGTACGGGCTCCTGGGGGATCTGGTGGACATCTGTGGCTTCGAAGCCGCGTTCCGTCGCGCTGTGCTGGAGAGCCTCGCCGCCTTCAAGCAGCGGGTGGAGACATCTTTTGCCGCCACTGCGGAAGGTCGGGAACTGGCCGCCGCCGGTCCACCCGCCCGCCGACGCCACTGAGCGCCCCTGGCACGCACGCGCTGCGCTTTCTCAAGCCACCGCCGATCCACGGTTGTGTGTTGCGTAGCGTACTGACCCAGGGCCGGAGTGGCCCTCTCGCGGCGGGAAGCGACCGATCCGGCCAGCTCGCACCCGCTTGTTCACTCGCTGGCCGGCGGAAAGAGGGTATTATCCTGTGAGCAGCCCTATTCAGCGCATCGTCATCGGCGGCATCTGGGCCCTGGCGCTGGCCGTGTCTCTGGCGACGGCGGTGGCTGCAGCGGCTCCCTATGTAAACCCGATCCGCGGCCGGCAGCTCTTCAAGACAAAGGGTTGCGTCTCCTGCCACAAGGTGTACGGCGTTCCGGGCAGGGGGACGGCGGG
The DNA here is from genome assembly GCA_016199525.1 of Armatimonadota bacterium. Classification (GTDB taxonomy): domain Bacteria; phylum Armatimonadota; class SYMT01; order SYMT01; family JACQGL01; genus JACQGL01. The sequence goes on from JACQGL010000247.1 coordinate 50,793, forward strand.
GCCAAACCTGAGCCATGTGGGCAAGGAGCTCACTGCCGCCGAGATCGCCAGACAGATCAAGAATCCCAAGGCTAAGAACCCGCATACCAGGATGCCCGCGGCTACCGATCTCAAGCCGTCGGAACTGCGGGCCCTCTCCGTTTGGCTCGCCTCTCTGAAGTAGAGCCGACAGACATCGAGCTCGCTCAACCGCCGCACGCGGGCCGCCGGGCAAACAGGCCCTACCTCTTACCGGCAGGTGCTACACGATTTCCCAAGGGAGGCGCTGCGTCACAGCCGAAGCCCGCAGCGGCCAGAGCGGTTGAAGATCGGTTAGGATTCGGACGGCGGGCGACGACCGGGTATCGATTGCGCCTGGTCGGTTACCCACCCGCAACAATAGAGTGAGGTTCGTAATTCATGAACAACCGCATCAAACAAATGCTCCTGGGTGGTATCCTGGCCCTCGTCGTGGCCACGCCCCTGGCCACCGCGTCCCGACCTGCTGGGACGAAGCCGAAGATCAATGTGACCCGCGCCCAGAAGCTCTACAAGCAAAACGGCTGTGCCCAGTGCCACAAGGTGCGGGGCCTGCCCGGCGGCGGCAGCATGGGTCCGGACTTGAGCCGGGTGGGCAGGCGTCTCAAGGCAGCAGAGATCGCCCGGTACATCAAGCAGCCGAAAGCCGTCAATCCGAAGACGAAGATGCCTCCGACCCATCTCAAGCCTGCAGATCTAAAGACCCTTTCCAACTGGCTCGCCTCCCTGAAGTAAAACGAACGTGCATCGGGTTCCTTAGCGGCACGCTGCCCGGCATGCGACAGGGCAACCTTCTGGTTGCCTGGCTATTGGCGCGGCGTTGGGTTCTCCCGCCCTGTGGATAAGATGTCTCTCGACCACACGACTTCGGCTGCAGGGAGGGAAACTCGTGAACGCAGCGGATGGAGCTCCGGGCAGGATTACTCACCAGCCGGTAGAGTACGCTATGGTGCTCGCCATTGCGGGCGCGCTTAATAAGTCGCTAGCGCAGATCCTGCTCGACGAGGTGCAGGCGGCTGTCGTGGCGCGGCCGCAGGTCGTTATGCAGCTCGCGGAGGTGGAGAGCGCCGACAGCGCCGGGCTCGGCGCGCTCATCCGCGGCCTCAAGCTGGCCCGAGATGCCGGGGGGGACCTGATCCTCGCCCAGCCCAGCCTGCCCGTGGCGGAGCTGATCGATCAGACCGGGCTGGACACCGTCTTCCGCATCTTCAACGACACTACGACAGCGATCCAGGCCATCGCTCCCGCCTCAAATCAATGGGGAACACGAAGCGCGGCATGAGGAGAGGGGAATATCGGAATCTGCAGGGGTAACGCCCCGCGTCCTCTGTAATCCGCGTTTCGTAATCCCCTCCCCCTCCTCGCCGGGGAACAGCGCCGTGCAGAGGTACTTCCTTCAGCCCCGTGTCGTTGCAGATAGTGACCACCATCTCCCCCGCAGCGGCCTGGCAAGCGAGGGTAAGGGCGGCGCTGACGTTTGCGCCCGAGCTCCATCCGGCGAAGATCCCTTTCTCGCCGGCGCCCGTTTCGCTCCGCGTCCTCGATCATCCGCAGAGCGATGCGGTCCTTGAGGCTATGGCCAGGGCTGAAGTACTCCCGCTTGGCCAGGACCAGGCCGGGCAGCCCGGCGCACAGCCGCTCCAGCGCTACCAGCGGCGTGCGCCCAATCGCCCCCAGCACCGAGGCGCCCACGTCCGGGAAATCCGCACGATGGTATCTCATGCCGCTGTTCTCCGAGGCCAGCCGCCGCGCCCTCGACGGGGAAGCCAGCGTCTGTTCGTAGGGTGCAGCTGTTTAGGTTTTCGAGAGAATCCTGAACCATGATGCACAAGGAAATACATCAACGACCGCTCCCCTCCACCAGCGCATCGTTGGCCCTCTGACGTAACCCTGGTGAGCAGCGAGAGCCTCACACCGGGGGCAAAATTCCACGCCCACTCACTCGCGGCCATTCGCTTCACGTTCCCAACACCGGTTTGTGTCGGCGCGCGCCGGCGGGTTATTTGCCCGAATCGGGGCGGCATCCTGTGCTGTGGGAGCGCGGTTCGATGGCATAATGTGATTGCGTTTCCGTTGAGCGCGGGGTGGCAAGCCTGCCCTGCTATTGACCAGGGGGCAGGGTACACACAGATGGGGCGCGGACATAGATGTGGGCGGCGCGGGCAGGTTACTGGCCGCGCCGGCGCCAACCTTACACCACCGCGCTCCCCGAAACCTTTCGGGGTTTGAGATGCCAGCGCTAGATTCCCGCGGATCAGCTGCAGCCCATTCGGAGATCGAATGAATTCTAAGTGGGTCTTCGCGTTGTTTCTCGTCCTGGCCGTCGCGAGTGTGGCGGCCGCGCAGTTGTCTCCCCCGCCCCTGGTGGCGGGCGGCCTGGCCCAGGCGGCGGGCCTCGAAGGGCGCGTCCTGTGGGTGGACGGGCTGGCCAACCTGGCCGTCCTGCGCAGCCGCGAGGGCATCGACCAGATCTTCGAGCGCTGCCACGCTGCCCACATCAACACTGTGGTGGTGGACGCCAAGCCGCTGAACGGCTATGTCCTCTATAACAGCCGCGTGGCCCCGCAACTGAAGGAGTGGCGGGGGATAACCTGGCCGGCGGATCACGACCTTCTGGCGCACGCCATGCACCAGGCCCACCGGCGCGGTATGAAGGTGCACATCGCCCTCAACGTCTTCTCGGAAGGCCACAAGCTCAACAACGCCGGCCCGATCTACGAGCGGCCCGAGCAGCAGGCGATCGTCTACGACTTCCGCCGCACGGTCCGGGCCACCACCGGCGCGCAGCACCAGGTGGCGCTGGGCGCAAACCTCGGTCCTGGCGCGCAGGAAATCAGCATCTACGACGACGAGCGAACCCCGCCGCGCTCGCTCAGCGAGGCGGAGGCGGCAGTGGTGGTCATCCAAGACGTGGTGGCGGCGGTAATCGAGGGCGGCATCCCCGACGTGGAGCCGATCGCCATCCCGAAGGATGGCTTCGTCCTCTTCGGCCAGGGAGAAGGAGCGGCTTGGCTGCTGAAGAACGTCAACGTAGGCGATAGGCTCGGCTGGAGTGGCAGGGAGGTGTTACTCCCCATTACCCAGTCGCCTTCCGATCCCTACGGAGTGTTCGTCAACCCCGCGCACCCCGAGGTGCGCGCGTACGCGCTGCGGATCGTGGACGAAATTGTAGACAACTACGCCATCGATGGGCTGGTCTTCGACCGCATGCGCTACGCCAGCCTCAGCACCGACTTCAGCGATGTCTCGCGGCGACAGTTCGAGACCTGGCTCGGACGTCCAGTGACGCGCTGGCCGCAGGAGATCTTTGAGTACGATCCGGTTCCCAACCGGAAGGTAATCAGAGGGCCGCTGTTTGCGTCGTGGCTGGAGTGGCGGGCACGGACGATGCGCGACTGGCTGGCCGAGGCCACGGAGCTGATCCAC
>JACQGL010000248.1 GCA_016199525.1 Armatimonadota bacterium
ATCGAGTACGATCCCAACCGGAGCGCCCGCATCGCGCTGATCCAGTATGGGGACGGTGAGAAGCGCTATATGCTGAGCCCGCTCGGGTTGAAGGTCGGGGACACGGTCCTCTCGGCGGATGACGCCGACATCCGTCCGGGAAACTGCCTGAAGCTGCGCAGTATTCCCACGGGCACCGCCGTACACGCGATTGAGCTGTATCCCGGCAAGGGAGCGCAGCTGGTGCGCAGCGCGGGTACAGGGGCGCAGTTGATGGCCAAGGAGGGCAAGTACGCCCAGGTGCGGCTGCCATCGGGGGAGACCCGTTCCATTCTGCTGGCGTGCCGCGCGACGATTGGCACGGTGGGCAACCCGGACCACGAGAACATCTCGCTGGGAAAGGCGGGGCGTGCGAGGCTGCTTGGCCGGCGCCCCGCCAACCGCGGCGTATCGATGACCCCCAGGGACCATCCGCACGGCGGCGGGGAGGGGAAGGCGCCCATTGGGCGTGCGGGGCCGGTAACTCCCTGGGGTAAGCCCGCCCTCGGCTACAAGACGCGACGCAATAAGCGCACCGACCAGTTCATCATCAAGCGGCGGAAGTAGCAACAGGATCGCCGCTCGCCGGTTTGCCTGGCGAGGCGACGACGTGAGGCACGATGGGACGTTCGACGAAAAAGGGACCGTATGCGGATGCGAAGCTCCTGCGGCGTATCGATGAAATGAACGCCCGCGGCGAGAAGCGAATTCTCAAGACCTGGTCGCGGCGGTCCACCATTTTTCCGCAGATGATTGGGCACACAATCGCCGTCCATAATGGGCGGGCGCACGTGCCCATCTTCATCACCGAGAACATGGTGGGTCACAAGCTGGGCGAGTTCGCCCTGACCCGGACGTTCAAGGGGCATGCGGGCGGGCGCGCCGAGCGGCATACGGCACCGCGTTAGCACGAGAACAATGACGAGCAGCCACGTCCTGAAAACGTGCGGGACGTGGAAGAAGAATAGCGTCCGGAGGGCACTCGGGACAACGTCGGTTCCGAAAGCTTTCGGGACGCTGCTAGAGATGCCTGTGGCAGGAGCCACGACCGATGCAAGAGTTTTCCGGCGGTGAGGCGCTCACCAAGCTGGTGCGCAGAGAAACGGGCAAGGCGCCGGTGACGCGGGTGGACGTGCAGCGGACGGGGGGCATGGCCATCGTCAACGTCTATACCTGCAAGCCGGACGTGTTGCAGAACCGCCGCACGCCCGAGCTGGCGGAGGCGCTTTCCGAGCGGTTGCGGCGGCCGGTGACCATCAACGTGCTGCCCGAAGCGCAGGCGATATCCAAGTATGTGCGCGTCTCGCCGACAAAGGCGCGGCGCGTCATCAACACGATCAAAGGCAAGTACGTGGACGAGGCCCTGGCGATCCTGCGCTACACACCGAACCGTGCCGCCCGCTACCTGGAAAAGGTGCTCAAGTCCGCCGCTGCCAATGCGTCGGAGGGCTGGGGGGCAATGCCGAATGAGCTGCGCGTGAGCCGGTTCATTGCCGACGCGGGGCCCACCCTGAAGCGCATCCAGCCGCGCGCGCAGGGGCGCGCCTACCGCATCGTGAAGCGCACCAGCCACCTGACGGCGGCGGTGCAGGAGGCTGGCGAGCGCCCACGAGGCCGGCAGCGGGGGCGCCAGGCCCAGGTTCGTCGCGCGGAGTAGTAAGGGATAGAAGTTCGCCCGTAAGGGCGGGTGAGGGACAACGTGGGACAGAAAGTTAACCCCATCGGGATGCGGCTCGGGATCATCCGTGACTGGGAGAGCAACTGGTACGCAGACAAGGGCTACCCTGGTCTATTGTATGAGGACTACCGAATCCGGCAGTACCTGCGTGGCTTCCCGAATGTGCGCAACGCCGCCGTCTCGCATGTCTACATCGACCGCCAGGCCCACAAGCTACGGATCACCCTGCACACGGGGAAGCCGGGGGTGCTTATTGGCCGTGGCGGTAAAGGGGTGGATGATCTGAAGGCGGCTCTGGAGCACCGGACCGGTAAGCAGGTGACGCTCACCGTCCAGGAAATCCGGCAGCCGGACCTCGATGCCCAGCTGGTGGCGGAGTCGATCGCCCAGCAGCTCGAGAAGCGGGTGGCCCCCAAGCGTGCGATACGCCAGGCAATCCAGCGGACGATGCGTATGGGCGCCCAGGGAATCAAGGTGCTCATTGCGGGCCGGCTGGGTGGCTCCGAGATGGCCCGACGGGAGACCGATAAGCAGGGGAAGATCCCGCTGCAGACGCTGCGGGCCGACATCGACTACGGGTTCGCAGAGGCTCCGACCACCTATGGCCACATTGGCGTCAAGGTGTGGATCTACCGCGGCGATATCCTGCCGGACCAGCGGCGGCTGATGAAGGAGGGGATGGAGCCAGAACCGTTTATGCCCAGGCTGCCGCGCCGCACAGAGGAGCGTCGGGGCGAGCGCCGCCGCCGCGAGCGCCGGCGCGGAGGACGAGGAGGCGACGGTCGTGCTAGCGCCTAAGAGGGTTAAACACCGCAAGGTTCACGCCGGCAGCCTGCGCGGCGTGGCCAAGGGCAATACCGAGGTCCACTTCGGGCAGTACGGACTCCAGGCGGAGGGGCGCTGCTGGCTTACGGCACAGCAGATTGAGGCGGCCCGTATCGCGATGACCCGCCATGTGCGCCGCGGCGGCAAGATCTGGATCCGTGTATTTCCAGACAAGTCGTACACTAAGAAGCCGGCGGAAACTCGGATGGGCAGCGGCAAGGGCGCGCCCGAGGGCTGGGTTGCGGTGGTGAAACCGGGGCGTATCCTGTTCGAGATGGCCGGTGTGCCGGAGCCGCTCGCGCGGGAGGCAATGCGCCTGGCGGCGCACAAGCTACCGGTCGCAACGCGGTTTGTGGTGAAGAGTCAGGCGGAAGGGGAAACTTATGTCGCGCCGACAGCAACTGAGTGAGCTGCGAGAATACACGCTGCCTCGCTTGCGCGACGAGCTGCGGGAAGTGCAGCGGGAGCTGTTCCAGAACCGCATCCGGTATGCGACGCGCAACCTGGATAACCCGCAGCCTCTGCGGGCGGCGAGGAAGCGCATCGCGCGGCTGTTGACGCTCATCCGCCAGCGTGAGCTGGAAGCAGAGCGCGCCGCTGAGGCGGCGAAGCAGAACGCCTAGAGCGTGAAGCGCGCTGGCGGGGAACGGATGCTGTGCCGTTCCCCGGTGGTAGCAGCCCCATCCCAACTGGGCCACGATAAGAGAGCGGACGGGGAGATTTTGAGTACAATGGCAGAAGAGACGGTTATCGCCCCGAAGACGGGGACCCCGCGAGGTCGTCGCAAGGTTCGTCGGGGGGTTGTGGTCAGCAACAAGATGGACAAGACGGTTGTGGTCGCTGTCGAGTTGCGCGTGCGGCATCCACTCTATGGCCGAATTATGCGCCGCACGGAGAAGTTTAAGGCGCACGACGAGCACAACCAGTACAACGTTGGGGATCGCGTGGAGATTATGGAAACGCGCCCGCTGAGCAAGGAGAAATGCTGGCGGGTGATGCGGCTCATCGAGGCGGCGCATTGAGCGCGGCCGCCAAAGAGTAGCCTCTTGAGTACTTTTCGTGCAGCCTTCGGGACGTCACTTTGGGGTCCGGGGGTAAGCGTAGAGCGAGAGTAGACGATGATCAGACCGTACACGCGGCTGCGGGTGGCGGACAACTCCGGCGCGCGGGAGCTGCTCTGCATCCGCGTGCTGAAAGGGAATAGCCAGGCGGCGTCGGTGGGCGACGTGATCGTCGCCGCCGTCAAGGCGGCCATCCCCGGCGCGCAGATCAAGAAGGGGGATGTGGTACGCGCCGTGGTGGTCCGCACGCACCACGCGATCCGCCGGCCGGATGGCTCTGTCCTGCGGTTCGACGACAACGCCGCGGTGGTGATCCAGCCCAGCGGCGATCCGCGCGGCACCCGCATTTTCGGCCCCGTGGCCCGCGAGCTGCGGGACCGCCAGTTCATGAAGATCATTTCGCTCGCGCCGGAGGTGCTGTGATGGCAGCCAAGAAGAGGCATCTGGGCGGCGAGTTCAAACCGCACGTCCGCTCCGGTGACGAAGTGCTAATCCTGGCGGGCAAAGATGTGGGTGAACGCGGCCGCGTGGCGAAGGTGATGCCGCAGTGGGAGCGGGCGATTGTGGAGGGCCGAAACATCGTCATCCGCCACCAGAAGGCCCGCGGCGGACAGCAGGTCACCGCGGAGCAGCGTGCTGGGCGGATTTCGAAGCCGGCGCCCATTCATGTCAGCAATCTGATGGTGATCTGCCCGAGCTGTAACCAACCTACACGGATCGGCCATCAGCGCCAGGAAGGCAAGTGGGTGCGCTTCTGCAAACGGGAAGGTTGCGGCGAGATTATCGATCGACGGGAGACGACGTAGCGCGTTAGGCGTAAAGGAACACTCAGGCGTCTGATCGTCCGATGTCCAGCCCCTGACGTCCGATACCTAACGCCCACCGCGGAGATGGAGATGCCACGGCTGAAAGAGCGCTACCGGAACGAAGTCGTGCCGGAGCTTATGAAGCGGTTCGATTACAAGAACGTCATGCAGGTCCCACGCCTGGAGAAGATCGTGCTGAACATGGGCGTGGGCGCGGCGGTGCAGGACAGTAAGCAGCTGGACAACGCTGTACGCGATATGGCGCTGATCAGCGGCCAGCGGCCGGTGGTGACGTGTGCAAAGCGATCCATCGCTGCCTTCAAGATTCGCCAGGGCATGCGTATCGGCTGCAAAGTAACCCTGCGCGGGGACCGAATGTACGAGTTCCTGGACAAGCTGATCAGCGTGGCGCTGCCCCGCGTGCGTGACTTCGGTGGCGTCTCACCCAAATCGTTCGATGGGCACGGCAACTTCGCGATGGGCGTGCGTGAGCAGCTCGTCTTTCCGGAAATCGACTATGATACCGTGGACCGGATGCGAGGCATGGACATCATTGTCGATACCTCCGCCCGCACTGACGAAGAGGCGCACGCGCTGCTGCGGGCGCTGGGGATGCCCTTCCGAGAGGCATAGTGCAGAGATGATTTCTAGCTGCTGGTTTGTGCTTGGGAAGCAGGCGAGCCAGAATGAACAGGCTATGAGCCAGAAAACCATAGACGAGAAATCAGGATCTTTAGGATAAGGAAATGAAGCGGTTCAAGGCTGACGCGGTACGGAACGTGGCGCTGGCCGGGCATGGCGGGACGGGAAAGACGTCCCTAGTGGAAGCCATGCTCTTCGACGCTGGCGCGATTGACCGCCTCGGCCGCGTGGATGCCGGCAACGCGACGACGGACTTCGATCCGGATGAGGTTCGCCGCCATATGAGCGTGAACGTGGCCCTGGGGCCGCTCGAGTGGCGGGAGCACAAGGTTAACCTGATCGATACGCCCGGGTACGCGGATTTCATTGGCGAGGTGGCCAGCGGCCAGCGCGTTGCGGAAGCTGTGGTGCTCGTTGTGTCGGCCCCCGCGGGCGTGGAGGTGGGCACGGAAGCGGCCTGGGAGCTGGCGGATCGACGGCAGCTGCCGCGATTGGTGTTTGTCAACAAGATGGATCGTGAGAACGCAGACTTCTCGCGCTGCGTAGACTCTCTACGCGCCGCGTTTGGAAACAAGTGCGTGGCGATCCAGGTTCCCCTCGGTGCGGAGGCAAACTTCCGCGGTGTGGTGGATGTGCTGCACCAGGTAGCGTTCATCGGCACCGGGCGTGACGCCCGGCAGACGGAGGTGCCCGCCGAGCTGGCCGATGAGGTGGAGCGCGCCCGCGAGCAATTGATGGAAAGCGCCGCAGAAGCGGACGATGAGCTGCTGGAGAAGTACCTGGGCGGCGAGCCGCTTTCCGACGAGGAGCTGATGCGCGGCCTGGTGGCGGGCGTAAAGGCGGGGAGCGTGGTGCCCGTGCTGTGCGGGTCCGCGACGGAGAACCTGGGCGCCCAGCCGCTCCTCGATGCGCTCGTGCAGTTTGTTCCCTCCCCTGTGGAAGCGGGCGCGGTGAGGGGAGAGACGGGCGGCGTTCGCCAGCCGAGCGACAGCGCGCCGCTCTCCGCGCTGGTATTCAAGACGATCACCGACCCCTACGTGGGGAAGCTCACCTACTTCCGGGTCTACTCGGGAGTGCTGCGCTCGGGATCCGAGGTGGCCAACACCCGCAAGGAGCAGAACGAGCGCATCGGGCAGCTCTACGTCATGCGGGGCAAGTCATCGGAGGCGGTCAGCGAGATTCCGGCGGGAGATATCGGCGCGGTCGCCAAGCTGGCGGTCACCAGCACCGGGGATACCCTGGCGGATGCGACGCAGCCGATCGTCTACCCCGGGATCGAGTTCCCACAGCCCACCTACTCGGCGGCGATCACGGCGCAAACAAAGGCGGACGAGGACAAGATGGGCCCGGCCCTCCAGCGGCTCGCGGAAGAGGATCCGACGTTCCAGTATCGCCGCGATGCGGAGACGGGACAGACCGTGATCAGCGGACAGGGCGACACGCACTTGGATATCATTGTCGAGCGGCTCCGTCGCCTGGGCGCGAACGTTCAGCTGCAGGGGCTGAAGGTTCCCTACCGGGAGACGCTTACCGCCACCGTGCGCGTCCAGGGCCGGCACAAGAAGCAGACGGGGGGCCGTGGCCAGTACGGGGACTGCTGGGTGAAGTTCGAGCCGCTACCGCGCGGGACTGGCTATGAGTTCGTGGATGCCATCGTGGGCGGCGCTATCCCGCGGCAGTACATTCCCGCGGTAGATAAGGGAATCCAGGAGGCGACGGAGCACGGCATCCTCGCCGGTTATCGCGTGGTGGATATCCGGGCCACGTGCGACGATGGGTCGTTCCACGCGGTGGACTCCTCAGAACTGGCGTTCAAGCTGGCGGGTTCCCTGGCGTTCCGTAATGCGATGGAGAAGGATGCGCCCGTTCTGCTGGAGCCGATTCTGGACGTGGAGATCACCGTTCCCGAGCAGTATATGGGGGATGTTATTGGCGACCTGAACACGAAGCGCGGTCGCATCCAGGGGATGGAACCGGTAGGTGGCGGCAAGCAGCTGATCCGCGCCCAGGTCCCGATGGCGGAGATGCTCCGCTACGCGATCGATCTCCGGTCGATCGCCCGCGGCCGGGGGACGTTCCGGACATCGTTCTCGCACTACGAGGAAGTGCCCGCGCACACAGCTCAGCAGATCATCGAGAAGGCAAAGAAGGAGCGAGAAGAGGCGCATGGCTAAGCAAGCCCTCATCGTTAAGGCGCGAAGGAAGCCCAAGTTCCCGGTGCGTGCTTACCACCGGTGCAACGTGTGCGGGCGCGCGCGCGGCTATTTCCGCAAGTTCGGGCTGTGCCGCATCTGCCTGCGTGAGATGGCCCTCCGTGGCCTGCTCCCGGGCGTTACTAAGAGCAGCTGGTAGAGGTTCCCGATGAGCGCAATTACAGATACTATCGGCGACCTGCTGACGCGTATCCGGAACGCCAGCCGCGCGGGGCACGAGCAGGTGGAGGTGCCGGGCTCCGGACTGAAGCTGGAGATTGTGAAGCTTCTGGGCCAGGAAAAGTTCATCCGCGGCTACCAGTTTGTCGAGGATGACAAGCAGGGCGTCATCCGCATCTACCTGAAGTACGGCCCGCGCCGCGAGCCGGTTATCACCCAGCTCAAGCGGGTAAGCAAGCCGGGTCTGCGCGTCTACGCCCAGGCGGACAAGCTGCCGCGCGTGCTGAACGGCATGGGCGTGGCCATCGTTAGCACCAGTAAGGGCGTGCTTACGGATCGAGAGGCACGGCGCCAGCGTGTCGGCGGCGAGGTGCTCTGCTACGTCTGGTAGGCAAGGAGACGGGAGAGAGTGCCATGTCACGGATAGGGCGGATGCCAATTGCGATCCCGGGTGGTGTGGCGGTAACCCAGGAGGATGACCGGCTACTGGTAAAGGGGCCGAAGGGAGCCCTGGAACAGGCGATTCCACCGGGCATTGATGTGCGGCAGGAGGACGGAAGGTTGCTCGTCGCCCGTCCCAATGATGAGCCGCGGATGCGCGCCCTCCACGGCCTGACGCGCACCCTAATCGCCAATATGGTCAAGGGCGTCACCGAAGGCTACGCGAAGACGCTCGATGTCGTGGGTGTGGGGTACCGCGCGGAGACGACGGGTAGGAACCTGCGTCTCACGCTGGGCTACTCGCACCTCATCGAGGTGGTGCCCCGGCCGGGGATTGTCTTCGAGGTGGGGCAGGAAACCAATACCCGCCAGTTCTGGATCAGGGTATCCGGGATCGATAAACATCTGGTGGGGCAGACGGCGGCGGAACTCCGCGCTCTGAAGAAGCCGGAGCCTTACAAGGGGAAGGGGATCCGTTACCGGGGCGAGCTGGTGCGCCGCAAGGCGGGCAAGAGCGCTAAGGGCGGTAAGGGTAGATAGAGGTAGCAATGCAGAGGCGACAGGAGCTGCGACTGCGGCGCCACCAGCGTGTGCGAAATAAGCTCTCCGGCACTCCCGAGCGGCCCCGGCTGGCGGTCTATCGCAGTCTCAACCATATTTACGCGCAGGTGATCGATGATACGACGGGGCGCACACTGGTGGCCGCTTCGTCTCTAGACAAGGATCTGCGCGAGCGCCTGAAGAACGGCGAGCATCCCGGCGGCAGCGTGGCGGCGGCGCGCGAGGTGGGGCGCCTCGTCGGTGAGCGGGCGAAGGCGAGGGGCGTGGAGCGGGTCGTGTTCGACCGGGGTGGATTCCAGTATCAGGGACGCGTGGCCGCCCTCGCTGACGCGGCGCGGGAGGTGGGACTGCAGTTTTAGCAGTTAGCGCTCAGCCGCCCGGTGATTCACGTTGCGGGTGGCTGACGGCTGGTCACTGTTCAGTGTGAGAAAGACGCAATGCGTAGAATCGATGCGAGTGCGCTGGAGCTAGAAGAGCGGGTTGTCAAAACCAATAAGGTTCAGAAGACCCACAAGGGGGGCCGTACGCTCAGCTGGAATGCCCTGGTGGTGGTCGGCGATGGCAAGGGTCACGTGGGTGCGGGCCTGGGTAAAGCGCGCGGTATCCCCGATGCGATCCGCAAGGGGGTGGACGCCGCGAAGAAGCAGGTGATCCGCGTGCCGTTGAGTGGGACGACCATTCCTCACCAGGTGATTGCGGACTGGGGCGCGGCGCGGGTGCTGCTCAAGCCCGCCAGCCCGGGCACAGGCGTGGTGGCGGGTGGCTCTGTGCGCGCCATTCTGGAGGCGGCGGGGGTGCGCGATGTGCTGGCGAAATCGCTGGGCTCCTCCAACCCGATTAACACCGCGTGGGCAACCCTGCGCGCATTGCAAGAGCTGCGCACGCCGGAGCAGGTTGCGGATCTGAGGGGCGTGGATGTGAGCCAGGTGGGCGTGCGACGGCCCGCAGCGGAGATGCAGGATGCCCAGTCAGCTTAAAATCACCCTGGTCCGCAGTCCGATCGGGCGGGACCGCAAGCAGCGGAGCACGGTCGAGTCACTCGGTCTGCGTCGGATTGGCCGCAGCGTTCTCCAGCCGCTCAATCCGCAAATCCTGGGGATGGTGAAGAAAGTTTCGCACTTGGTCGAGGTGGAGGCGGTGGAGTCGGATGCCCGGCCGTGAACGACCGGCCGGTTCGGGGTAAAGGTCGGTAGACGGCCCTGATCCTTCGATATCGGATGCATGGCCGCCTTCAGGTGGCTTACCAGAGAGACAAGCCCACCGCGCGCGGCGGGATGATCGCCCGCCGGGATGCCGGTTCGTTCAGCCCCGCCGCCGAGCGGGTCGTAATCTGAGGCGTGGATAGAGAAAAACGATGAAACTATCCGATTTGAAGCCTGCTGCGGGTAGCGTACACCGGCGCAAGCGCGTGGGGCGTGGGATTGGCAGCGGGCACGGCAAGACTGCCGGACGAGGGACCAAGGGCCAGAAGGCCCGGAATACGGTGCGCGTCGGCTTTGAGGGCGGCCAGACGCCCCTGCACCGCCGGCTGCCGCGCCGCCGCGGGTTCAAGAACCCGTTCCAGAAAGAGTACGCCATCGTCAACCTGGATCAGCTGCGGCGCTTCGAGGCGGGAACGGTCATCACGCCCGAACTGCTGCTGGAACAGCGCGTCATCCGTGACCTGAAGGATGGAGTCAAGATCCTGGGAGACGGCAGCGTGGATCGGCCGCTGACCGTGCGCGCGCATAAGTTCAGCAAGTCCGCCCAGGAGAAGATCGCCTCCCTGGGAGGCGCGGTGGAGATCATCCATGCTTAGGACACTGGCGATTGCCTGGGCTACCCCCGAGATCCGCCGGCGCATCCAGTACGTCATCGCGATGTTCGGCGTGTTCGTCGTCGGCCTGCACATCCCGGTGCCGGGGATCAACAGCGCGGCGATGGAGCGGCTGTTTAGCCAGGGGCAGATCCCCTTCCTGCAGCTACTGGACGTGTTCTCCGGCGGGGCGTTCCGGCGGTTCACCATCTTCGCGATGGGGATTACGCCCTACATCAACGCCTCGATCATCATGCAGCTGCTGAGCGCCGCCATTCCCGCCTTGGAAGAGATGCGCAAGGAGGGCGAAGCGGGGCAGAAGCAGATCGCCAAGTACACCCGCTACCTCACCGCCTTTCTGGCCCTGTTCCAGGCGCTCGGCCTCACGGTAATGCTGAGCAACTTCGGCGGGGCGACGCCGGTGTTCAGCGCCGATCTATTCACGCGCTTTCAGGTGTGCGTTTCCCTCACCGCGGGGACGTGCTTCCTGTTGTGGATGGGGGAGATGATCACCGAAAAGGGGATCGGGCAGGGCGTGAGCCTGATCATCTTTGCGGGCATTATGGCCCGTCTGCCATACGACGTCGGTATCACCCTGCGCAACTTTTCCTGGGGTGGTGTGGGAGGCGGCGCCAGCGTGGGTCCCCTGAACCTGCTCGGGCTGCTGTTGATGTTCGTGGCTACGGTGATGGGCATTATCTACGTGCACCTGGGCACGCGCCGCATCCCGATCCAGCACGCCAAGAAAGTGGTAGGGAACCGTGTCGTCCAGGCCCAGAGCAGCTACCTGCCGTTCAAGGTGAACGTGGGGGGTGTCATCCCGATCATCTTCGCGATCTCGCTGATGATGTTCCCTGCCACCATCGTTACCTGGTTGCGCAATCCGAACACGCAATCTTTCTGGACGCAGGCGGCGGAGTGGATCCAGCGGTATACCACGCCAGGCGCACACTGGGTGCCCTCGCTACTCTACGCGCTGCTGATCTTTGTATTTACTTACTTCTACGCGGCCATCGTAATCAATATTCCGGAGCTGACCGAGAACCTGAAGAAATACGGCTCTTACGTCCCCGGCTACCGGCCAGGGCGGCCCACCCAGGACTACCTGGATCGGGTGATGACGCGTATCACCTTCGCAGGCGCGATGTTCCTGGCCGTCGTGGGGTTGCTGCAGTACTACACGGGAGGCATCACCGGGGTGCATACCTTCAGCCTGGTAGGCGGCACCTCATTGCTGATCGTGGTGGGCGTGGCCCTGGACACGATGCAGAACCTGGAGTCGCACCTGGTGATGCGGAACTACGGCGGGTTTATCAAGGCGCAGGCAGGGGGACGCCGCCATGGCGCCGCCGCCTCCCTGGGCAGCATGCGCCTTAGCTGATGGCCGCCCGGTAGACCACCCATGAAGATCGTGTTGCTCGGTCCCCCCGGGGGAGGTAAGGGCACCCAGGCGGCAGAGCTCTCGCGTCGCCGGGGGATTCCCGCCATCTCCACGGGCGATATGTTCCGCGATCATGTGGAGCGGGGGACGGAACTCGGCCGACGCGTGCGCGGGTTTATCGAGCGCGGCGAACTCGTGCCCGACGCTCTCGTGCTCGATATGGTCTGGGATCGGTTGGCGGCGAAGGACTGTGAGACAGGGTTTATTCTGGATGGCTTCCCGCGGACGGTGGAACAGGCGGAGGCTCTGGACCAGTATCTGGCCGATCGTGGCCAGAGCTTGCTGGCAGTGATTAATCTCGAGGTGCCCGCCGAGGAAATTGTGCGTCGCATCTCCAACCGTCGCGTTTGCCCGGTGTGTGGCCGGTCGTACCACATGATCGCCATGCCGCCTGCGGAGGATGAGCGGTGCGACGTGGAGGGCGCCGCGCTCATCCATCGCGAGGATGATCGGCCCGAGGTGATCCTGCGCCGGCTGGAGGAGTACCACGCGCGCACGGAACCAGTGGTGCACTACTATCGGCGCGCCGGAATTCTGCGCCCGGTGTGCGGCGTAGCGAGCGCTGAGCAAGTGGCAGCGGCGGTCTTGCGAGAGATAGAGGGGGCTGCGGCCCGGGCGGTTACCGGTTGATGGGACGGATCATTTGCAAGAGCGCCCGCGAAATCGAGCTGATGCAGGAGGCGGGGAGGATCGTCGCGGACACGCTCCATCTGCTGGCGCAGAAAGTGCAGCCGGGCGTCAGCACTCTGGAGCTGGATCGGCTGGCTTTCGAGCATATGCGTCGTGCGGGCGCCTATCCCTCGTTCAAGGGGTATCGCGGCTATCCGGCCAGCCTCTGCGCCTCGATTAACTCGGAGGTAGTTCACGGAATCCCGGCCGCGGATCGTCGCCTGCAGGATGGGGATATCGTTTCTATTGATCTGGGCGCGCGGTGGAAGGGCTACCACGCCGATGCCGCCCTTACGGTGCCCGTAGGCACCGTATTGGAAAGCACCCGGCGTCTGCTCCGCGTCACCGAGGAGGCGCTCTGGGCGGGGATTGACCAGGCACGGTTTGGAGGGAAGCTGCAGGATATTGGCCGTGCCATTCAGGAGCACGTGGAGCGCCACGGCTATTCGGTAGTGCGCCAGATGGTGGGGCACGGCGTGGGTCGCCGTCTTCACGAAGAACCGCAGATTCCCAACTATGTGGCGCCGGACCAGCCGAACCCCGCCCTCCGCGAGGGAATGACCCTCGCCATCGAACCGATGGTCAACGCCGGCGGACCCGAGGTGGAGATCTTGCCGGATAACTGGACGGTGGTTACCCAGGATGGCAGCCTCTCGGCGCATTATGAGCACACGGTGGCCATTACGAAGGGCGGGCCGCTCATCCTGACCCCCTGGCGATCGATGTTTGTGGATCGGTTACCGCGACTTGTTTTTTGAGCGAGTTTTTGTTAACCTAATCGGGTTGTCTGTTCTGTGGGACGCGGCCTACGAGCCATGCCTGTGCGGGCCGGGCGCCCCACTGTAAGGAAGCAGGGTGTCCGTAAGCGGCAAGGAGCACGGACGCCGCTCGGTTCCCCATCAGCGGAGCGGAAACCGACAGGGTTTCCGGGGATGGTGAGATGAAGGTCCGGCCGTCCGTAAAAAAGATGTGCGAAGACTGTAAGATTATTCGCCGGCACGGCGTCGTCCGTGTGATTTGCAAGAAGAACCCGAAGCACAAGCAGCGTCAGGGATAGCTACCAGGCGCTCGGCCTGCGCACGACGGATGGAGGGGGAGCACGAAAGTGGCACGTATCGCCGGGGTGGACCTGCCTCGCGACAAGCGCGTTGAAGTGGCGCTGACCTACATCTTTGGGGTGGGATCTGCCACGAGCCGGAAGATCCTGGAGCAAACCGATGTAAGTCCCAGCACGCGCGTGCGGGAGCTCACCGAGACGGAAGTCGCGAAGCTGCGGGATGTGTTGGAGCGTGAGTACCGCGTGGAAGGGGACCTGCGCCGGCAGACCATGATGAACATCCGCCGGTTGACGGACATCGGGTGCTACCGGGGGATTCGCCATCGGCGTGGATTGCCCGTGCGGGGACAGCGCACTCGCACCAACGCCCGCACCCGTAAAGGTCCGCGGCGCACGGTGGGTGTGAAGCGCCGGGCACGGAAGCACTAAAAGATAGGAGTGACGAAGGTCAACGCGCATGGCGAAGAAGCAAGCTACCGGCCGTGGCCGGCCCAAAGAGAAAAAGAACGTCCTACACGGCGTGGCCCATATCCAGTCTACGTTTAACAACACCATCATCACCATCGCGGATCAGAAGGGCGAGGTGGTGTCCTGGGCAAGCGCCGGGTCCGTCGGCTTCAAAGGAACCAAGAAGGGCACGCCCTTCGCGGCGCAGATGGCTGCCGAATCCGCCGCCCGCAAATCGATGGAGCATGGCGTCAGGCGGGTGGACGTGCTGGTGAAAGGCCCCGGTTCCGGACGTGAAACCGCCATCCGGTCCCTCTCCGCTGCGGGGCTGGAAGTGGCTATGATCAAGGACGTGACGCCCATTCCCCACAACGGTTGTCGCCCGCCCAAGCGCCGGCGCGTGTAAGCCCGGCGCCGCGGCAGCCAGAACGAGTTCGGGCTGGAGGACGAGAGCGGTATGGCGGTT
Organism: Armatimonadota bacterium; assembly: GCA_016199525.1. Classification (GTDB taxonomy): domain Bacteria; phylum Armatimonadota; class SYMT01; order SYMT01; family JACQGL01; genus JACQGL01. The sequence continues at coordinate 14,280 of JACQGL010000248.1, forward strand.
TACAGCGGTCCCGTCTGTCGGTTGTGTCGGCGGGACGGTGTCAAGTTATTCCTCAAAGGCGAGCGCTGCTACACGAGCAAGTGCGCTATCGAACGGCGGAAGTATCCGCCGGGGCAGCATGGTCAGCGGCAGCGTAAACTGGCCGACTACGGGGTGCAGCTGCGGGAGAAGCAAAAGATCAAGCGCATCTACCGCATCCTCGAGAAGCAGTTTCGCAATTACTTCAAAGAGGCGGTACGGCGCAAGGGCGTTACCGGTGAGACACTTCTGCAGCTGCTGGAAATGCGGCTCGATAACACCGTCTACCGCCTGGGCCTGGCGCTTTCGCGCCGACAGGCACGGCAGATGGTCAGTCATGGTCACTTTTGTGTGAACGGGCGGAAGGTCAACATCCCCAGCTACCAGCTGCGGCCGGGCGATACGATCACCCTGGCCTCTCCGGATCAGAAACCGGGCGCCATCGAGGAGGCGCTCCGTACCACCGGGGGGCGGCGGCTGCCGGAATGGCTTGGCTTTGATATCCAGGGCATTGCCGGCAAGGTGCTGGCTGTACCCACACGAGAGCAGATCGATACACAGGTCAACGAAGCGCTGGTGGTGGAGTTTTATTCTCGTTAAGCGCGCGGGAGAGCGGGAGCGCAGAGCGCGCATGGCCCGAATTCAGGCATCGCCGCATCCCGAAAGCTGATGAGGTGCGGGCGGGTCCCACCGGGTGCACCGAATTGGAGACCACCCCGCGGGCGGCGAGCCACCCAGGCCAGGATGCAACGCGGGTCCCAACGGCTTCGGTTGGGGCCCCGCTTTGCGTCTCTCCGATGAATCCCAGCGACAGGAGCGGTGTTGAATGGAAACGGAAACCCAGGTTCCGCAGATCGAAACATTGGAGCACTCGGAGGACTACGGTAAGTTCGTGGTGGAGCCCCTGGAGCGCGGCTACGGCGTCACGCTGGGCAACTCGCTTCGCCGCGTCCTTCTCTCATCCCTGCCCGGGGCGGCGATCACTTCCGTCCGCATCGATGGGGTACTGCACGAATTCGCCACCATCCCCGGCCTGCGGGAAGATACCACCGAACTGATCCTCAACCTGAAAGACCTGGCCATTAAGGTCCGCGGGAACGGAATCGGCGAAGAGCCGCACATCTTGCGCATTGACAAGCGCGGCGAAGGGGATGTTACGGGAGCCGACATCCAAACCCCGGCGGATGTGGAGATCGTCAACCCCGAGGTCCATATCGCGACCCTGGCGGATGAGAACGCCACCTTCTCTATGGAGATGACCGTGGAGGTGAGCAAGGGCTACATTCCGTCAGAGAAGCATGAACGTTACAAGCACCAGATCGGCGTGATTCCCGTGGGATCCTCGTTCACGCCCGTCCGGAAGGTCAACTTCGCTCTGGAGGGCACCCGCGTGGGGAGCCGCTCCGATTACGAGCGGTTGATCCTGGAGATCTGGACGAACGGCACGATGGTCCCCAGTGAAGCGCTCTCCGACGCGGCGCGCATCCTGGATGGCTATGTCCGCCTCTTCTTCGATGTCAACGCCGAGGAAGCCATCCGACCCTCCGAGGATGGTAGCTACGCGCCGCGCGCGGGCGAGCCGAAAGCGCCGGACGCGCGCATCGAGGAGCTGGACTTTTCGGTCCGCACCTATAACTGCCTCAAGAAGGCCAACATCCAGACCGTTGCGGATCTGGTGAAGACCACGGAAGAAGAGCTGATGAACATCCGCAACTTCGGTCGGAAGTCGCTCCTCGAGGTGCAGGAGAAGCTGGCCCAGTTCGGATTGACGCTCGCCGGGTCTTCGTTACCAGAGGATCGGCCTGAGGCAGATGTGGCGGCGGAGGAAGCGGAGACGGAGTGATGTGGGAGCAAGACTATGCGGCATCGGAAGCAGGGTAGAAAGCTAGGTCTCCCTAGCGATCAGCGGCTTGCCCTTCTACGGGGGCAGGTTCGTCAACTATTCGCGTACAAAGGGATCATCACCACCCAGTGTCGGGCAAAGGAAGTGCGCCGTATTGCCGAGCGGCTGATCACCCTGGCGAAGAAGAGCCCGACCGAAGAGGAGATTCTGGCCGCCCGCCAGGCCAAGCAGCGCGCCCGCGAGGCGCAGAACGCGGCTGCCGAAGCCGAGGCCCAGCAGGTGTTGGCCCGCGCGGTGCATGCCCGCACGGTCGCCCGCCGCTATCTGGCTACGCACACGCCCGCCTGGATCCCGCGCCTGCCGCGCGGCACAGATGAAAACCCGTCGATAGGCGCGGCGTTCAACCGCCTGGAGCCGAACCGGAAAGCGAAGATCACGGAACGGGCCCGCATGCGTGCCAGGATCCGTTCGCATCAAAGCAGTGAGGACTATATCTCCCGCCTGTTCAAGGAGATCGCGCCGCGGTTCAGAGATCGGCCGGGCGGCTACACGCGTATCTTCCGGCTTCCCTTCCGGCGTGGGGATGCGTCGCCGATGGTAAAGCTGGAGCTGTCCACCGAGTAGAGCGGTGGTCATCCGAAATATCCGCCTGGTGCTGGCTTACGAAGGGACCGCCTACCACGGTTTTCAGCGGCAGCCCAACGCACCGACTGTGCAGGAGGCTGTAGAGAAGAAACTGGCCTGCATCACTGGGGAGCCGGCCCAGGTCATCGTCGCGGGGCGGACCGATGCCGGGGTGCACGCCACGGGCCAGGTGATCAATTTTCATACGTCGGGCCGGATCCCAATCGAGCGGGTGGTCCTGGCGTTCAACGGGATCGCGCCCTTTGACATCGTGGCGAGACATCCGGCGGAAGTCCCGCTGGAGTTCCATGCGCGGTTTAGCGCTCGCGCGCGCACGTACCGCTACTATCTGTGGCGGGCCGGACCGTCGCCCTTCTTGCGGCGGTATACCTGCCGGGTGAGACTGCCGGCGGACGCGCCTGAGCGGATGCGCACCGCGCTTTCCGCCCTCATCGGCGAGCACGATTTCACTTCGTTCTGCGCTGCGGGTGCGGAGACCGATACACGAGTGCGGACTGTTACGCAGGCGTCCTTGACTGAGCACGGGCCGCTTCTGCGGCTTACAATGACGGCGGACGGTTTCCTGCAAAGCATGGTCCGTATCGTCACGGGCACGCTGCTGGAGATCGGTGTGGGTAAACGTGAGCCGGCGGAGATGGCAGAGATTCTCGCCGCGCGAGATCGAACGGTGGCGGGCGAGACGGTGCCGCCCTACGGGCTTTTTCTCACGCGGGTAGCGTATTGATCGTTGCTTGGGCACGGGGGATGTACGATGAAGACGTTCATGGCGAAATCTGAGGAGGTCAAGCGTGACTGGTGGGTGGTGGATGCCACCGGCAAGCCGCTTGGCCGGCTGGCGGCGGAGGTGGCCAAGCTGCTGCGCGGCAAGCACAAGCCGATCTTCACGCCGCACGTGGATACCGGGGATCACGTCATCGTCATCAATGCGGATCGTGTGAAGCTCACCGGCAACAAGGCAGAGGATCTCATCTACTGGCATACGCAGTACCCCGGCGGCTTGAGGTCGGTGACCTACGGGAAGCTGCGGCAGACGCGCCCCGTGCATCTCGTGGAGCGGACGATCAAGGGGATGCTGCCACACAATCGCCTGGGCGCGGCGGTCTATCGCAAACTGAAGGTCTATGGCGGTTCCGAACACCCGCACGCTGCTCAGCAACCCAAACTGTACGAGATCCAGGAGTGAAGGGGCACGCTTAGATAAGCACTCAGCCATCGCTGGCTATGACGGCGTTAGGAGCAGCAAATCGGGCTTCCGGCGACAGAGGAGGAAACTTGTCTGCATTAGGAATCAGGTACTACGCCACGGGCCACCGGAAGACGGCCATCGCCAAGGTATGGCTGATGCCGGGCGGCAACGGGCAGATCGAGGTGAACAACCGCTCCCTATCGGATTATGTCCGCAGGCCTTCGCTGGAGCTGCTCGTCAACCGGCCGTTTGACGTGACGGAGACGGTGGGCCAGTTCTCGGTGAAGGCGAAGGTCCAGGGCGGCGGGATATCGGGGCAGGCGGGGGCGCTGCGCCATGGAATCGCGCGGGCGCTGCTCCAGGCCAATCCCGATCTGCGCGCCAATCTGCGGCAGGCGGGGCTGCTCACTCGAGATTCCCGCGTCAAGGAGCGGAAGAAGTACGGACGCAAGCGGGCGCGGCGCGGCTTCCAGTTCAGTAAGCGATAAGGCCGGGCAAGCTGCCGCCCTGATGATAACGGGAGACGCGACATGGCAGCGCGCGTATGGGAGTTAGGGGTAGTTGCGGCGCTTCTAGCAAGCGCGCCCTCGGCGGTGCTGGCCAAGGGCGAGATTATCATTGAAGTGCAGGCTCCGTCGCTGCAGCAAGCGGTGACGTCGTACGCGCCACCGGCGACAATGTCCCCCGCTGTGCCCACTCAGCCGCCCGTTACCACGTACGGACGGTTGGGGGTGGCCATTGCCGGTGCTCCTATCCACCGCGTTCCGGATCCCCGGAGCCAACCGTTCGCCGCGCTCTCACGGGGGACCTACGTAGTGGTGGGCCCGGAGCTGCAGGGCTACTACGCCATTCTGATGTCGGATGGCGGCGTTGGCTACGTGCCCACCAGCCACGTACGGCTGCTCGACTATCAGGTAACCGCCGTTCAGCCGGGCGAACTGCCGCGCACCCTGCCGTCCGTGTCCCAACTTTCAGGTTCACAAAGCGCTTCGGAAACCTTTTCTCCAGAGGCGGAAGCGGTGGTTGGCGAGGCGCTCCGGTATTTAGATGTCCGGTACCGGTGGGGCGGGAATGGCTTCTCGGGCGTGGACTGTTCTGGCCTGGTGAAGAACTGCTTTGAGACCATCGGCGTGCGACTGCCGCGCACCGCGCGCGAGCAGGCGCAGGTAGGGGCGCTGGTGGCACTGGACCAGCTTCAGCCGGGCGATCGGCTCTATTTCAAGAACAAGTTCGCCTACGATCACACCGGTATCTACCTGGGTAATGGTCAGTTCATCCACGCCTCTGGCCGGCATGGGGAGGTGCTGATCGAGCCGCTGGATCGGTATCGAGGTACGCTGGCGGCGGCGCGCCGCTAGCTACCGCGGCCCAGGCAGAGTCGGGATCGGTGCGCGGGGCGCGCCCGGTGAGCCGGATGCGCCCCGTTTCTGCTCAGGGGAGTGGGGCTGGCCAGGAAAGGAGGCGGAAGATGATTCCCGTGGGCGTGGTCGGGGCGCGGGGGTTCGTGGGGGGGGAGCTGCTTCGCTATCTGCTGCAGCACCCTCACCTGCACGTGGCCTACGTGACCTCCGATACCCAGGCGGGTGCGCCGGTGGCGGCCTCATTCCCCTCCCTGCACGGACTGACCAACCTGACGTTCTCCCAGTTTGATGCCGAAGAGGCCGCTGCGTCGGCGGAGCTGCTGTTCTTCGCGCTGCCGGATGGCCAGGCCATGCAGCACAGCCCTGCCGTTCTCGCTGCCGGTAAGAAGGTAGTGGATATCTCCGGCGATTTCCGCGTCCGGGATCGCGCCACCTATGAGCAATGGTACAGGAGAGAGCACGTTAGCCCCCACCTGCTGCCCGAGGCGGTGTACGGCCTCCCGGAGCTGCATCCCGAGGTCCGCGAGGCGCGGTTGGTCGCCAACCCCGGTTGTTACCCGGTGGCCATGCTGCTGGCCCTGGCTCCCCTGGTGTCCCGGGGCCTGGCACGGCCGGGTGGGGTAGTGGTGGACGCAAAGTCCGGCGTCTCCGGCGCCGGGGCGCGCGTGGGGATGAGCGAGGAGTACTCGTTTCCTGCCATCAACGAGAACTTCCGCGCCTACGGGATGACCGGCCATCGCCACATCGCGGAGGTAGAGCAGGAACTGGCACATCTCCAGCCGGGGGGCAACGAGTGGCGGATCACTTTCACGCCCCACCTGCTGCCGATCACGCGGGGGATCCTGGCTACCTGCTACGTGGATCTCACTGAGGACGTGAATGCCCCCGCGCTCACGGCGCTCTATCGGGAGTTTTACGCCCGCGCACCGTTCGTGCACGTGCAGGACGCGCCGCCCGAGGTACACCACACGGCCGGTACGAACCGCTGCATCCTTTCGGTGACGGTTGACGCCCGAACCCGACGCGCGATCTGCCTCTCCGCGATTGATAACCTGGGCAAGGGCGCCGCCGGCCAGGCAGTCCACAACGCCAATCTGATGCTCGGCCTGGAGGAGACCGCCGGGCTGACGGGGGGCGCGCTCTGGCCCTAGCCGGACGTCGTTTGCGGTAATCCGTACGGGTACTGAGCGCGGAGACAGAATCGCGTGACTGCGACCCGCAGAGTGCTTGCCTGAGTAGGGTACCGGGGGCAGGTCCCGAAAGGACCGGGACAGCTGCCCCCGGCCGCTGGTCTAGCTTCCCAGTTGGGCGCGCTTCCCTTGCTCGATCAGCCGCTTAACCTTCTGGCCGCCCTTGCGCCCGATCTCCTCGTAGAACTGCGGCCCATGGCGCTTGGCGGTGACTTCTCCGCCCTTGCGGCCTGCTTCGCGCACCGTCATCGCGCCTCTAGTTTCTCTCTTCGCTGCCATATCATTACCTCTCGGAATAACGGGTGACGCTTACGTAACAGGGCATTGATCAGAGCCCCAACCTTGCCGTCCACTCGTAAGCGTCCACCTCGGCTTAGTCCCATGCTCGGGCTTGCCGGGGAGAAGTTTACCCTGGGTCCGCTTGCATCAAACGGTCGCACAATATTGCCGGCAGCGCCCGTTCGGGCACGATACCACGCCACAAGGGATGCACGTGCAGGCAAAACACGGGGAGTAGGTAGGTATGGCCTTCTCTGCCAACTTCGAGGGTGGCACAACCCACCTCGCAGGCAAGGAGAAGGCCATCATGTCTGGTTCTAGCACGTCCGTCCTGTCTTTGACGCTTACCGTCGAGATGGGGAGCAGCCCACGGTGGTCGGTTCCGCAGATCGTCGCCGCTTTCCGCCAGCAATTGCACGCGCAGTTGCCCGCCCTTCTGGAGGGTAGAGTGCGGCTGGGACCGTGCCCTCGCTGTGGGACCCCAGAACCGCGCCGCCGAGGGAGAGAGCGCCGTACGCTGATGACCCGTCTGGGGGAGGTCAGTTGGCTGGCCCCGAAAGCTTTCGGGGTGCCGGCGCTGCGGGCACATATGGGTGGATCCGGGCTGGGCAGACGAAGAGCACAACCGCCGACGGATGGAGATCGGCGTCCAGGAGGCGCTCGTACTCTTAGGGACGGAGATGGGCTATGAGGAGGCGGCACAGATTGCCCAGCAACTAGGGGTGTGGGTGAGTGCCCAGACGGTACGGCGAGTAAGCCAGGGAGCAGGCAGGCAACTGGCGGTGGCACAGCGGGAGCACAGCACACAAGTGCAAGCGGGGGAAGTGGCGGAACCTGACGCGGCGGTGGCGGTAGGGCAACGCGTGGAGATCGCCGTGGATGGGCAATGGGTGCGGGAACACCCCTCTGGGCAGCCGCGGGAGGTGAAGACGGCGGTGGTGCGTGTGCGGGAGAGGGGGAAGGACGGCGTGCTGGGGAGGGTGCTGCACCAGGAGTATCACAGCGCGTGGGAACCCGCGGAGGCGTTTGGGGCGCAGGTGTATGCGGGCGCCTAGGCGCTGGGGGTAGAGCGGGCGGCAGAGGTGTGCGTGCTGGGGGACGATGCGGGATGGATCGACACACTGGCAGGGCAGCAGTTTCCCGCTGGGCAGCGACGGCTGGACGGGTGGCATCTGGCCCGTGACCTTCGCCAGCAGATGCGCGGGGCAGGTCGGGAGTGGGCGGCTGGGGCGTGGGGGGTGATCGGGACGGGACTGTGGGAGGGCCGCACGCAGGAAGTAGTCTGCTGGTTGGCAGCAGAAGCGGAGCGCTGGGAAGAACCCATCCGCAGGTTGTGCCGATCCATGGCGGAGTATCTGCAGGCGCATCGCACCCAGTTGGCGTTCTATGAGCAGTGCCAGAAACGCGGGGAGTGGATCAGCTCGG
>JACQGL010000254.1 GCA_016199525.1 Armatimonadota bacterium
CACGGAGCGTGTGGGATCTAATTGTTACGAATGCCTGGTCCACGGGCGAGCCGGGCGTGGTCTTCCTGGATGAGATCAACCGGCGTAACCCCACGCCCCACGTGGGGATGATCGAGGCGACCAACCCGTGCGGCGAAGTGCCGCTGCTCCCCTACGAGTCGTGCAACCTGGGAAGCATCAACCTGGGCCTGATGGTGGCCAACGGGCATCTGGACGAAGAGAAGCTGCGGCGCACGGTGCGGGACGCCGTCCATTTCCTGGATAACGTGGTGGACGCCAGCCAGTTCCCGACACCGGAAATCGAAGCGGCAGTGCGCGGCAACCGGAAGATCGGTCTGGGAGTCATGGGTTTCGCGGATGCCTTGATCGCGCTGGGCATCCCCTACGACTCGGAGGAGGGACTGGCGTTCGGGGAACGCGTGATGGCCCTCATCGAGGAGGAGGCGGTGCGGAAGTCGGTGGAAACGGGCCAGGAGCGCGGCTCGTTCCCCAACTTCCACGGCAGTCTGTGGGAGCAGCGTGGCTACGCCGCTATGCGCCACGCCACCGTCACTTCGGTGGCCCCCACAGGGACGATCTCCATCATCGCCGAGGCCTCGAGCGGCATCGAGCCTCTGTTTGCCGTGGCGTATGCTCGCCGCGCGCTGGGAGGCCTGCGGCTTCTGGAAACGCACCCCACTTTCGAACGGATAGGGCGTGAGCGCGGCTTCCTGAACGACGCCCTGCTCGCGGAGGTGGGCCGGCGCGGCTCGGTACGCCGCCTGGAGGGTGTGCCCACAGATGTCCAGCGGCTATTCGTCACCGCCCTCGATATCGCGCCCGAGTGGCACGTGCGGATGCAGGCCGCGTTCCAGAAATACACGGACAACGCGGTCAGCAAGACGATCAACCTGCCGGAAGACGCGTCGGTGAGCGACGTGGAGCACGCCTATCGGCTGACCTACGAGCTTAAGTGCAAGGGGATCACCGTGTATCGCTACGGCAGCCGCAGGGAGCAGATCCTGAGCGTGGGAACGACGGAACAGGGCGCCGAGGCGGAACCGTTTGTCACCGCGCATCAGGAGTATTCCGGCGGCTGCCCGGCGTGCGAACCGGCGTTTTGAGGGGGCCGGCCGAATGATCCGGCAACGCCGGTGCGACTTCGAACGCCCGGCCGTGAACAGCCAATCTGGTCTTTGGAAAGGCCCGCTGTTCGCGGCGGGACTCGAAGCAGACCCGCCGTCCGGTGTTGCGGAGCGGCTGCCGGTTCGTTTAGCTTACGCCTGCTTCCCGTAGGCTACCAGGACGATCTCCTCACCCAGATCAGCAGCCAGCTCCTGCTCCAGGTGCTGGAGTTTCTCCACGTCCTCCTTGGGCAGCATCGCGACCCGGTATTCCGCGGCGCGGGCTGGCTCCGCCCAGGGCGTGGGGGTGGGAGCCTGCGTGGTGGGCGCTTCCTGTTGCATAGTCGTTCCTCCTTGGTCCGCCCGGTCGTGGCCGGCAGGTGAGAATGCTGATCGCGACCCACGGATGGGCGCTCAGCTGTATCGCCGTCCGGCGCGAACCGGCGGGCAGCGTCGTCCATACGATACCCACATCCGGCAGGTAGTCGCGGGCACGTTTTCTTTTCCCTGTTGCGGAGCGCGCGTTATGACTACACCACCTATTGGACTGTGGGCTTTCGATCTACAGGAACGGGCTGTCCGCCTGGCTATATGACCCTCTCATTCAGTCGTCTGCCGGCACGGGCTCCCGCTCCGTATCCGGCTGCTCCCTCACCGGGATGATAATTCTCCCTGTCGGGGGCGAGACCTCTTCCGGAACGATGGCTTCTGGCTCCCATTCGGGGACGCACGAGAGCTGGACGGTCTCCCGTGCATAGAAGTAGGCGAACGACCAGTCGAGCGCCACGCCCAGGCGGTTCCGCGCGCCCATCAGCTCCCAGAGGTAGAACGCACGCCATAGCAGCCAGGCAGACACTCCGGATAGTCGGACGCCGAACACGTCCGCCAGTGCCTCGTGGCGGCCCAGGGAGATCATCTCGCCGTAGTGGCGGTACCGGAACGACCTCGGTTCCTCTCCCGCGAGACGGGCGGCAATGGTCTCCGCCACGGCACTGCCCTGTTGCACGGCGATCGCCGCCATCGGCGGTAGGAAGCCCCCCGTGGTTGGATCGGGGACGGCGGCGCAGTCACCGAGGGCATAAACATGCGGCTGGCCCAGCACCTGGAGATACGGGTCCACGAGCAGCCGGCCGCCGGGTGCGTGAGGAGCGTCCAGGTAGCGCACCACGGAAACCGGCCGTACGCCCGCGGCCCATACCACCGCTGCTGAGGGAATAAACTCCTGCTGGTCGGGAGACTGCACGCGGATGCCGTCCGGCGTGACCTCCGTCGCGGAAGTGCCCAGGCGCACGTCCACACCGCGGCGCGTGAGGCTCTGGTAAGCGGGGCGGCCCATGTCGCGGCCAAAGCCGTGCAACAGCACATCGTGGGCTTCTATGAGGATCAGGCGCGCCTCCCGTGGTGAGATGCGGGGGTACTGGCGGCGCAGCGCGCCGTAGACGAGGCCGTTGAGAGCCCCCATTAACTCCACGCCCGTCGCTCCCCCGCCCACGACCACAAAGGTAAGCAACGCGGCCCGCTGCGGGCCGGGCGGCAGGCGCTCGGCGCGCTCGTAGCAGGTGATGACCTGGTTGCGGAGGGCAATCGCATCCCCCAGGTTCTTGAGCGGGAACGTGTGCCGGGCCCACTCCTCGTGGCCAAAATAGTTGGTGGTGCTCCCCAGGGTGATGACCAGCTGATCGTACTCCAGCGAGTCATCTTCGAGGAGCACGCGCCGGCTTTCGAAATCCACGCCGCGGACGACGCTCTGCACGAAGCGGAGTCCATCCAGGTGGGGCAGCGACCGGACCGGGAAGAGGATGTGGCTCGGATCGATGATACCGGTGGCGACGTGATAGAGCAGAGGAGCGAATAGCTGGTAATTGTGACGGTCGACGAGGGTCACTTCGTGGTTCGGTCCGTGCGGGAGACGACGGCACAGCTCCTCGGCGCATTTTAGCCCAGCAAAGCCCGCCCCCAGAACCACCACCCGTGAGCCTTCCGGCCGGCGCGTGATAATTCGCTCGCGCAGCTGCTGCCGGCGCAGCGCCCGCGCGCCGTTCCAGGCCACTGCCGCCCCGGCGCTCAACCCGGCAGCAGTCCACCACCATTTGCCCCACCTCGCCCGGCCCGGGGAGGCGCGTTTCTGTGTTGATCGCCGCATCTCGCCGGGTTTTTACCCAGTACGAAGGGGATCGAACGAGAGGGCGAAAAAGCTCAGAGGATGGAGGGGCGGCGGTGGCGTGATCTCCGGGGCGTTCCCTCCGGGGTAGCGCCCGCTTCTAGCCTGTACGGAAAGCGCAACGTACGCAGACAAGATGTCTGCGCTACACGCGGGGTGGCTCGCTAATCCTTGTTGGCAATCAGGCGGTAGCGGACACTGACGTTGGCGCGCACAGTGATGAGACCCGGCTGCACGGGGGTTTCCACGGCTCCTCCCGCAGCGCGGGCCATCTCAAACCGAGGCACGATCACGCCTCCGCCTTCCTGCACTTCCAGTGGGGGACCCAGCCCCACGTCGAGGGCGCTGGCCAGCGCCGCGGCTTTCCGGCGCGCCTCCGCCGCCGCCTGACGCAGGGCGCGCAGCCGAGGCTCACTGTCATCGCGGAGGCCGTAGGTAAGGCCCTCTACCCGGTTGGCGCCTCCTGCCAGACCGGCGTCGATCACCGGCCCCGCCAGCTCCAGATCCCTCACCTCCACCTGCACGATGTTGGTGGCCCGGTAGCCGACCACCCGCTGCTCGCCGCTCTCGTCCGGACGGCGGCCGGCATAAACGGGGAGCAGGGTGAGCCTGGTCGTCCGAATCTGTTCTTCCGGAATGCCGAGCGCGCGGATGCGCCTCAGGATCTGTTGCACCCGTTCGCTTACCTCCCCCTGGGCCGTCTGTGCCGAGGGAGAAGTGGATTCGACCCCGAGTTGCACGGTGGCGAGGTCGGGCGGGATCTGCACCTCGCCCTCGCCGGTTACGGCGATAAACGGTGGCGGTACGCGCTCGGGAGCCTGGGCGTAGGCCGAAGAGACGAGCGCCAGCGCGACCGCAGAGATCGCAAGGACGGTTACAAAACGCATTAGGAGCTCTCCTCTGGCGCCCGGGGTACCGCGTTGGGCGCCGCGCCAGGAATATACCCGATGGCGCCGGCGGTGAAACGGCGTTTGGGCGGTTGGGGTGCGGCATGCGGAACGCGGGATAGGGCGCGAGGGAGTGGGCGGAAGGAATAGGGCCAGCCCGGGTGACAAGCAGCCACCAGGGAAATCACCGACGGTGCCGGGGGCCAGATCACGGCCGGCCCCCGGCACGAGCCCGCCGTCGGTGCCGAAGCAGAGGCGGGATGCGGACAGGCCCGTCTAGCCGAGTGCGGTGCCGATCCATCAGCCTCCTGTCCCCGCGCCGGTGGCCGGAGGAGGGGCAGGAACCCGCAATGCCAGGCGGGTGGCACGGATGGAACTCGGTCCGAAACCCAGTTCGAAGAGAATCGCGCCGTTGTAGCTGGGGCTCCCCTCAGTGCCTGAAGACCGGAACGTCTGGCGAATGCGGAAGAATACCGCCCCGGGCACAAGGGAGCTGGGCACAAAACCGCGCTCCAGCCCCAACGTAGCAAAGCGAGTCTGCTGCTCCGTATTCATAAGATAACCTGGCAATCCGCTGCTGGCCGCTATATCGCGCTGGTCGGGGGTGAGGGTGCGCCAGAACGCCAGGCACTGCTGGACGAGCTGAATCTCGTTCAGGTCGAAGGCGGTGAGCGGCGCGGTTTGGCCGGATGGCGTACTTCCGATCAGATGGACGGTCATCAGCTGCTCGTCGCTCAGGCCGGCGAGGTACTCCAGGTTCGCGTCCGACAGCCGGGACTGGGAGGCAATGCTCTGGCCGATGGCGCGCATCGTCCGCTCAGGAACTGCCACGCGCGTTTCGTCCACCCAGTGGTTATGGCGGAAGAAGAACCAGTTCCCCTTCTTCCACCAGAACATGCCGTAGTGGCGGGCCAGGCGATCCACCGCGTCTCGCACGGTGAGGCCGAGCAGAGACGGCGGCTCCTGCTCTACGGGGAACAGTGCCGGTCGCAGGTAATCATCGGAGGCCACCTTCAGGTTTGCCGCGCGGGCGAAGGCAGACAAGGCTTCGTCCCAGGCAAGCCCCGTGAGATCCACGCGCTGGTTCAGGCGTCGGACGAGCGCGGGATCGTCCAATTCCAGGGGTGGACTGGGGTAGAGTCCGGCGGCATCAGGTTCCTCCACCAGGACAGATGGCAGGAACGCCGCCGCCCACGCATCCGGCAGCCCCACGCGAATGAGCAGCAGCTGGCCGATCCACTGGTCGCCGTAAAGGAGATGGTACTCCGCCCGCGGATCGGGCAGGCCGGTAGACACCGGCACGAAGGGTCCGTAAGGCGATTGGTACGGCAGGTTGTAGGCAAACCGGACGGCTACCTCCGCGGGCAGGTTCGCCAGCATAAACGTAACCAGTGTCTGGCGGGCACTGGCAGGCACGCCCCAGAGGGGCGACCAGCCAAAGCCGTTGCGCGCCACCGCCGCCACGGCGTTCCGATCCAGCGCCTGAAGAAGCAGCGTCTGGCTGAGGTACTCGGGCGTCACACGGATGACGGTGCGCAGTTGCGGCTGCTCGCGGGCCAGCCGCGTGGCCAGCGCCGCGGCGAACGCGGCCGCGTTCCGCCCTTCCATTGCCCGCCGGATGCGCTGCAGCCCTTCAAGGAAGCGGGTGTCCCGAAGGCGACGAGATTCCTCCGCGCGTCGATCCCAGGCAGCGTTGCGGGTGAAGATGCGCCGCTGCCCCTCCTCGCGCCAGTTATAGTGCAGCAGCTCGGTGAGCGCATCCTGGAGTTCCGTAGCAGTAATCGCCTGGGCTCGCAGCGTGATGCGCTGGTCGTAGACCGAGGTATCCGCGGCCAGCGGTGCGCCCGCGGTTTGCGAGAGCCGGGCGAGGATGTCCCCCACCGCCGCGTTGCGGGCCTCGATGTTGAACGCGGGGGCGGGCGACGCCTGGCCCGGCGATGCGGCCGGGGGCACCAGGCCGAGGAGCATCAGAGAGAACGCAAGTACGTGACGCCAGCCCATCCCTAATCCTCCCTAGGTGGAGGTCGCCGCGCCGGAACTGTTCAGGTCGCACGCCTCCTATGGGACAATTACCCACCTGTAGCTGTTTCAGTCAGAGGCGTGGCGTCCTCCTCCCATCCGAGTCGTCGGCAGGGGAGCTCCCTGAAGGCGACCACCGCCCGGTACCCGTCGGGGCAGAGGTGCGTCCCACATCGCGGAAGAATGGGCGGCGTTTCCCGGAGCTGACCTATCCGTACGGTAGATTGCCTGGCAAGAGGGTGCTCGGGCGGGGCCACCCGCACCGTTTCGTGGTCGCGGAGCGGCACGCGTTCCATCTCTGGGGGATGACTTCGGGCGCGACCAGACGGTGAGCAAAAGTGCTGTTGCTGCATTGAGCGCTCGTGCGCCCAGGCGGTAGCTGGCGGAGTAGAAGTAAGAGGAGGATAGGGCAAGAATAGGGTAAGAGCGCCAGAGAAGGATCGGCAGGCAGACAGTTTCCCCGATCGCGGGCTGTTGCAGGCGGGCGAATCAGGAGGGAGAGCGAGGCTGGGACAGGGCCTGGAGGCGCTGCTGCGCGAGGTCATGGAAGGGGGAGTGGGGATGGTCCAGGAGGATGCGCCGCCACATCTGCCGCGCCCGCAGGGGGTCGTGTAGGCAATCGGCGGCCACCTCGCCGGCGCGAAAGAGGGCGCTTGCCGCTCCGGGTGTGGCGGCGTCTTCTTCCGCGGCCAGCGCCAGGGCCTCGTAGGCGCCCGCGGGGTCGCCCAGTTCAGCCATCCAGGTGCCGATGCGAAACCGGATGCCGTGGAGTAGGCGGAGCCGCGGGAACATGGCGCCGTAGTAACGGTAATCAGCCACCGCGGCCTGGGTGTGTCTTCCCCGAACGGCGAGCTGAAGGGTTTCGGCGGCGAGGGCAGCAGCGCCGTCGAGATCGGCTTGAGCGATGCGGGCGGCCACCAGTTTGCGGCGCAGCGCGAAGTTCTCGCGGTCGCTGGCAAGCAATGCGGACCACGCCTGCGCGGCGGCGGCGTAATCGCCGCGCGCGGCGGCGTCGTCCGCTGCCTGGGAAAGCTGGTCGCCGCGCGCCCGGCGCTGTAGGCCCAGTACGCGAGCGTACCACATCCCGAACACAAACCCCGCGAAGTGCGCCCAGTGCCCGACCGATGAGGGCGACTGGCCGACCGTCGTGGATAGTGCCTGCACCAGTTCCAGCAGTACCCAGGCGCCCAGGAGATGGAGTGGCTGGATGCGCCAGTCCGGCAGCAGCGGGAACCGAATGGGGACGTG
Source organism: Armatimonadota bacterium (assembly GCA_016199525.1). Taxonomy (GTDB): domain Bacteria; phylum Armatimonadota; class SYMT01; order SYMT01; family JACQGL01; genus JACQGL01. The sequence goes on from JACQGL010000254.1 coordinate 7,419, forward strand.
CGGAAAGCGCACGCAGTAGACGCCGAGGACGCCGGCCACGGCTCCCGAGGATCCGAGCGCCGCAGCCCGCGGCACCTGATCCGCCCCCCCATCCGCGGGCATAACCAACAGATTCCCGTGGAACGCGTAGATCACCGCCCAATGCATCACGGAGGCGCACCACGCGCTGGCCAGGAAGAGCGCCAGGAAGCGCAACGAGCCCAGCCCGCGCTCCACGGGTACCCCGAACAGCCACAATACGGCGAGGTTGACGCCCAGGTGGAAGGGGTGCAGGTGCACGAAGGGGGAGATCAGGAAGCCCTGCAGGTGCGGCGAGGCAGGGTTGAAGACGTAAGGCCACCAGTCATCGCGGTTAGCGTAGAAGAAGACAATCGTAAGCCAGACCAGGATCTGCGCCGCCAGCAGGCAGCTGGTGGCGTAGGCGGGCGTCTTCTGCTGGTCCGCTCGGGCCATAGGCGAGGGATCTGTGGCGCTGGTTTGCTCAAACGCCCGCCCGGGCGTGCGCCTCCGCCTCGATCTGCTCCCAGACGTAACGGGTCACCTCCTGCACGATCCGATCGGGGCGGACGCCCTCCGCTTCGCCTTCAATGTTGAGGATGATGCGGTGGCGTAGGGCGGGCAGGGCGGCGCGGCGGAGGTCCACCTCGCTGACGTGGTGGCGTCCATCGAGGAGCGCATAGATCTTCCCGGCCAGGATGAGCGCCTGCGCGCCGCGTGGCGAGGATCCGAACCGAACGAAGCGGTGCACTGTATCCGGTGCGTACTCTGAATCCGGGTGCGTACCAAGCACCATCCGGAGCGCGAACTCTTTCACCTGTCCGCCAATGGCCACTTCGCGCGCCCGGCGCTGCATCCCCAGCACCTCCGCGCCGAGGAGAACCGTCTCCACTTCCGGCGACTGCGTGCCCGTGGTGCGGTCAATGATGGCGGAGAGTTCGGATAGGGTGGGGGATGCCACCAGGATCTTGTAGAAGAAACGGTCCAGCTGGGCTTCCGGGAGCGGATAGGTGCCCTCCATTTCAATCGGATTCTGGGTAGCCATCACCAGGAACGGTTCGGTAAGGCGGTGGATGGTTCCCGCCACGGTAACCGAACGCTCCTGCATGGCCTCCAGCAAAGCGGACTGGGTTTTTGGCGTGGCGCGGTTCACCTCGTCGGCGAGCACGATATTGGCGAACACGGGCCCCGACTGAAACTTGAAAAAGCGGCCGCCGGCGGGATCCTCCATCACGATGTTGGTGCCCACGATGTCGGCGGGCATCAGGTCGGGAGTGAACTGGATGCGGGAGAACCGCAGTTCCAGCGCCTGCGCCAGGGTGCGCACCAGCAGCGTTTTGCCCAGGCCGGGGACACCCTCCAGGAGCGCGTGTCCGCCTGCCAACAGGCAGACGAGGACGCCTTCGATGACCTCCTCCTGCCCGACGATGACTTTGCTGATTTCCTGGCGCAGGCAGAGGAACCGCTCGGCGAAGCGGGCCGCTTCAGCGTCTTTCTCTATGGCAGGGCGCTCGGGATTCATAGATCGAGAGAAAGCAATCGCAGACAGACGCGGGTGCGCACCGATAGGAAGGCGTTACTGATTGAGCTCCAGGAGCGGTTGCCGGGCCGGCGACTCGCGCTCCAAACGGTTCTGGTACTACTTCGGGCTGATGGACTCGAAGTACTTACGGACTCTGGCGGCATAAGGTGCCGGCACGTGCTCGCGGTTGAGCACGGCCTCCGCCGACCGGCGGAGATCGGGGCTGGCGTCCACGTAGCGGGAGCGGCTGGGCGCCGCGTCGGGCTGGTCGCGGAAGGTGCCGGTAACGCCGTAGCCGCCGCGGTTGTCCTCCCGCCCAGGCGCGAGGGTATCGAAGCCGGGCCCCTGGCCGGGCCGTTCGGGGCCGCTAGGGCCGCCCGTGCCTCCGGTGGCCGCTCCGCCCCGCGGGCCCCCCCCGGTTCGCTGGCCCTGGCGGCGGTCGTCCCGAAAGCTTTCGGGACCCGTGCCGCCGCTCCGGCCCCCCAGGACGCGCCGCTGGTCTCCCTCACTCGGATCGAAGGGCCCGCCCGGGCTGCCCGGCGCCTGCCCCGGCGGCTCGGATGCGCCGGACTGACCGGCGCGGGCCAGTGCGTTCTGCCCGCTCCGCAATGCCTGCGCCATTCTTTGAAGTGCTTCAGCGGACCGCTGTTTATCGCCGCAGGAGCCTCAGGTGCCGCCCGCCTGGCGGGCGATCCGGGCAGCGCGCTGCGCCCCCTGCTGGAGTCGCTGCCCGGCCTGCTGCCGTAACTGCTGGCGTTGAGCCGCTGAGTCCGCTCGGGCCGCCTGCTGCTGAAGCGCCTGTGCCTGGCGCTCAGCCTGGCGCAGCTCCTGGGCAGCGCGGGCCATCTGCTGGCCCACGGGCGCCATGTGCGAGTCGCGCAGAGCGCCCGCCATCCGTTCGAGGGTGTCTGCCTGGCGTTGGAGGTCCGCGGCTGAATTCCGGGAGTTCTCTAAGGCGCGAGCGTTCTCCTCGAGCTGTCGCTGCGCGGCGGCCATATCGCCGCTGCGCAAAGCGCGGGCCATTTCCTCCAGCGCTCGAGCCGGCTGCTCCCTCCCGGCGGTGCGCACTCGCTCCGCTTCTCCCTCCAGCTCTTGCGCCATGTCGGCGAACGTGCGGCGGGCGCCTTCCACACCCATGGTGCGCTGGGCTTCCTCCAGCTCATTGAGCATCTGGCGCGCGCTCAGCATCGCCTGCTTCTTGCTGAGGCGACCACGGGCCTGTTCTCTTCCCAGGCGGCCCAGGTTCTGGGCGATACGGCGCATGATCTCCCGATTGGCATCGCTTTCCTTCGCCTGGCACTCCAGATTCCTGGCCAGCTGCTGCAGCTTTTCGCCCTCCTCCTTGATAACTGCTTCTTCGGCGCGAGCCTGGGGGGACTGGAACACCGCCAGCCCGGGCAGGATCAGGACGGCGAGGAACAGAGCGGCAGCGACCGCCAGCCAGCGCCACTCGCGGGGGGGCGCCCAGGGGAACACCTGCTTGGGGTGAACCTGCTGCGCGTGCGCCGCCGCATTCGCCAGGAGCGCCGCCACAATCGGCTCGGGCGACGGCGAAGCGGAGAACTCCAGGCCGGTGGACAGGCGGTCCTTGAGTCCCAGGCGCTGATCGGCCAGCCAGGCCACCGCGGCGGCAGAGATACGCCGCGTGAGGCCCAGCGCCCCGCCGATGAGCAGCCCGGCCAGCGCTGCCGCCCAGAGCCAGTCCTCCGCTGCCGTCCACCAGCGCAGCCGCGCGACCGCGGCCAGCACCGTCGCTGCCGCCAGGCCGGCGATCAGACCGAGGGTGGCCCAGCGCTGTACCACCAGCCAGCGTACCCGCTGCTGCAGCCGGGCAATCTTGGTCCGCAGTGTGGCTTCCGGCGTCATCTTCTTGCCTCCGGCGGCTCGTTGTCCGTCGTCTCAGCGGCATTATAGGCCCGCGACTCAGAGAGCGCAACTACGTTTGGTGGCTCCGGTGCCAGCTGGGGCCGGGCGGCGCTCACCCTGGTCTCCGCCGCTTCGGCGCGATGCGTGTGTGGCAGAGAAGGGGCCGCCAGGGTCGAAGAAGGCGCGCGTGCGCTCGCCCGTCTCTCCCCCTTCCGCCGCGCGCTCATTAAGCAGCCGGGCAGGCCGATCAGGAACCACACCCCGCTGGTGATCCCCCAGGGAGGCACGAGCAGGGTGAGCGCCAGGTGCGAGCGGCGCTGCGTGAACTCCTCTGCCCAAGGGGCCTGCGGGTCCCCCGCCGCCTGGAGGCCCTGGATGGCGAAGAATGGAGAGGCGTAGTAAAGCTGCTGCACCGGATCGGGCTGCTCAGGCGGGACCGACGATCCCAGGGCTTCCGGAAGGGCCAGCAGGAGGGTCACCGTCAGGTAGCCCGCCACACGTGCCGGCCACGGGTACTGCAGGATCGCTCGCCAACCCACGCAGACGCCGTAGATCCCCCACGACACGGCGGCCAGCAAGAGCATACCCGCCACGGCAGCCCCCCAGTGGAGGCGGCTGAACTGCGCCAGTGCCAGCACGTAACTGCCCAAGGCTACCGCCACCCATACGGTGGCGGCGATTGGCCCACGCCGGGCACTGGCCGGCGACCAACCGAGCGTGGACAGCATAGGCAGGACAAGCGCGAGAAACAGAAGCGTCTGGCTCGCCAGAGTTCTGATCGGCCAGGTAGATGTTTGGCCGATTAGACTGCCCGCGGAAGGCGAGAAGCCGCGCTGCAGCTCGTAAGCGATTGCCGAGCCGTGCCATCCGAGGATGAAGAATGCCCAGGCGAGGGTGGCAAATACCAGAGGGGACCAGGGCTTCCGTTCGGGGAAGTGCTCCAGATTCGCGGCGGCGCTGCGGTACAGGGCCAGCGCCAGCACCAGATTGAGCGTTACACCGACCATCCAGGCGGGCAGATAAAGGCCAAAGTAGCCCTCCGAGGTGCCGGACGTGAACACGGCGGCCAGCGGATTGAACGCCGTAAAGGGTCCCGCCGTCCCAGAACCCCTGCTTACGGAATGGCTCGCCAGGGACAGGATGCAAGACGTAATGTAAATTATCATTGCGCTGCCGTAGGCGCCTACCGTGGCGGCGGTGGTATTACGGGCCAGGGAGCTCCATAACAGGCCCAGCGCACCGTAGAAGAGGGAGGCGCCCAGGAGGACGGCGTAGGCGCCCAGGAGCTCCTGGGGCGATATCCCGCCCAGCAGGAACGAGAGCGCCGCCAGCGGCAGGGAGACGAACGCGAGGATAGTGGCGAACCCTGCCGCGGCCAGCAGCTTGCCGGCAGCCACCTCGGTGTTGGTAAGCCGCGTGGTGGCCAGCATGTCCAGAGTGCGCTGCTCGCGCTCGATGGTGAAGGCGCCGGCGGTGAATGCGGGGGCCACCAGCATCACCATCAGGGCCTGGAAGCAGAGCACCCAGTAAAAGATCGCCTTACCCAGTTCGCCGCGCGCTGAAGAGGCGCCATAGCCGGCCCCGTGAGTGTACTGGAGGAAGATAAGGAAGACGGCCCCGCACAGGACCAGCAAGTAGCCGAACAGGAGCCAGTAGGAGCGGGAACCCCGCATGCGGGTGCGCAGCTCCCGCCCGAGCACGGGATTCCGCGCCACCGCGGCCAGCGCCGTCAGCACTGAACCGGCAGCGCGGATGAGGGAGCGAGAGACCGCGTTGATGAAGATTCTGGCCACGGGAAAAACCGCCTGTTACCGGCCTATGTAACCTGCGCCTGGGTCGCCGTAGCGCTCCTGGTCGGGCTCGTGGTGCGCTACAGGTTATCGGAAAGTAAGAGTATAAACCATTATTGGTAAGCGGTCAGGAGACGATGCCGCGGGTGACTTTCATAAACACATCCTCCAGATCGGTCTCCTGCTCGCCGAACGCCTGCACGCGCACGCCCGCCAGCACCAGATCGCGCAACAGGTCGGCGGGTTCGGTCTCCGTACCGGTGAACTGGAGGCGCACCTCGCCGGCTGCGGCTTCCGCGCCGGCAACATCGCTGCGCTCCGCGAGCAGTTCCAGGACGCGCGGGACCTCCGCTTCCGGCGCGCGCAGTTGCAGTGCACGTCCGCCGCGCACCTGCGCAACGATGGCCTGCACGTCCCCGCTGACGATCAGATCGCCTTGTTCGATGATGCCAATCTTGTTGCACAGGTCTGCCAGTTCGGGCAGGATGTGGGACGAGACCATGATTGTCTTGCCCATCCGCTTCAGCTCGCGGAGCAGCTCCTTGATCTCCACGCGGGCGCGGGGATCGAGGCCGGACGCGGGCTCATCAAGCAGCAGCACCTTCGGATCGTGGACCAGGGTTTTCGCCAGGCAGAGTCGCTGGCGCATCCCGCGGGAGAGGGACTCCACGTAGACATCCTTTTTTCCCGTCAGGTCGGTCAGCTCGAGCACGTCGTCGACAATGCGCTGCCGGCGGTGGTGGGGGATCTTGTAGGCCGCGGCGAAGAAATCCAGGTACTCCCAGACCTTGATGTCGTCGTAGACGCCGAAGGAGTCGGGCATATAGCCGATGATGGCGCGCACCTTTTCCGGCTCCCGAGTAATGTCCAGACCGCCGATCCGCGCCCGTCCGGCGGTGGGGAGGAGCAGGGTGGCGAGCATTTTGAGCGTGGTCGTTTTCCCCGCACCGTTGGGACCGATGAAGCCGAAGATATCCCCCTCATCCAGCGTCAGGCTCAGGTTCCTGACCGCCACCAGGTTGCCGTATTCTTTGCGTAAATGCTCTACTTCGATCACGTTGGTGCATCTCCCACACTTCATCTACTGCTTTATAGATAGATCAGCGCGAGGTAGAGGCCCACGCTCTGCGCGGGTGGCCGGTGGTTGATGCGGACCTCGGCCAGGGGGCGGTCGACCCAGCCGACGAGCACCGGCCGCCGGAGGCCCGGTTGGGGCGCAAAGAAAGCGGGGCGGAGGCCCGCCAGGGCATCCCGCAGCGCCGGCGCCATACGTGCCTGGGGCGCACTGCCGGTGGGCAGGGGGATGCTCTGGATCGGGAACGCCCCGGAGGAGCTCGGCGGCGCCGGCGGCACAGCAGGCAATGCCAGGGTCTCGCCCACGGCCAGGTTGCCGACAGGGATCACCTGCTGGCCCACCAGGAGGGCGCAGTTCCGCAGTGACAGCCCGCTATCGTTGGTCAGGCTGCCGCGCAGCTGGCCGCCCTGCACGCGCAGGGCGGCGCGGAAGCCGTTCCCCAGCGGCAGCACGCCCTCCAGGCTCGTGATGCGCATGGCCCACATATCCACATCCAGATTGTCCAGGAGCCAGCTGTCTCCCTGGAGAACGCGCACGCCGGGACGATCCTCTTCCCAGTAGGGCGGCCCGAGGACGGCGCCGTGCTCAGCGGCGAGCTGATAGCGGGTCCTGGCAGGCGAGAAGAGGCCGACGTAGCCATAATGAGCCGCTACCGGCGACCCGGCCCGCGTCTGTACGATGCCCGCGTGCGCCACGACCACCTGCCCCCCCTTGGCGGCGTAGCTGAGGACATAGGCCCCGGCGGTGAAGACGATGACGACGAGGGGAGTGGTGATCCAGGCAACTTCGCGCCGGTCCCACCGCCGCAGGAAGAACTGGTTGAGCGGTACCAGGCAGATCAGGTAGCCGAGCAGGAAGAGGGCGATGAACCCCAGGTTGGGAGGGTCCAGCTGCGGCAGCGCGAAGAGCGCCTCCGCCAGTGGAACGGTGTAAGCAACGTAGGAACCGACGAGCGTGCGGTATACCGGGGGCAGGCTCGCCTCGCGCGGGTGGTCGGCCAGCAGCCTGCGCCACAGGGAGGGCGCGCCGGGCCAGCGCGGGAACGGCGGCGAGGCGGGATCGATCGCCAGGAACGTCACGCGGCCCATGCCGAAGTCCCGCTGGCACAGCGCCGGGGCCTCCTCCGTTCCGGCGAGCACGCGGCTCCCCGGCCGCGGACGGGAACGGATCGCCACCAGAGGGCCGCCCAGACCCCTCTGCCGCGCGTAGCGCTCCAGACCCGCAACGCGCGTGAGCGTGGTCGTTTCTTGCACCTCTACCGGCAGCAGCTCGCGGAAGAACGGCGTGCGCAGGCGCGCGGCATCCGGACCAGCCGTAACCACCAGGTGGCCGCCGCGGGCCAGCCAGTCCCGCAGGGCCTGGCGCTGCTCGGGCGAGAGCGCGCGCTCGGATACATCCGTGAGAACGATGGTATCGACCGGGTCCAGGCCGGGCCAGCGATCAGGCAGGCCGTCCACGTCCGTCACCGCGATGCGGGCCCGCTCTTCGGCGCCGGGTCTGGGGCCGGGTGGTCCAGGGGGTGGGTTGAGGTACGCCAAAGGGTTACGCTTGAGGACAGCGCCCTGCAGCGCCATCAGGCTCTCGGCGCCCCGCCCGACACCCAGCACCACCCAGTCGCCGTGCTCCACCACTACGCGGTTAACGGGGTACTGGTTCGCGGGCGTCCCGGTTGCCTCGAGGCGGACGACCAGGTTACGCAGCGAGTCCTGCTGGGAGCCGCGCGCGTAGAGCCATTCGCGCCGCGCGCCGCCCGCGGGGAGCAGGCGCTCGGGCAGGAGGAACAGGGAGTCCTGGGACGACGGCGGCATCTGCATCTGGGTGGCGGGGAACCAGGCGGACGGCGCCACGCGCTGCGTCGCCCCGCCGTTCGTGATCTGAAGTCGGATGCCAATCCAGCGACCAGAGCGGTAGAAGCCTCCCGCGGCCGGAGTTGCCTCCACGCCCACCTGCGCCGCCGCGGGGCCGGCTGCCAGGAGGACGGTGAGGAAAGCCGCCGCGAGGAGGGCGCACAGGTAGGCAGCGAGACGCGCGCGGCGAGAGGCGGGAAGCGCGTGGCACATGGGCACTACCAATAAGCGACGCCAGACAAGCGTTTCGCAGGATGCACCTGGGAACAGCCTGGCAAGGCCCGGAGAACCGCAAAGCATGCCACAGTGAAATTGACACCGTGAGGAGCTCATGCTATGCTACCCCCGGCGGTGCGCCACGGCCCCGGCGAGATAAACCTTATCATGGTGCCACGCTTAACGCTGAAGTCCCTATGGCGCCTTTACCGTGCGGCGCAGACTTCCCTGCAAAGCGGCGACATTTCTGAGGCCGCCGTACAGTTCGCGCGCCTGGCTGCGGCTCGCGTCCGGCGGAGCCCAGGGAGCGACTTGACCGCGCAAGAGATGCCGAATCCCCTGGCGGCGCGTGCCTACGTGGGACTGGGCTACTGCCACCTGGAAGAGGGCCGCCTGGACGCGGCGATGCATTGCCTGGACGCGGCCCTGGGGCTGGAGCCCGACAACGCAGAGGCCCTGTGCGAACGCGCCTACCTGCTCAATCTTACCGGGCAACGTGCGGGCGCGCTGGCTGCCCTGGAGCGAGCGGTCGGCGCCCACCCCGACCACGCCAAGGCGCGTCGGGCGCTGGGCTTCTTCTATCTCCAGGACGACCGCGTGGAAGACGCCGTGCGCGAGTGCCGCGAAGCGGTGCGCTGCGATCCAAACTATGACTCGGCGCATGTGGAGCTGGCGGTGGCGCTGGGCCGCGCAGGTCGATTGGATGAGGCCGCGCAGGCGATGAAGCGGGCTCTGGAACTCAGTCCCTCCAATCCGGACTACCATTACAACCTGGCCAGCCTGTTGCGCGAGAGCCGCCACGGTGAGGAAGCGCGCCTGGTGCTACGACGTGGTCTGGTATTGAATCCGGGGAATGTCTCGCTCACCCAGGCCTACGCGGAGTTCTGCCTGGAACTGGGAGAGCTGGACGAGGCGATTCGGGCCGCGGATGACCTGCTGCGCCTCCAGCCTAATAGCTTCGCCGCGCGAGACGTGCTGGGCGTGGCCTATCTCCAGCAGGGACGTGTGAACGAGGCGCTGCGCATTGCGGATCAGATGGTGACGCTCAACCCCCTCGAACCCTCTCATCACTTCAAGAAGGCGGTCCTCTTCCAGCAGCAGGGGATGCTGCGCAACGCCCTGGCGGAGTTTTTGCGGGTGCTGGAACTGGCGCCGGAGAGCGATATGGCGGGTGACGCGCGCATGGCGATCGACACGATGGACGGCCACCAGATCCGGCAGATTATCCTACTGGCGAGTGAGGACGTGGTGTTCCGCGCCAAGCTGCGCCGCGATCCCGAGCAGGCAACGCGCGAGCGAGGCTTCGTGCTCAGCTACCTGGGGCTGGCCGCATTGCAGACGCTGGATCTTGATAGCCTGGAGTCCGTCTGTTCCGAAACCTCTCCGCCGCTTTACCACTGAGAGCGTGGGGCAGAGCCACTCCCGCCGGCGTACCGGCGCCCAGGCTCTCACTCCTTCTCCGCGATGGGGCCTTACGGCCCGTTCCACATTCCAGAGATGAGTTTCTTCCCGGCCTATAACGTCCGGTGTTTCATGGCGGGTGAGACAGGATCGATGGCCGCAGCGGCGCAGTGGCTGGAGATGGATGCCAGCCACCTCCCCCACGGTGAACTGTACACGTGCCTGGAGGGCCTGGACGCGCAAGCCACCGCCGCCCTGGATCGCACGATCCGTAGCCAGGGCGGTGAGATAGCGATAGGGCGGGGAGGGACGCGAGCGATCGCGGTGGGCGCGGCGGTGGCGCTGGCGCGGGCGGCGGAGACTCTCCACGCCGCAGGCCAGCCCTTCGCCCTGGCGCTGTCTACCGCCCTACGCCAGTACCGGACCGCCCGCCTCGCCCACACACGGACGCTCATCGTGGGCATTCTGAACGTAACTCCGGACAGCTTCAGTGATGGGGGCCAGTTTCTTACCTCCGAGCAGGCCGTTGCCCGGGGAGAGGAAATGCTGGCGGACGGCGCTGATGTCCTCGACATCGGCGGAGAATCGACGCGGCCCGGTGCGGAGGAAGTGCCGCTGGAGGAGGAACTGCGCCGCGTCCTGCCAGTGATAGAGGCGCTGGTCCGTATTCCTGAGGCGCGCATCTCCGTGGACACCCGCAGGGCAGAGGTGGCGGCGCGGTGCTTAGATGTGGGCGCGTGGATGGTCAACGACGTGAGCGCGGGCATGCACGACCCGCCTCTGCTGGGCGTGGTGGCGCGAGCGGGCGCCCGGCTGGCCCTGATGCACATGCGCGGCGTGCCGGCAACCATGCAGGAGCATCCGGTCTACGAGGATGTGGTGGCGGATACGGCGCGCTTCCTACGGGAGCGGTGCGCCGTCGCTCTGGAAGCAGGGGTGGCGGAAGAACTGCTCTGGATCGATCCGGGTTTCGGATTCGGGAAAACAGTTACCCACAATCTACAGATTCTGCAACGCCTGCGCGAGTACACCGCCCTTGGCCCGCCAGTGCTTATCGGCACGTCCCGCAAGTCTACGCTGGGCAGGGTGCTGGGAGGCGCCTTCGGGGATCTGCCGGTGACGGAGCGCCTGGAGGCGACGGCGGCCACGGTGGCGGCGGCGATTATGAACGGAGCGTGCGCCGTGCGCGTGCACGACGTCCGGGCTATGGCGCGCGTCGCCCGTATGACGGAAGCGATCCGGGACGTCCCCCCGGCAGAGAGCGCGGCGTGAGGAGAGGGAGGAGGCGTGCTGGGGGAGCAGGTCTTCGATCGTCCGTCTGTCGTCCTCCGTTCGCTCTATGTTCCTCTGTCGCCGTCCGGCAGTCGCCCTGTAGTTTCTGAAGATTGGTAGCGTGCCTGCCGAAGTTAGTTGTGACAGTGTTCACCGGCCGAGGGGCCAGGGAGCGAGCGTAGCGCAGGTAAGCCGCCTGCCCAACAGGCTCGGCGGCGACAGTCAAGGATTGACTTCCGGTAGGGACCGTGCTAGGATGTCGGGCATCAGCATGGACCTTAGTCCCGCCCAGACAGTCATCATTCTTGACTTTGGCGCCCAGTATACCCAGCTCATCGCGCGGCGAGTGCGTGAGTGCCACGTCTACTGCGAGCTGCTTCCGTACGACACGCCCCTGCCTGTCCTGCGTGAACGACGGCCCGTGGGGATCATCCTGAGCGGCGGTCCACCCAGCGTCTACGAGCGTGGCGCGCCCCAAGTGGACCCGAGCATCTACGGGTTGGGCATTCCGATCCTGGGCATTTGTTACGGGATGCAGCTGATGGCGCAGCAGCTGGGCGGCCGTGTGGTTCCCGGCGAGCAACGGGAGTACGGCCGCAGCGACCTGGAGATCCAGCGCGGAGACGGGCTATTCAGCGGCTTGCCTGACCGGCTGGTGGCCTGGATGAGCCACGGTGACCGGGTGGAGGCGCCTCCCCCCGGCTTTGAGGCGCTGGCCCGCTCGGCCAACTCGCCCGTGGCGGCGATGGGGAACCGGGCGCGGCGGCTGTTTGGGGTGCAGTTTCACCCGGAGGTTACCCATACGCCCTGGGGCAGCGAGCTGCTGCGCAACTTCCTCTGCCGGGAGTGCGGCTGCGAGCCCTCCTGGACGATGGGGAGCTTCCTGCGAGATGCCGTAGCGGCTGTGCGGGATCAGGTAGGGAATGGGCGCGCGGTGTGCGCCTTGAGCGGGGGTGTGGATAGCGCCGTGGCCGCCGCGCTGGTGCATCGCGCCGTGGGGGACCGGCTCACCTGCGTATTCGTCAACCACGGCCTGCTGCGCAGCGGGGAGCCGGAGTCGGTTCGCCAGACGTTCGCGGAGCACTTCAGGATCCCGCTGGTCTATGTGGATGCGGCGCAGCGCTTTCTGGAACGGCTCCGCGGGGTGACCGACCCGGAGGAGAAGCGCCGGCGGATCGGGGAGGAGTTCATCCGCGTCTTTGAAGAGGAGGCACATCGTCTGGGGGAGGTGCGCTTCCTCGTCCAGGGCACGTTGTACCCGGACGTCATCGAGAGCGGGCCCGGCCACGCCGCAACGATTAAGACGCATCACAACGTCGGGGGTCTGCCGGAGCGCATGCACCTGCGCCTCATCGAGCCGCTCCGCTGGCTGTTCAAGGACGAGGTGCGGGCGCTGGGGGAGGAACTGGGGCTGCCGGAGGAGATCATCTGGCGCCACCCGTTCCCGGGTCCCGGGCTGGCTATCCGCGTAGTGGGGGAGGTGACCGGCGAGCGGCTGGAGATCCTGCGGCATGCGGATGCCATTGTGATGGCGGAGCTGCGTGCCTCCGGGTATTACCAACGATTGGCCCAGGCGCTGGTGGTGCTCGCGCCTGTGCGCTCGGTGGGGGTGATGGGTGATCAGCGCTCCTACGCCTATCCGGTGATCCTCCGCGCGGTGACGAGTGAGGACTTTATGACCGCCGACTGGGCGCGCCTGCCGTTTGACCTGCTGGAGCGGCTCAGCAACCGCGTGGTCAACGAAGTCCCGGGCGTCAACCGTTTCCTCTATGACCTCACGTCCAAGCCGCCCGCGACGATTGAATGGGAATAGCAGGTGCCGGCGCGCGCCGGAAGCAGGAGCGTGGCGATGGGTGACGCCGCCGGGCGCTGCCGCGGGAAAATGACTGCGGGATGGGGCTGCATCACACGTTGCTTCTTATGACGCGCTAGAGTCACGGAAAACGCCTACGGATATGGCGGACGCCTTGGGGGAAATTCTCCTCACTGAGGAACAAATTCGCCGGCGAGTGGCGGAATTGGGCCGCCAGATCTCCGCGGACTATGCCGGGCTGGAGTTGACTCTGGTGTGCGTGCTGCGGGGAGCGGTAGTGTTTCTTGCCGATCTGATCCGCCACCTCAGCCTGCCGGCGAGCATCGACTTCATGGCGATTTCGAGCTACGGATCGGACACGCAATCGACCGGGGTGGTGCGTATCGTCAAGGACCTGGACGACAGCATCCAGCACCGGCACGTCCTGGTAGTGGAGGACATCGTTGATACCGGCCTTACTCTGGCCTACCTGCTGGATAACCTGCGCAACCGCAGCGCGACCAGCGTGCGCGTGTGCGCCCTGCTGGATAAGCCCGCGCGGCGTCGCGTTCCTATAACGCTCGATTACGTAGGGTTTACACTGCCGGACTGCTTCGTAGTGGGTTACGGATTGGACTTCGCGCAGCGCTACCGTGGACTCCCGCACGTGGTGGTGCTTTCTCCGGAGGAGGTTTGCCCGCGAGGCTAAGCGGGGCATAGGCGCATGGGGTGTAAGGGGCGGCCGTTGCGGAGCGCCGGCACCCCCAGTGAACGTCGATTGCCTGGGTTTCAGGAGTCCCCGCTTTCGGGCTAAAGTGGCGACCCCGATTTAAGGCTAAAGCGGGGGTTGCTGAAGAGAGGGCCCGGGGGCTTGACGGCAGGGCGAGGCTGTTGTATATATGGTACCAAGATTGTTGCTCACTCTCCACCTTCGTAATCAACGCCCCGTGCGCTGTGCTACCTGTTCCACCCGCGTTTCGGTCCTTTAATGCCTGGACCCCATGCCGACCGGCCCTCTCCGTTCCATTGAGGTAACCGTACATGGAACTCGCTGAACTAGAAGCCAAGAGTGTGGAGGAACTGCACGGGATCGCCAAAGAGCTGGAGATCCCGGAGTACGATCGGCTTCGAAAACAAGACCTCACTTTCAAGATCCTCCAGATGCAGACCGAGCAAAGCGGCTTCATCTTCGGCCAGGGAGTGCTGGAGATTCTGCCCGATGGATGGGGTTTCCTGCGCCACGACAACTTCCAGCCCGCTCCCGATGACATCTACGTCTCGCAGTCCCAGATAAAGCGTTTCGGGCTGAAAACGGGAGACTGGGTCAGCGGACAGGTTCGCCCGCCGAAAGAAAACGAGAAGTACTACGGCCTGCTCCGTGTGGAAGCGGTGAACCAGATCGATCCGGATCTGGCGCGCCAGCGCCGGGATTTTGAGGAGCTGACGCCCACCTACCCGCGCCAGCGCCTGATCCTGGAGACGAACGAGAAGAACATCCCCGGACGGTTCGTGGATATTATTGCCCCGATTGGGAAGGGGCAGCGCAGCTTGATCGTCTCTCCTCCCAAAGCAGGAAAGACCACCCTGCTCAAGACCATCGCCAACAGCGTTACCACCAATCACCCGGAGGTGTTCCTCATCGTCCTGCTGGTAGACGAGCGCCCGGAAGAGGTGACGGATATCCGGCGCTCGGTCAATGGGCAGGTAGTCAGCTCGACGTTTGACGAACTGCCCGAGAACCACATCCGCGTAGCAGAGATGGTGCTGGATGAGGCAAAGCGGCTGGTGGAGTCGGGTCGAGATGTGGTAGTGCTGTTGGACAGCCTCACTCGCCTGGCGCGCGCCTCCAACCTCACGGTAACCCCGAGTGGACGCACACTGACCGGCGGTCTCGATCCCGCCGCTCTGTACCGGCCGAAGCGGTTTTTCGGCGCCGCCCGTAACATCGAAGAAGGCGGCAGCCTCACCATCGTCGCCACGGCGCTGGTGGACACCGGTAGCCGCATGGACGACATGATCTATGAGGAATTCAAGGGGACGGGCAACCAAGAAATCCACCTGGACCGGGCCCTGCAGGAGCGCCGGATCTTCCCGGCCATCGATATCAAGAAGTCGGGCACGCGGCACGACGAGCTGCTTTACGACGAGGAGACGCTCAAGCAGATCTGGAAGCTGCACCGCGCTCTCGCCGCGCTGGATACCATCCAGGCTACTGAGCTGCTCATTGACCGGCTGCGGCACACGACTTCGAACAAGGAATTCCTCAAGATCGTTGACAAGACGTTAAAAGACGGGGGCGATTAGCTCTCGTGCGTGCGGCAGGCCTGGAGCCGAGGGGGCGCGCGGGACGATTTGCCGTGGAAGGTTGCTTCGCCTGTGCGTCCGTGCCAGAATTAACCCGGTAGAGTTTCCAGGCTGCGGGGTACGGGGAACCGTCCACTTCTGGAAGGGAGGCATCGGCGTGGCTCCTGACGACGAGTTTCTCAAGCAGTTCAACGAGTACTTCGCACATCGGGAGGAAGCGCTTCCCGATGAGCTGGAAGAGCGACGCGCCCGCGAGCTGAACGAGAAGGAAGTCAAGGTCGAAGGGGTTTACGAGCATCCGCGGGGAGCGTTCGTGCTCTTGCGGGATGTCAACGGGCGGCGTATGCCGATCTGGATTGGCCAGGCGGAGGCGCTGTCGATCTCCCTGGCGCTGGAGGGGAATGGACCGCCCCGTCCACTCACGCACGACTTGCTGAAGCGCGTGCTCGATGAGACGGGAGCCACGATCGAGGCGGCTCTGGTTGACGATCTCTACAGCAACACGTACTACGCCAAGCTCACCCTGCGGCGCAATGGCAGCAGCGTGGATATTGACTGTCGCCCCAGCGATGCCATCGCGATGGCGCTTCGCACCAAGTCGCCGATCTACGTGGCGGACCACGTGCTTGAGGAAGCGCAGGTCGAGTGGCACGAAGAGTAGGCCGTGTGGACGTAGAAGATCGCCGCCGCCTCCCGATCGCGGGAAGGGCGGCGGCGATTGCATTTGGACCTCACTCCCGGTCTCCGTACGGGGGAGAGGGCAATGCGGACGGAGAGCTGAATGAGGCGGTGGTGATCGCGGCTCGCTTTGATCGCCGGAGAGCATCGAGGAGCGCACTGGATGGCCACCGGAACCTATCCCTGCTTTTCCAGCCCTGTCCGACTGACCTTCGGCCGGGGGTGCAGCCCGGGGGTGGCGGCAGCCCTGCGTGAGGCGGGCGCGCGTCGGCCGCTCGTGGTGGCCGATCCGGGCGTGGCGGCGGCGGGGCTACTTCCGCCTCTACTCGCTGCCCTGGAGAACGCCGGGCTCGCTCCGCAACGCTTTACCCACGTGGTACCCAACCCGGATATCGCCTGCGTAATGGCGGCGGCGCAGGTGGGGCGTGCGGCGGAGTGCGATGGCGTCCTCGCGGTAGGGGGCGGCAGCGCGATGGATACCGCGAAGGTGGCAGGCGCCCTGCTGCGCTACGGAGGGACACCCCTTGATTACGATGGAGTGGAGCACATCCCCGGCCCGCTGCCACCGTTCGTGTGCGTGCCCACCACCTGCGGCACCGGGTCGGAAGTCACCGCGAACGCGGTGATTACCGACCTTGAACGGCGGTTCAAGTTCACCATTCGCTCCGAGCATCTGCTGCCCCGCGCGGCGTTCCTTGATCCCGCGCTGCTCGATTCCCTGCCCACGACGATCGTCGCGGCCACGGGAATGGATGCGCTGACCCACGCCATCGAGGCGTTCACGAACCGGACGTGGCAGCCTTTTGCGGATGCGCTGGCGCGCGAGGCCATGCGCCTTATCGTCGCGCACGCGCGGGACGCGGTCCGTGGTGATCCGGACGGGCGGGCGGTCCTACTGCTCGCCAGCACGCTGGCGGGGATCGCACTCAGCCACTGCGGCCAGGGGCTGGTGCACGCGATGAGCGCGCCCCTGGGAGGCTGGTTCGGCGTGCCGCACGGTGTCGCCAACGCCGTCTTGCTCCCCTATGTGACAGAGTATAATTGGGTAAGTGTTCCGGAGCGGTATGCGGAAATCGACGCCCTTCTGGAGGGAGCGGACTCCTCCCCAGGTCCGGGAGGGGAAAGCAGCGGAGCGCAGCGGAGCGCGGTGGCGCTGCGGCGGCTGAACCGTGACCTGGGTATCCCCGAGGGTCTGGCGGGGCTGGGAGTTACGGAAGCGCCGCTGGAGCGGCTGGTAGAGGATACGTTCCGGAGCCGGAACATTCCCCTTAATCCTCGCCCGCCGGAACGGGCCGCGGTAGGCGAGATCTTCCGCCGCGCCATTCGCGGGGCACCGCTCGACACCTGATCCCTAATGCGGGCACGCGCCCGCACCAAAGGGGCGCCCGGCTGCAGGGGTAAGATAACGAATGAGGGGATGGGCGCTGTTCTTAGCTGCATCAAGAAGCGCTGAATGAGCAGACGGCGTCGCTATCGCGTGTGGGTTTGGTGCGCGTTGATTTAGACTGAGGTAAGGATATGGCGGACAGTCTACCCCCGCCTAAGCCGCCCAACCGCTACATCGAGGCGCTGAAAGACGAGTACCACCTCCTGGGGTGGTGCGGGCTGATTGTGGGGGCGCTGATGGCGGACGCGCCCAGCGCCCTGCTGCTGCTAGGGCCAGCGCTAGAGGCGGCCTACCTGGCCGCAGTGCCCCACTCGCCCTGGTTCCGGCGTCGGCTGGAGCAAAAGCGCGTCGAGATAGAGGCCCGCGTGCGCGCCTACCACCGCGCCACCCTGCTCCCCACGCTCTGCCGGCGGGATCGTGAGCGCTATGCCGACCTCTGCCAGATGAGCCAGGATATCGCGCGCCACCACGATCCTGTCCTGGAGCGCCACCAGCAGGAAGTAGATGCGCAGCTGGAGTACCTGCTGGATCGGTTCCTGGTCTTTGCGGCCAAGTCCCAGTTGCTCCGCAGCCATCTGTCGCGTCTAGCGGAGGGGCCGCGGCACGTCCTGGAGGGGGAGGAGGCGATCGCCGCGCGTGATCTGGGGGAGATGGAGAGCCGCGCGGTGGAGCGGTTCGAGCGCGATCTGGAGACGGTAGCGGCGGACCTGGAGCGGGAGACGGACCGCGAGAGCCTGGCCATCCTGCGCAAGCACGCGGAAATTCTGCGCCGCTCGCGGGCCAGCGTCGAGGAGATGGCGCGGCTGATCCGCAACCTGGAACGACAGATGGCCCTGTTGGAAAACACCTTTACGCTTATCCAGACTCAGACAAAACAGGGCGCACCGGATCAGGTGCTGGAAGACGTGACCGCGCTGGTGAATCAATCCGATGCGCTGGCGCAGGCAATCCAGGAGTTCGCGCCCGTGGAGCAGGCGCTGGTGCGGCTGGGCACCGGGCGGCGGTAGTGCGGTGTGCTGGTGTTTGGGTGCAGGGAGATGGCGTGGGTGTGGTCGCTAGAGCTCGGCAATCAGCGGTCAGAGGGATGGCTGGCCGCTGATTGACCCCCGCCTCCGGCGTATGCTATAGTTGGATTGTCTGGCGCGTCTTGACCCTGCGGGAAGGGAGTAACCGAGGTGGCCACGGGCAGGCGCAGAAGGGGCAGGCGCAGAAGCGGTCGGGGGCGCAGGTATCTCTCGCTGGCCGCGCTGTACCTCATTTTCATGGCGGTGGCGCCGTTCGCTCACCGCCACGCCGCCGTGCCGTCCCCAACCGCATCATCAACGGCCCACATAGACGGTGTGCCGCCGCACTCCTCGAGCGCGGACGCCGTG
>JACQGL010000249.1 GCA_016199525.1 Armatimonadota bacterium
GAGAACAGCGCCGAGGAGGAAGTACGCGGGGGCGAAGTCTGGCGCCAGATAAATGGCTCGACGGAGAGCTTGCCGGGCGGTAGCGACCTCGCCTTGTTCCAGACAGATGGCAGCCTGGAGAAGGTGGATCTCGGGGTCGAGGCGATCACGCGCCAGCGCTGTCTCACACAGCCATTGGGCCTGCTCCAGATTGCCCTGGTCCGCCAGGTCTCGTGCGCGCTGGAGCAGATCGCCTGCCTCAACAGGATCGCGACTCACCAGCTCTGGATGACCGTCCGCGGCAGGCTCGGCGGCCTGCAGCTCGGTATGTGGGGCAACCACACCGAATTGCGGTTCCTCGGGGGCCATCGGCACAGGGGGAAGCGTCAGCAACGGCGTCTCCGCCTGCCAGAGGGGCATTGGAGCAACCCGAGGATGCCGCTCCTTCTGGAATAGAATGACGCCCGGGAAGTTGACAGGGATCAGCGGCTGGAGGAGGCTGGCGGTGGCTTCGGACGGGCTCACTACCAGCCATCCCCCGGGGACGAGCGCCCGCTGCAGGCGCCTCACGGTCGCCCGCTGGGCTTCACGGGCGAAGTACATCAGGACGTTCCGGCACAGGATCAGATCCATACCGGTGGTGCGCGTAACTGCGGATGGATAGCAATCCTCTGCCAGGTTGAGTGGCGCCAGGGTGACCGCCTGCCGGATCCTCGGGACTACCTGAAAGGTGTGCGCCCCCCGGGGCTGAAAGTACCGATCCCGAACCCACTGCGGCGTGTTGCGAAACGACCACTCACCATAGCGCCCCTGCCTCGCCTTGTCCAGAGCTTCAGGGTTCACATCCGTAGCCAGAAGGGTGAGCGACCAGTCGGACCAATCGGGGAGGAGGCGATCCAGCAGTATGGCCAGGGAGTACGCCTCTTCGCCGGTGGCGCAACCAGCGCTCCATAGTCGGAGCCGCCGGATACCCGCCGACCGGCGATCGGCGATGAGCGACGGCAGCACGCGCTGCTCCAGCGCCTCAAAGCAGGGGCCGTCCCGGAAGAAGTAGGTCTCGCCCACCACGAGATAGCTGGCGAACCGCATGAGGTCCGGACTTCCCGCGGGCAGAGACGCCAGGTGGGATAGATACGCCTCTGGCGCCACATCTGCCGCGGCTCCCAGGGCGCGGATGAGCCTCTGCTTCAGATCGGCCTGGCGCTGCTCTGTGAAATCCAGGCCGAAGCGGTCGGCGATCAGCGCTCGCGCCTGAAGCACCGTCTCGTGGGAAAGCCTCACCGTTCCCTCTCCTCCAGAGCTTCTGTGAGCGCCTGTTCCTCGTCGAGGGAGAGGAAGGCATCCAGATCCTGGATGAAGAGAAGGCCGTGCCCGAGCGTCACGATCCCGGCCACGTGACCGATTCCGGGGAGGACGGCGTCCGGCGGGTTGATCGCCTCCAGTGCTACCTCCGTCACGCCCACGACCTCATCTACGGGCAAGACAAGGGTTCGCCGCTTGGTCTGGGCTACCAACAAGTTCCCTGTGAGACCGTAATCACGCGGCGGAAGGCCGAAGCGACGGCGGATGTCCACCACCGGCACAGCCCTGCCGTGCAGGTTAATCACCCCGAGCGCGATCGCCGGAGCTTGGGGAAGAGGCGATACCTCGACCATGGGCAACACGCGCTCCACCACGGGGAGGGAAAGACCGTAACGCTGGCCTTCGATGGCGAATACCACCAGTGGGAGAACGGCAGTAGAGATGGTCGGGCTTGGTACGCTACTACTCATCGCCAGCAGCACTCCCTTGCTTACTTACTAATCGTCTAATCTACTAGTGTTAAGTTGGCTCCTTGTGAGCCGCGTCCCCTGCCTGCGCGCGATCTTTCGTTTCCGGGAGTGCAGCAAGGCTAAATCAGATCGTCGGCATGTTAAACAGCGAATATCCAGCCTATCGTTCGGCGCGTCTCGACCGCTGGTTTCCTTGTGCCATCGCCGCCTGGTTTTCCGGTATCCTCGCTACTCCCAATAAAGGAAAAGCGTCCCGAACGTTGAACCTTGCCGAGGTTGACCTTCTTTTATCGAGACTCCGACTCCTGAACACCTGAAGCGAGGCAAGTCGTGCTTGACCATCTCTCTCGTCGGCGGGAGGGCCGCTCCCGTCGTGTCTCTAGCTGGGATACTACGGGCCGGAACCTGGACTGCTGGCGTGTCGAGGCGGGCGAAACCAGGACGTTGGCCGACTTGCGCGGCGCGGGCGTCATCCGCCACCTCTGGTTCACCATCGGCGCCGAGGATCCGCTTTACCTCCGCCAGTGTGTGCTGCGGATGTACTGGGACGGCATGGATCGCCCCAGCGTGGAGACCCCCGTGGGTGATTTCTTCGGCGTGGGCCACAGCAAAGTGGCCTCCTACTCCTGCGCGGTGCTCAACATGAGCGCCAATCAGGGGAACGACCGCCACGCGGCGATGAACTGCTACTTCCCCATGCCGTTCGCAGATGGAGCGCGCATCACGGTGGAGAACCAGGGGGGGAAGCCCATCGACGCCTGGTACTTCTACATCGACTACGACGAGCTGCCCCGCCTCCCCGTCGACGAGCTGCGCTTCCACGCCTGGTGGAACCGCGAGAATCCGTGCGTGCCGCCCAGCGAGCCCCAGCAGGGCGACTGGGGGGTGAACCTCTCCGACCGCGAAAACTACCTGTTCGTGGAGGCGAAGGGCAGCGGCCACTTCGTGGGCGCCAACCTCTCCGTCCACAACCTGTGCGGCGGCTGGTGGGGCGAGGGAGACGATATGTGGATGATCGATGGCGAGAAGTGGCCCCCCGATCTCCACGGCACCGGCAGCGAGGACTGGTACAACCAGGCCTGGTGTACTCAGCCGCATAACGCGTTCCTCTACAACGGCGTCTCCTACCTCGGCGGGCCGTACGGCGACTACAACGAGCGGATGACCGTGTACCGCTACCACGTCTGCGACCCGGTGATCTTCCACGAAAGCATCCGCGTCTCTATCGAGCACGGCCACGCGAATGATCGCGCCGATGACTACAGCAGCATCGCCTATTGGTACCAGACACTGCCCCACGCGCCGTTCCCGCCCCTGCCACCGGTAGAGGCGCGCCTGCCGCGTCCGGACGTGCACGTGCAACCCGTCAACCTGCCGGTTCGACCGGCGCGGCGCGTCTCCGGCAGCCTATTCGATCCGGATCTGCGCTAAGGGGTGCACTATAGAGGCGCGGAGAGTCTCGGAGCTGCAGACTAGCGCGGAGGCACGCTGATGGCTGCCTTTTCCGCTCGCATCCATCGGCGGTTCTTGCCTCTGCGTGTCTGCGGTTCCACTCCCGTCCTCCGTTCACCCTCCGACGGCGATGGCGGTGATGCCGGCCACGATCAGGGCGGCGGCCGCAAGACGCGATCCAGCTCCCCTCTCCCCCAGCCACCGCGTTCCGGCAAATACGCTGAGCAGCACGGCGACCGAGCGGACCGTTACCACGTAGGAGACGGGCTCCGTGCGCAGCACCCACAGGATGAGCAGGTAGCTGCCCAGCCCCAGCGCGGCGACGAACGGGAGCCCGGCGCCGGCGTCCCGACGCAGCCGGGATGCCTCGGCCGCGAAGACGCGCCAGCCACGACCCAGCCACAACAGCGCTCCCTGCACCAGCGCCCCGGCCGCGAACGTCAGGACGATGTAGAGGAGGAGATGTACGTGCTTCACCCCCTCCTTGTCCACCGCGGAATACCCGGATGTGCATAACCCCGTGCCCACCGCGGCCAGGATCCCGAAAGCTTTCGGGACCGTCGACTTCCCCTCACGGAGAGAGGCGTAGCCAAGCGCGAGTACGCCGATCGAAACCCCCGTGATGCCCAGCCATCCGGCCAGGCTGGGGTGCTCCCCGTGGAAAAGTACGCCCCAGGCGACGGTGGCGAGGGGCGCCACACCCCGGGCGATGGGATAGGCGCGCGAGAGGTCTTCGCGCTCGTAGCTGTGGGCCATCAACGAGTAGTAGCCGGCGTAGAAGAGGCCTGTGGCGCCGATGCAATACCATCCGATAGGAGGGAGGGACAGGGGCCAGGCAAGCCACACCGCCAGGGGGGCAAACAGGAGCGCGCCCAGCGCCATCAGCCACCACGTGTAGATCACGGGCGCGGGCGAGCGCTTCACCTGGCAGTGCCAGCAGACGTGCCCGATCGCGGAGAGCAGGACGAAACCGACAGCTATGGGATGCAACGGCTCCTCCTCACGGCCGGCGCCCGCCGGGACGCGCTGGCTCCTCCCCACAGCCAGCGCCCCTAAATGATGACCCAACGGTTCGCGCCGATAGAAATTAGTGATAAGATAGCGGCGCCCGCGGCACGCCGGCCTCCAGACAGACCGGTTCGTCCGCACGGATTCCTTGTTCCCATCGACGAGAGGCCGATCCGTTGTCTACGCCTGGCAACCCAGATCCGGCAGCGCAGTTCCAGCGCCTGTGCGTCACGTGCGCCCGCCCCGAAAGCCCCGAGCCTATCGGCCCGAGGGCAGGCGTTCGGGGCAGTTTCGTCCGCCGCTATCGCGAGTTCCTGCTCCAACCCGGTACGCTGTTCGCGGCGGCGAGCGGGCTGCTCCTGCTGGCAGCGACTATCCACCAGCCCGACGGACTCCTCTCCCACCCCGATTCCGCTGGCGCCCGCACCCCCCTCTACTTGGCGGCGGCGCTCATTGGCTCGCTCTACATCTGGTGGTCGGCGATCCACGGCCTTCGTCAGGGGGACTTCACCGCCGACGTGCCCGTTTCCGTGGCCACCGCCGCGGCAATCGCCATCGGACAATATTCCGCGGCCGCAGTAGTAGCCGTGCTGTTGCTCCTCGGCGGAATGCTCGAGAGCTTCGTCGCCGCACGAGCGGGCAAGGCGCTGGTGGCGCTCGCCCGGCTCCTGCCGGACCGGGTGACCGTCCGGCGGAACGGCCACGATATCGTCGTGCCGCTGGCACAGGTCCGCGTCCACGATCTACTCCTGATCCGCCCGGGAGAGCGGATCGCTGTAGATGGCGAGGTCATCTCCGGCACGGCGGCAGTGAACCAGGCGGCGATCACCGGGGAGAGCCTGCCGGTAGAAAAGCGGCCCGGGGACGCCATGTTCGCCGGGAGTCTGAACCAGGCGGGGGCGCTGGAGGTGCGCGCCACGCGGGTGGGCGAGGATACCACCCTGGGTCAAATCCGCCGCATGATTGAGGCAGCCCAGACGCAGAAGTCGCCCGTCGAGCGCTTGCTGGACCGCTACGCCCGGCTCTACACGCCCGCCGCTCTGCTCCTCGGCGCGCTGCTCTGGTGGTGGAGCGGTGACGTGCTGCGGGCGATCACGATGCTGATTGTCTTCTGCCCCTGCGTGCTGGTGCTTGCCACTCCCACGGCGCTCGTCGCCGCGATTGGCAACGCTGCCCTGCGCGGCAGCCTGGTTAAGAAGGGCGCTACCATCGAGGCACTGGCCCAAGTGGATACGGTGGCGTTCGACAAGACCGGCACCCTCACCCTGGGCGAACCCCGGCTAATCGAGGCGCTCCCCCTGAACGGGCTGGCGGAAGCGGATCTCCTCCGCCTGGCCGCGGTGGCGGAGAAGTTCAGCGAGCATCCGCTCGGCCGCGCCGTGGTGCGGGCCGCCGAGGAGCGGCGTCTCTCGATCCCCGATCCGGAGGAGTTCCAGGCACTGGCGGGGCTAGGCGTGCGGGCCCGAATCGAGGGCCGCCAGGTACTGCTGGGCCGGGCCAGCTGGCTGGCGGAACAGGGGACCGCCATTAACCACGAGCTAGAGGCCTGCGCCGCAGAGCGGGCGGCGCCAGGGCGCAGCGTCCTCCTGCTGGCCGCCGCTCCTCCCGACGTAGTCGGGATCGGGACCGGGCTGCTGGTGCTGGAGGATGCCCTGCGGCCCGAGGCGAAGGCCGCCGTGGCGCGCCTGACACAACTGGGCCTGCGCACCGTCCTGGTGACGGGTGACCACCGGACGACCGCCGAGCGTATTGCCGCCGAGGTGGGCATCCGCGAGGTACACGCGGATGTGCTGCCGCAGCAGAAGGTCGAGATCTTGAAGCACCTCCAGGCTAAGGGATGTAGAGTCGCCTTCGTCGGCGACGGGGTTAACGACGGCCCCGCCCTGACGACCGCCGACGTGGGCGTGGCAATGGGTCTGGCGGGCACTGATGTGGCGATCGAGACGGCGGACATTGCCCTCCTCTCGGATGATCTTTCCCGGCTCCCGCACCTCATCGCCCTGTCCCGGCAGGCCATCGGCGCTATCCGCCAGAACCTGATCTTCTCCCTGGGCGTGCTGGTGGCGGCGGTAGGGCTGACGATCCCAGGCATCCTGAACCCGGTTACGGGCGCGCTGCTGCACGAGCTGTCGTCTATCCCCGTCATCGCCAACTCGGCACGCTTGATCGGCGCCCGGGAGCGGCAGTGATCGCTTGTCTCAGCTCATGAGGGCGGCGTCCCGAAAGCTTTCGGGATCAGGACCTTCGTCAGCGTGCGCAACGCCGTGACAAAAGCCAGGCCCCGAACGCCTGCCCTCGGGCCGATAGGCTCGGGGCTTTCGGGGCAGGTGGCCGGCGCTCACTCGCGCGGTAGGGGGATGTCCGCGAGTGCGTAGCGGCGCGCGTGCGGGTCGTCGAAGTGCCACCATTCGCGCACCAGGGGACGGAAGCCGACGGCGCGCATCGCCTTGTCCAGTCGCCGCCAGTTCGCCCGCGCCGCGCGTGAAACGCCTTGCAGTGCGCCACGGCGCGCTCGACGGCTGAACTCATCATGCGGAGTGGGCATCGGTACGGGGCGGCCTGTCAGATCCACCAGGGTTACGTCCACCGCCGCGCCGCGGCTGTGGTGAGAACCGAAGCGCGGATTGACCAGAAAGCGCTTGCTGGGTGTCAGCCGCCACATCCGCTTTTGTACAGAATGAGGCCGGTAAGCGTCCCAAATCTTAATGCGGAAGCCAAGCCGCCGCAGGCGCGCGTTCGCCCGCGCCAGGCGCTCCGCCACCGGTCGCCGCAGCAGGGCCACGTTTGAGGAGTAGAAGCGCTTCCGGAAGACGTTATCCGCGCGGCGGTAGGAGAGATCCACTACCAGCGTGGGATCTACTTCGAGGACGCGGACCAGGGGCGCCGTGGGACGCCGAGGCGCGGCCCCGGCGGACACGATCACCGCCACAAGCAACAAGAGGATGCAGCTGAAGCGGACTGGCCTGCCCCGAAAGCTTTCGGGGCCTGCCCATCGATCCGCACCTCGCGCGCCGTGGAAACGCTGGCAGGTTTCCACGTTGGCATAGACTACCCCGGCGTGGGAAACTGCCACTTCTGCAGTCGCTCCACCAACTGGTGATCCGTCAGGTCGAGCTGGACGGGCATCACGGAGATGTAACCGCGGGCCACGGCGTAGACATCCGTACCGGGCACTAACTCCTGCTCCGGCTGCGTGCCGTGGATCCAGTAGTAGGCCCGGCCCGCGGGATCCTGGCGGCGAACCACTCGCCCGGGGTAACGCCGTGCTCCCTGCCGCGTGACCTGCACCCCCTGGAGGGGACCGATGGGGACGTTGACGTTCAGCAGCGTGTGCGGGGGCAGGCCTTCCTCCGCCACCTGTCGCGCCAGCCAGGCGGCAAAGGATGCTGCCGGGCGGTAATCCACCTCTGGCGCGGGGCCCTCTTCCTCTTCCACAACGCGCTCCAGCCGCCAGGCGACGGAGATCGCGAACGCGGGCCGCCCGGAAATGGCCGCCTCCATCGCCGCGGAGACGGTCCCCGAGTAGGTGAGGTCCCAACCCAGGTTAGGGCCGTGATTAACCCCTGCGATAACCAGGTCGGGTGGGGCATCTTTCATTACGTCCAGCAGCGCGAGGGAGACGCAGTCGCTGGGCGTGCCGTTGCTGGCGTAGGCATCCGAACCGTCGAGCAGGCGGGTAGGTGTCAGGCGGAGTGGCTTGTGCAGGGTGATGCTGTGCCCGCAGGCGCTCCGCGGCCGATCGGGCGCCACGATGACCACGTCCGCGAACGGCGCAAGCGCCTGTCGCAAGGCCAGCAGCCCCGCGGCCTGTATCCCATCGTCATTGGTAATCAGGATTCGCTGTCGGGTAGTAGCCATTCAAGTGAGCAAGGAAGGAGATAAGGAGATGGTTGGCGATAGGAGCATGCTCCCTCTTGTCCAGCACGCAGATACCCCGCTGATTCCACCCGTACGCACCCAGATCATCTTCTTCAAACCGCGCCGCGAGGAGTCCACGGCATCGTGAGCCGGCGGTGGGCAACGCTACGAACCTCCGATAAGGCTCGTCGTACCATCCTCCAGTCCTCTTTATCTCCTTTCCTTACACGGAATCTACCCGGTCGCATCACGCGGCCAGCTCTTGAATGAGCGGCTCGGCGTGGATGCCGTCCGCGCCCATCTCCCGGGCCAGGTCTTCCTCCGTCAACGATTCCCCGCGCCGCCACAGATCACGCAGGAAAGTACCCGCGGCCCTCGCCTGGAACCAGAGCGGCCCGAGGCGGCTCTGGAGGAACTCCCGCAGCTGCACCTCCAGCATCCAGGCGCGGAGGTAGCGCGCCGCATAATAGGCGTCATCCACATCCGCCAGGTAGTTCACCGGCCTCACCTCGACGCCCAGCGCGTCACTCAGGCCACGCGCGTAGCGCTCCGGCATAGCGTCCAGATCCGCATCGGCGTGCAGCTCAATCTCGTAGAGCAGCTTGGCTGCGTAGCGACGCAGCATCCACGTCTTGTAGAAGCCAGTCAGGGCCCGGTAATCCGCCCCATCGGACACCCCCAGGATTTCACGCATCCAGGCGGGGTTTTGCACCAGGTTATCCATCAGAAACGCGTAGCATTCCGTCACGGAATTGTCCCCCAGGAGCTGGAGGGCAAGCGGCAGGTCGGGCGCGGTGAGGGCGAAGTGGAGGGCGTGGCCGGCCTCGTGGTAGAGCGCGCGGTAGTCGTCCGGGCCGCCCCTGGGCATGATGACGAGCATCACTTCGTCTGGGACGCGGATCGGCGCGCAGAACGCGCGCGGGCTCTTGAGCGGCCGCGCCTCGATGTCGAGGTGGAGGTTGGGCAGGCTCTCCAGCGGGATCCCCAGGCCGGCGCAGAAGCGCTCTAGCGTGCCCACGAGACCCGCCGCCGGGAACAGCGGATCGAACTGCGGCGCGCGGTTGAGAAACTGAAGGTCGGCGGCCGTGGCCTGTTCGGGAGGCACGCCCGCCTGCTGCAGGTAGGCTTTCAGCCGCGGGAAGTATCCTGCCGCCGTCTC
>JACQGL010000021.1 GCA_016199525.1 Armatimonadota bacterium
CCGCCGCCCGGTCGTTCACCGGTAAGTCTTTCTGCCCCTGCGGGCAGAAAGTGGTGAACTTCGCCCGTCGTTCGGCGTCCAAATCAAGGGTTGAATGGGTTACCGGCCGCGGGAGGTGATCCTATGTCTCCGCGTGCTGTGTGGTTGCTGCTGTCCGGTCTGCTGGCGGTGAGCGCGGGCGCGGCGCTGGGCCAGGAGTCGCCGCCGCCTCGCACCGCCGCGCGCGTGACGCGCGCGGCGCGCGAACTGGCGGACGATATCGCCATCGCGCGCGTGCTGACCGCCGCCCGCCTGAACCGCGAACAGCTCGAGCGCTTGCTCCCCGTCCTAGCGAAGGGATTCGAGCAGCTGGATGCGGGCGACCAGGCCGCCGCCGCAGAGATCGCGCGCCTCAAGGAGGCCCTGGCGACGGCCAAGAAGGCGCTCCTCACGGGCCAACCGCCAGGCCAGCAAAGCGAGGTCGAGGCGAACTATACCGCCACCGTTCTGCGGCTGGCGGATCAGCGGGAGCAGTCGCGCCGCGGGTTGCGCAACCGCGTGCGCGCCCTGCTGCTGGAATTGATCCCTGAAGAGGAGCGAGCCGACCTCCTTAACGCCGCGCGGCCCGCGGTGGCCGCCCGCCGGTTGGGTGGCCTCGAACCGCCCGCGGGGCCGTTCTGGGCCACTCCGGCCGCGGGCGGTTCTGAGGGGTTCCTGGGCTCCCTCGCCGGCCGTATGCGGACCCTGGGGAGGCTGCGCGATCTGGAACGGCTGCGCGCCGCCAACTCGCCCGAGGAGTACGAGCGCCTGCGGCTCCGCTTCGCGCTTAGCGCCGCCGGCATCCCCGGCCGGGCCGCCGTTAGGGGCCGCGATGGACGGCCGGTCGAGATCCAGGCGCCCAACCTCAATGATCCCGCTGTGCAGGCGCGCCTGCAGCCGTTCATGGCGCTGGCGGACGGTGCGCGCGTGCTCTCCCCACAGCAGTATGAGCAGCAACAAGATGCCCTGGCAGCTCAGCTGGATGCTCTGGAACAGCAGCAGCGCCGCGAGCGGGAGATGCAGCGTGAGATCAGCGCTGAGGAGGCGGCGGACGCTTTTGTGGACGTCTACCTGATGAATCCCCGCTCGGTGACGGTTATCAAGGCGCGCCTGGGGAAAGAGTAGAGATCAGCCACGGTGAGCGCACGGAGCACGGGGAAGAAAAAGCGGTCAAGATGGAGAGATGCGCCTGATTAGGTTGGTGATTGCTTCTCTCCTCGGCCGTCCCGTATTCCCGGCGATAATCCTTCCCGGCGGAAGCGCCGGGTGCTCGGGCTTCGCCCCGTAGCACGCCCGTCTGAATCGACTCTCGCCCGCCGTTCAGCCCTCGCGTAACTGCTTCTCCTCGCCGATAATGCGGCCGCAAATCCTGTTCTCCGGTCCCCGATCCTATGGACGAACGGCTGCGGCACGCCCATCTGAAGATCTGCGCCTACCTCTTCTTGGGGGCGCTGGTCGTGCGATTGCTGTACCTCAGCCAGTACGCCTGCTCCCCGTTCTTCTGGGTCCCTACGCTGGACAACCTGTACCACGACCTGCACGCGCGCGCCCTCGCCGCGGGCCAGGGAGAGCGTGAGGCGTTCTTCCGCGCGCCGCTCTACTACTATTTCCTGGGCGGCATCTACTGGCTGTTTGGCCATAATCTCTGGGCGCCGCGCCTCATCCAGGCCCTGCTGGGCTCCGCTAGCTGCGTGCTACTCTACCTGATCGGCGGGCGCGTATTCTGGCCTACCGTCGGCCTCGTGGCCGGGGGGCTGATGGCCCTCTACGGGCCGCTGGTCTTCTTCGACGGCGAGCTGCTGATCCCGCCCCTGGCAGTATTTCTCGATCTGTGCTTCCTGCTGCTTGTCCTGCGGGCGAGCGACGGCGAACGCCTGCAGGGCGGGCGCTGGCTGGCCGCGGGCGGAGTTCTGGGCCTCTCCGCTATCGCGCGGCCCAACATCCTGCTGGCGGCGCCGGTAGTGGTCCTCTGGATATGGCGCTATGCTGCGCCGCAGGGGGAGTTGGCAGACCGCCGGGGGCGCCTGTGCGCCACCGTCCTCTTTCTGGGCGCCACCCTGGTAGCGCCCGCGCTCGTCACGCTACGCAATTATCGGGTCGCCAGCGACCCGATATTCATCGCCTCCCAGGGGGGCATCAACTTCTTCCTCGGCAACCGACCGGAGGCGGACGGCTACACGCCCTCCACGCCGCGCCGCTACCGGTTCAAGGGCGAGTACGAAGACTCGGTGGCGCTCTACGGCCAGAGGGCGGCAGAAGAAGCGCTGGGACGGCGGCTCTCCGCATCCCAGGCGCAGGCTTACTGGCTGCGCCGCGGCCTGGCGTGGTGGCGAGACGATCCGGTTGCCGCCCTGCGGCTCACGTGGCGGAAGTGGGTGCTCACCTGGACCCACCGTGAGATTCGCAACAACCACGCCTATGACTTTGTGCGGGCGGAATTCGCTCCCATCCTGTGGTTGTGCCTCTTTGGCTTCTGGTTTGCGGGCCCGCTGGGACTGCTGGGAATGGCGCTGTCCTGGCGTGTTTATCCGCACGCGCGGCTGCTAGCACTGTTCATCCTTACCTACCTGGCGAGCTTTCTGCCATTCTTCGTGGCGGACCGGTACCGCCTGCCCGCGGTGCCACCTCTTTTGCTGTTCGCGGCCTATGCGTTGGCGTGCGGATGGGAACCGCTCCGCTGCCGACGGTGGCACCGCCTGGCTCCGGTGGCAGCGGCGCTGACGGCGCTGGCGTTGTTCGTGAATGTCGATTGGTATCCCACGGCCACTTCGGCGGCGCAGGCCCTGGACCACTGGAGCGCGGGCAACGGCTACCTGGAACTCGGGCGACTGGAGGAGGCGGAGGCCCGCTACCGGAAGGCGCTGGCCCTCGATCCGCGCAACGCCGAGATCTGGACCAACCTGGGCGCCGTCTGCTACGCCACCGACCGCATACCAGAAGCGGCGGCGTGCTTTGGCGAGGCCATCCGGCGCGCCCCCGGTGAGGCGCGGGGCTACTTTAACCTGGCTCTCTGTGAGCGGGACATGGGGCACCCCCACCGGGCGCGGCAGCACCTCGAGGCGGCCCTGCGGCTCGATCCGGAGCACACCGCCGCCCGGGAGGAGCTGATACGGCTGCGCCGCTCTGACGCCCGGCCCACTCCTGCCGCGCGGCCTATGCAGATCGCTCGCCGCGGACCGCCCGAGCACGGCCCCGCCACCCCAGCTACCGTGCGAGGAGCTGTTGCAGATCGGCAAGATCGACCGGCTTGACCAGGTGGTAGCCGAACCCCGCCTCCAGGCAACGGCGGCGGTCCTCCTCTCGCCCGTACCCTGTGAGGGCCACCAGCGTGGCGTCATCGAGACCCACCTGCTCTCGTAGCCGCCGCGCCACCTCAAAACCATCCATCCCTGGCAATCCGATATCCAGCAGCACCACCTGGGGCTGAAGGCGGCGCGCCGCCTCAATCGCCGCAGGCCCATCGTACGCCACCCGCACCGTGTGGCCCCAGAGGCCCAGGATCTCGGCGAGCGTCTCCGCCGTGTGCGCATTGTCCTCCACTACCAGAACGCGTTTCGATTGCAGAGCACGGCTTGGGGATGGAGAGTCGGCAGGAACGGAGGCCGGAGAACGGAAGACAGAGGCACGCGGCGCGCACTCGTCTTCCCTCGGCTCATACGGGCCGTATGGCCGTCCTTCATCCTCCGTCTGTTCCATCCCGAAAGCTTTCGGGACCGCGCTCCCCGCTCCCATAGGGAGGCGCACCACGAACTCACTGCCCTGGCCGGGGCCGGCGCTGTACGCCTGCACTCTCCCGCCGTGCATCTCCACCAGGCTGCGGACCACCGTCAGGCCAACCCCCAGTCCCCCCCGGGCGCGGTCCAGCGATTGATCTGCCTGCGTGAACAGATCAAAGACGCGCGGCAGCAGCTCGGGGGAAATGCCAATGCCGGTGTCCTGCACCCGCAGCACCACTTCCTCCCCCTCACGTTCGGCAGACAACCAAACACGACCCCCCGGCTCGGTGTACCGGGCAGCGTTGCTCAGCAGGTTGGTCAGCACCTGCTCCAGACGGGTCGGATCCCCGTCCAGCCACACCGGTTCGGGGGGCAGGGAGATGCAGAGCAGGTGCCCACGGGCCTCAATGAGCGGGCGTACGGTCTCAATAGCAT
Organism: Armatimonadota bacterium; assembly: GCA_016199525.1. Lineage (GTDB taxonomy): Bacteria > Armatimonadota > SYMT01 > SYMT01 > JACQGL01 > JACQGL01. The sequence goes on from JACQGL010000021.1 coordinate 4,170, forward strand.
GGCTGCAAATGGTGCCCAGTTCCACCGGCGCCTTGCGTAGCTCGATCCTGCCGCGGGTGATACGCGCCACGTCCAGGAGGTCATCCAGCAGTCGGGCCATATGCCCCACCTGCCGCTCCGCCACGGCCAGTGATCGCTCCACCATGGCGCTGGCGCCCGGCAGGCGCATCAGGTGCAGGGCGTGGAGGATGGCGGCGAGCGGATTACGTAGCTCGTGCGACAGCATCCCCAGAAACTCGTCCTTGGCGCGGGCCGCCGCCGCCAGTTGCTCGGCCCGCCGTCGCAGCTCCTCCTCCAGCCGCTTTTGCTTGGTGATGTCGTAGAAGGTGGTCACCCCGGCCACGATGCGCCCCTCACGGTCGCGGATGGGAGCGGCGCTCACGCGCATCGTACCGCAGGCGCCATCGCTGCGCATCACCTGGATTTCTTCGTCAGTCACTACCTCGCCGGTGCGGATGGCGCGCGCCATCGGCCACTCTTCGGGCTCATAGGGCCGCCCATTAGCGTGGAAGCCCGCGTACTCGGGGTACGGCTCCCCATCGGCGGCCTTCGCCCGGGGACGGCGCCAGAGGCGCTCCGCCTGCTCGTTGCAGAGAATCATCTTCCCGGAGGGCGCCTCCACAATGATGACCCCTGCGGGCATCTGCCGCAGCACCGCCTCCAGGCGCGCCCGCTCTGCCGTCAGCTGCTCCAGCAGCCGCTCCCGCTCAGTGACATCGTGCCAAATGCAGACTGCGCCCGAGGGCCGCCCATCCGTGACCAGCGGCGCGGCCGAGGCAAGGATAATGAGGTCATCCCCGGCGGCGTTGGTGAATAGAAAGCGCTCGCCCTCCACTCGCTCACCGCGCAGCGCCCGCGTCGAGGGCAGCTCGGCGACGTCCACGAACCGCCCATCAGGATGACGAATGGAGAGCCGCCGGGCCACCGCCTCACGATCCAGACCCGTGGGATCGAGCCCGTAGGCGGCAATCGCCGCCGGGTTGGCGTGCAGCGGCGTGCCATTCGCATCGTAGACGACCACCGCGTCGCTCAACGCGGCGAACACTGCGTCCAGCTCGCCCGCCCGCTGCTGCGCCTCGGTGGCCAGCCCCTCGGCACGCTGCCGCTCCCGCTCCACTTGCATCAGCAGCCGTTGGCGTTCTTCCTCCGCCCGCCGGCGCTCGGCCCGCTCGGCTGCTTCACGCAATGCGCGGCGCACGGAGGGGACCAGCCGTTCCAGCCGCTGCTTGACGACGTAATCTGTGGCGCCCTTTTTCAGAGTCTCGATCGCCAGCTCTTCGCCGAGCGTGCCGGAAACGAAGATAAATGGCACACTGGGGTTGACGCCGCGCGTGATTTCCAGCGCCGAGATGCCATCGAACGAGGGCAGTGAATAGTCGGCCAGAATCAAATCAAAGCGATCCCTCTCCAGCGTGGCCACGAAATCGGCGCGCGTCTCCACGCGAACCAGCTGGCAGTCGATGTCCCCCTCGATCAGGCTGGCCTGGATCAGATCCGCATCGAGCACGCTATCTTCAAGAAGCAGGAAGCGCAGCGGTTTCACGCCCTTCAACCTTTCCGCGGGCGGGCCGCGTACAGGAGACGGTCACGCGCCCGTACGGGCCACGATTAGCCGGTGTGGGCGATGCTTCCGGGTGGCGGTTGATTGATGACTGCCCAGAACAGCCCGATCTCCTTGACGCTCTCCACGAATTCGTGGAAGTCGACCGGCTTCACCACGTAAGCGTTCACGCCCAGGTTGTAGCTCTGTACCAGGTCTCGCTCCTCGCGTGAGGAGGTCAGGATCACCACCGGCACGGCTTTGATCTGTGGATCGGCCTTCAGTTGCGCCAGCACTTCCAGCCCATCCACCTTAGGCAGCTTCAGGTCGAGCAGCACCACGGCGGGATTACCTTCGGCACGCATCCTGTACGCTCCCCGACGATAGAGGTAATCGAGCGCTTCCTCCCCATCGCGCACGACGACGACTTCGTTAGCAAGGTGGCTCTCGGCCAGCGCGGTGAGCGTCAGCTCCACATCGTGCGGGTTATCTTCTACCAACAGCACTCGCTTCAGCTCCAGCACTATGTGCCTCCCTCCGCGGACAGCGGCAGCGAGAAGTAGAAGGTGGCGCCACCGTCTACGATCCCTTCCGCCCAGGTGCGGCCGCCATGGCGGTGAATAATGCGCCGCACGTTGGCTAGCCCGATGCCGATTCCCTCGAACTCTTGCTCGCCGTGGAGACGTTGGAACACGCCAAACAACTTGTCCACGTACCGCATATCGAAGCCCACGCCGTTGTCACGCACAAAGAAGAGGGTCTCGCGCTCGTTGCTCGTACTGCCGATCTCAATCTCGGCTTCCGAGCGCGTGCGCGTGTACTTGATGGCGTTGGCAATCAGATTCCGCCAGACGAGCCGCAGCAGGGGCGGATCGCCCTGCACATTGGGCAGCGCATCGATCCGCCACACGATCACGCGCCTCGCGGCTTCGGGCGCCATCTCCTGCCGCACCTCCGCCACCAGTTCATTCATATCGACCGCCGTGCGGCTCATTTCCGCGCGCCCCATCCGCGAAAACGACAACAGCTCATCTACCAGATCACCTGCCTGTCGGGTCGCCTCCAGGATCGTGCTCAGATAACGCTGGCCCGTTTCATCCAACGCCGACACGGCCCTCTTCTGCAGTAGCCCCGCGAAGCCGCTGATATGGCGCAGCGGCGCGCGCAGGTCGTGCGATACGGAATAGGAAAACGATTCCAGTTCCCGGTTGGCCTCTTCCAGCTGCGCCGTTCGTTCTTGCACGCGGCGCTCAAGGGTCACGTTCAGCTGCTGAATCTCCTCTTCCGCCCGCTTGCGCTGCGTGATATCACGCACGATCGCCAGGCCGCCCACGGTCTCCCCTTTCTCGTTGAGCAGAGGCGAGTAGTGCCCTTCAAAGAAGCCTTGCCGGCCTGTCTCGGGGACGACGTATGGCTGGTCCCTGGCCACCACGCTCTTGCCGGCAAGCGCTTCAAGGAAGAACCTATCTGCCCCCGTTTGCTTTAAGAAAGGGAGTAGATCGAAGGCGCACTTGCCGAGAGCCTCCTTCTTGCTCACGCCGGATATGCGTTCCATTCCGGAGTTCCACGCGGTATAACGGCACTCGCGGTCAAACGCCAGAATACCATCTACACTGCTATCGATCAGCCTTTCGGAGAACTCTTTTGCACGCCGGATCTCCTCCTCCACGCGGGTGCGCTCCGTAACGTCGCGTATAATAGCAATGCAGAGAGTCTGCCCTACGGCTTCCACCTGGGAAATGGTTGCCTCAATCGGGAACTCTTCACCATCCGCACGCAGGGCGATCAGGGTCCCCAGCGATTCCATCGAGCGGCGGGTCAGCCCGCTCTCCCGGAAGCGACGTACGTGCTCCGCATGCCTCTTCCGGTACTCCCCGGGGATGAACTGGTCGACCGGCTGCCCCAGGGCCTTAGCGGCGGGGCAGCGCAGCATCTGCTCGGCGGCGGTGTTGAAGACCACAATGCGCTGCTCCTCATCGATGGTGATGATGGCGTCCATTGCCGAGCCGATGATGCCTGCCAGCCGCGCCTCACTGGCGCGCAGGGCTTCCTCCGCCCGCTTGCGCTCCACCGCCATCGCCAGGATACTGGCGACGGCCTGGAGGAAGTGAACGTCATCCTCGGTAAACGTCCGTCGCCGGGTAGTGTGCGCGCCTAATACCCCGTACGGGCGCTCGTAGCCCGGGATAACAACGCTCATGCCGCTGACCACGCCGTGCTCGTGCAGCAAAGGCGGGCCACTGAACCGTGTTTCAATGCGCAGGTCTTCTACGATTACGGGTTCGCCGGAGCGCAGGCCCGCTGCGATCATCGGCGGGCGGGCGAGGATGGTATAGCCGGCCTGCGAGTCTGTCCCCGCTCCCACGGTGGCATGCCCCACCAGCCCTTCCTTCCAGCCGACGCCCGCGCGCAAGAACAGCTCTTTGCCATCCGGAAGAAGTTCCAGGACCTTGGCATATTCCACTGCAAGCGTCCGTGCGATCAGGGCGACAGCTTCGTCCATCAGGGTAAAGAGATCGGCGCCCGCCAGCGCCCGCCGGCCGAGTTCGGCGACGGCGGCCTGCTGGCGCTCCCGAGCCCGCAGCGCCTCTTCCGCCGCCTCGGTCTCGGCACGCGCTGCCTGCTCGCGGGCCAGGAGGTCGTCTTTCAGCTGATCCGCCTCACGCAGAGCCGTCAGAAGTCGCCGTTCTTGCAGCGAGGCCGCCGCCTGGTTGGCGGCTACCCCCAGCAGCAGACGGTCCATCTCGGTCGGGAAATCCGTCTGCCGGGAACCGGCAACCACCATCCCGCACTCCCCTTCATGTCCGATAGCCGAAATGGCGAGGCGGACCGTTCCGCTTCCCGCGGGGTTGGGGATTGCCGGGGGTAGGCTGGATTCGTCTCGTGTCAGCCAGGGGGCAAGCGCTCTGCCGATCTCCACCGCCTGCTCCGCGATCTCTGGCCGTCGATAGGCGCGAGCCGCCTCGAGGGGGGAGCCATCAGGCGAACCGTTGAGACGGACATAGACGATATCCGGGCGTAGCGTGCTTAAGAGCGCGTCCGCCAGGCTGCCCGCGATGTCCCGGAGCTCCCGGCCTACCCAGACAGCGGGCAGTGCCGAGAGGGCCACCAGGTCGCGGACGCACCGGCGGAGGCGGCTAATCTCATCCGAGGGGGTCTCCGTGGCTGCCATTGGACCTTACGGGGCGACAGACTCCCATGCCGGTGCAAGCGGGTATCAGGCGAACGGGGTGCCGCCGGCGCGCTCGCGCCGTTCGCGCAAGAACTCGTCCGGCGGGACGAAGAACGGGTTCTTCTGGAGAATCCCACCCACAATCGCCATCGGGTGAGTGCGGAGGATATCCATTATGATATCAGCGCCAAACTTGGCGAGGTCATACGTTCATATGACGGCGTCGTGGTAGTTCGCCAGGACGTAGTTGGCCCGCGCCTCGTACTCAACGATGTCGTCAACCCCCGGCCTATCCTCCAGCGCCCACTCCATATTGGCGACCAGTCGCGTCAACGGGAATCGCTGCGCCGATGGGCTGCTCAGTACCTCGTCCACCAGGGCAAGCATGGCCTCTTGATCAAAGCGGCCCCCGCGCAGGTAGGCCTCCTCCCAGCTGCGCACCTCAAGTTGGCCGCCACGTTCGGCGGCGGACACGTCGATGCCCGCTTCCTGGAGCCGCCGCAGGTGCGCCACGCGCCGCCGGGGATCGACGATATGGAATGCTCTTTCGCCTTGCTCGATGCCTTCCACGATGAATGGGAGGAGCACGCGGTATTCTTCCTCCCGGCTGTGGAAAAAAGCGCATACATGGCGGTGCTGGTCGAGTGTCGCGCCCGCCAGCCGGATAGCTCGTTTCTCCGCCCGCATCGGATGCCTCCCCTCACCCTAACCGATCCAATAATACACCTGCGGCCGCCATAACGCAAACCTCCGAACCCCCGCCTGGACAGGCGCCGGTTCCCAGAGCGGGAAGAGCAACCGCTTTCTCCCCTACTTGCCTGCGCCACTATCCCATTCTCCTGGTCGCTCGCTCCTCTGCGGCACATACATAGTAAAATATGGCGGAGAGAACGCAAGTGATCGACTGCCATACGCATCTGTGGCGGGTTGGGGAGCACGTCGGGCCGCAGTTCCTGGAGGCGGCCCGCCGGGCCTGGGGCGCCACGCCGGAGGCGGTGGACGTCTCCCCCGAGCGCCACACTGCCGCCATGGCCGGGGTGGATGCGGCCATCGTCCTCGGTTTCCACGCCCCCTACGCCGACGTGGTGGTCCCGAACGACTACGTGGCCGATTACTGCGCGCGAAACCCGACACGCTGGTGCGGCTTCGCCAGTGTGAACCCCGTGGCGCCCGGCGCACGCGAGGAGCTGGAACGCTGCCACCAGGACCTGAGTCTTTCCGGCCTGAAGCTGGGGCCGGTCTACCAGAACTACGACCCCACGGATGAGCGCGGGTTTCCTGTCTACGAGTACTGCCAGCGACACCGCATCCCCATCCTGATCCATCAGGCGACTACGTTCCCGCCCCAGGCGCCGCTGCGGTACGCCCTGCCGATCCTGCTGGATGAGGTGGCGATCCGCTTCCCCGATCTGGTGATGGTGCTGGCGCACCTGGGGCACCCCTGGGAGGCAGAGTGCGCCGTTACCATCCGCAAGCACCCAAACCTGTACGCAGACATCTCGGGGCTGCACGGGCGGCCGTGGCGGTTCTACCAGGCGCTCATCACCTGCGTGGAGTACGGGGTGGCCGACAAGCTGCTCTTCGGCAGCGATTTCCCGTTCTTCACCCCGGAGGCGACGGCAGAAGGGCTGCGGCGCGTGAACCAGATCGTGGAAGGGACGCCGATGCCGAAGGTCCCCGCGGTGGTGATCGACGGCATCCTGGAGCGTAATCCGTTGCCGGTGCTGGGGCTGTCAGGATAACACTGCTGCACCAGATGGGCCAGCCCGCGCCGTCTGGTAGAGACTTTCTGTAGCCATCACGCTGCCGAAGCGCCTTACCTCCGGGGCTACGGGTTCACGCCGACGGCCGCCTCTGTGGAGAAACCGGGTTCCGGCGCCAGAGGTTCCCTGTGTCTGCGCAACGAAGATGCACGCGGAACCATCGTACAGCAACAGCAGACACCAAACCGATGCCCAGTCCCCAAGAAGTCCTGACGCAGCTGGCGGAGATGAGCCGCCGGCTTGGCGATGCGGCGCGTGATTACGCCATCCTCGGCGAAGGGAACACCTCCGCTGCCGTGGACGAAGAGACGTTCTTCGTGAAGGCCAGCGGCGCCTGCCTGGCCACGCTAAACCCAGAGCAACTGGTCCGCGTGCGGCGGGCGCCCGTTCTGGCGCTGTTGGAGCGCGATTCGACGAGCGACACCGCGATTGCCGAGGCGCTCCAGGCGGCGAAGGTAGATCGCAACACACCGATGCGCCCGTCGGTGGAGACGCTCTTCCACGCCTACCTGCTGTCGCTGCCGGGGATCCGGTTCGTGGGGCACACGCACCCCACGGCGATCAACGCCCTCCTCTGCTCTCCGCGTGCCGGGGAGCTGGTGCGCGGGCGCCTGTTTCCGGATCATATTGTCTGCTGCGGCCCCGACGCCGCCTTCGTTCCTTATGTGGACCCCGGTCAACCGCTGGCGTGCGCCATTCGGGCCGCCGTGGAGCGCTACCTGGCCGAGTGGGGCGAGGCGCCGCGCACGGTCTATATGCAGAACCACGGCTTCATCGCTCTCGGCCGATCGGCCGCCGAAGTAGAGAGCGCCACAGCGATGGCCGTGAAGGCGGCGTGCGTCCTGCTCGGCGCGGCGGCGGTGGGTGGCCCCGTCTTCCTCGACGAGCGTCAGATCGCCCGCATCCACACGCGGCCGGACGAGAAATACCGGCAGGCGCGAATCAGCTCATAGCCCGAGATCCCCACGGCGCCGGGACCGGCGCGAGCGGACGAGGTCCCGATGACTATCAGAACGAGCGCCGGGCAGGTCAGGAGCCACTTGCCATGCTGGACATCGCTCGCCTGGTAGACGAGCTGGACCCCGTGGCCACAAACGTCATCCGGGCGATGCGCGAGCTGCCCGAGCGGCAACAGCGGGCGCGGGCGCATTTGGCGGTGGTAGAGGAAAGGGTCCCCAACCTGGCCACCCGGGTGCAAGAAAGTGACTACCGAGCCCGGATCGCGCACGTGGTGGAGCCGGGCTCGGCCGGGGCTCGCTCTGCCCCCGCCTCACGCGCCGCCTACTGCGCCCTGGCGGTGGATGGCTCCCAGGTGGAGCCGGACTACCACGAGGCCCTGGGCATCTACCTCATCAACGTGGGAGGCGTGGTGCTCCGCTACGGCGGGGGGAACGCCGACGCTGTCGGGGCCCGGCTGTTCAGCCAGCCGAGCGTCCGGAACGCCGACCTCTGGGCACCTGTCGAGAACGGGGAGGAGGATGCCGAGGCTTCCGCCGCCCGCCCATACGCCCGCCGCACGGAAGTGGAGCGGATGATCGCCGAGTTCCGGCAGCTGGCCGAACTCATCCCCTCGGAGGCGGAGCGGGGCCGGACGGTGGCGCTGCTGGATGGGCCGCTCATCGCCTACTGGGTGATCCGGCTGGCGCCGGACTGGATGCGCCACAAAGCGATCGCGGCGGTGGAGGAGCTGCACGCGGCGGCGAAAGAGCACGAGGTGGCCCTGGCAGGCTACATCAGCCACACGCGCAGCGTGGACGTGGTGAACCTGCTCAAGTTCGCCTGCTGTACTGACGTCCGGCAAGGCAGCGATCTGTGCGCGTCCTGCAGGGAGCACTTCCCGCGCGTGGGGCCGGGGCCTGCCCCTTGCTATGCAGACTTCGATGGGGTGATCGATCGCCACCTGTACGCTCGGGTGCTGGCCTCCGGCCAGCGCAGCGCCCGGTTCGGCCTGGAAGCCGCGTTGGGAGACACAAAACGCCTCCCACTGCAGTTCTTTTACCTGCGCCTGGCAGATGACCTGGCGCGGGTTGAGGTTCCGCAGTGGGTGGCGGATGACCCGCGCCTTTTGGACCTGGCTCACGCGGCGATTCTGGACCAGGCCCAGCTCGGCCGTGGCTACCCGCTGGCGCTCGCGGAGGCGCATGAGCAGGCGGTGATCCGCGGGCCCGACCGTCAGCTGTTTCACGAGCTGCTGCGCCGCCGGTGCGTGCGCGAGGGCTTCCATCCCGAAATCTCGCCCAAGGCACGAGCGAAACGGCAGCCGCTGGGGTGAGGGGCCTCTCGCTGGAGGTTCCTGGGCGTTATCTGCCGGGTGATTTCCCGCCCTGGCCCGCGGTCTACCAGCAGACCCAACGGTGGCTGGCTGCGGGCTGCTTCGAGGCCATCGTGCACGACCTGCCCGTCGTACGGGCCCGTATGGGCGAGTGATCCTGCGGCAGGCCCAGGGGCGCACTGCCCAGCCCACCGCGGCCATCTTCGACAGC
>JACQGL010000253.1 GCA_016199525.1 Armatimonadota bacterium
CTGCTGGCGCTGCTGGTGGTTGTCCTGGCTGAGCGCCGCAACCCCGGGGAGCGCTGGTTCGTTCTCGCCAGCGCGGGCACGCTCGCGTTCACGGTCACGAACTGGATGGTCGGCATCATCGCCGCATTCGCCTGTTTTCCCTGGCGGCGGGCGCTTCAGATCACCGCCAACGCGCTCTGCCTGGTCATCCTGGCCTGGACCCTCCAGAGCCTGGCCTTCCCCAGGGCAGAGTTCTTCCTTGGCCGCGAGTACAGCCCCGAATTCATCTTCCACGAGCGGGCGGGCGGGCCGGCCCATATCGGGAGCGCCTTCTTCTTCCATTCGATCGTTATGCCTGCCTTCCGGCTGCACGCCCCTTCCGCACTTGCCCGTGCGAACCTGCTGACCGTGCAGCTCTCCCCGCCGGGATCCAGCAGTGCGTTAGGCCTCGTGGCGGTGGCGCTCTGGCTGATTCTGCTGGCGCTGGGGATCTGGGCGGCGCTTTCCCTCCGCAGCAACGCACGCTGCCGCGCGGTCGTAGCCCTGGCCGTGATCGGCCAGCTGACGCTGCACCTGATCTACGGGTTCGAGACGTTCCTGTACTCGCTTCACTTCGGCCCACTCCTGGTTGTACTGGCGGCGTTCAGCACGCTGAGCAAGGCACGTATGGTGGCTCTGCCCGTGGCCATTGCGCTCGTTGTCTGTGCGGGGCTGAACAACGTGCGGCAGTTTCACGCTGCGTCTCTGCACGTGCGGAACGCTCGTCTCCTGGCGGCGCCAGGGGTGGACCTCTTCAATGCCGATCTGCACGGCGCACATCTGCGGCGCGCAGAGCTGCAGAACGCCTATATGCGCGGCGCCGATCTACGCGGCGCCGATCTCACAGGGGCGGACCTGCGCGGTGCCCTTCTGCGCGGCGCGGACCTGCGCGGCGCCATCCTGCACCAGGCAAGACTGCACGGGGTCACCGTGCACGGCGCCCGCCTGGCCGGCGCCGAGATGTCTGGTGTAGACGTTCGGGAAGCGACCCTATATGACCCATCCCTCAGCAAGGCCGGTGCGAACCTGCGTCAGGTGGTGTTCCGCAACGCGGACCTTCGTCATAAGAACCTCTGGCGCGCGAACCTGCAGGGAGCCAGCCTCGTAGGAGCGGACCTGCGGGGGGCGGACCTGCGCGAAGCCAGGTTGGCGGGCGCAGACCTGCGGCAGGCGAACCTGCGAAATGCCTCTCTGGATGGCGCCCATCTGGAAGAGGCCCGCCTGCACGATGCGGACCTCCGCGGGGCTCGCTACAACCAATCTACAGAATGGCCTCCGGGGTTTGATCCCCAGAAGCACGGCGCTCTTCGGTTGAAGTAAAGCGCCGCCAGCCGGAGCAGGCGCGTTCGGGAGGCTCCCGTCGAGCCGGCCGCGAACCTCCGTCTAGACGGGAATACCTTCGCGCTGCCATCGACGGGTACATCGAGGAGGGCTGCGGAACTGCCCGGTCGGCAGCTTCAGTGGGACAAAGCGTTGTGCCCATTCCGAGCTGAGGTATTCAGATGACCATCCCGCGCACGCTGCAAGTCCGCGTCGCCGCGAAGATCAACCTGTTCCTGCGCGTGCTGGGCAGGCGATCGGACGGCTTCCACGAGCTGGAAAGCGTGTTCCAGTCGGTGTCGATCTTCGATACGCTCCTCATTGAGCCGGCTGCGCACGCACTGCAGCTCCAGTGCAGCGCTCCTGGGGTCCCGGTCGACGAGACCAACCTGGTCCTGCGCGCCGCGCGTGCGCTGCAATCGCTGCCGCACGCGCCGCCGGATGCGGGGGCAAAAATCGAGCTGCGTAAGCAGATCCCCGTCGGCGCGGGGCTCGGGGGGGGCAGCGCCGACGCGGCGGCAGCCCTGGTGGGCCTTGCCTATCTATGGGAAATGAATCCGTCGCCCGAGCAGCTGGCAGTCCTCGCCGCGGCGCTCGGTTCGGACGTGCCCTTCTTCCTTAGGGGAGGCGCCTGCCTGGTGCGCGGGCGGGGCGAGGTACTGCAACGCTTGCCCGTCCCTGCCCCGTGGTGGCTGGTGGTGGTGAAGCCGCCGTTTAGCGTGGCTACTCCCGCAGCCTACGCTGCCTGGCGCCCCGCGCCGCCAGACGCGCCCGCGCTGGATGAGTTCCTCCACGCCTGGGGGGAGGCAGACCTGCAACGAGTGGCAGCGTGCTTGCGCAATGACCTGGAGGCCGGGGTCGTGGCCCGCTACCCGGCCATCGCCGCCGCCCGCGCCCGCCTGCTGGATGCCAGAGCGGTGGGAACGCGGATGACGGGCAGCGGCAGCGCCGTGTTCGGCGTGACGGGCAGCGAGGCGGAGGCGCGGCGAATCGCGAGCGTGATTCCAGCGGACATCGGCCAGACCTTCGTGGCCCGGTTCCTCACCGCCGAAGAGGCCCGGCCTCGGGTGCAGAAGGAGAAGGAGTAGCCACAGCCCTCACAGGGAAGGGAACGGCGGGATTAGAGCGTGTGGTGAACCTCCCGGGCGCCGCTTCGGGTCACGTGTGAGTTGTCTAACAGATGAAAGCGGCATTTCCGGTCACAGAGAGCCTGTTCCAGGGGTGGATCGCTGCTCGCCCCGTGCTCACCGGGGGCCGCCAGGTTGTCCAAAGTGCATAACGCGCTCTGACTCCTCCTTCCGCGGCGCTCGAGCCGCAGCGCGGCGGCGCGCTTCCATCAGCTAGAAGATACGCCCGGCGGCGCGTTTTGCGCCGTGCTTGATGGGGTGAAGATAAAGTGAGGGCGGCCGAAGCGTCTCAAGACGCCTGCCGCTCCGGGAGGTCGCACGATGGAAACGTTACCCGTACCCAGCGAAACGCCGGAGCGCCCGTTCATTCGTGTGCACGGGGCACACCGCACGCGCGAAATCCCACCTGATCAATGGGAGACATTCCTCCGCACGTTCAGTCGTGATTACCACACCACGGCTATCCGCGTGGAGGTGCAAGACGTGTCCGGGTTCGGCGCGCAGACGCTGGTGGAAACGCGACCCCTGATCGAGGTGGAAACCGATCTGAAAGCGGGGACCCCACAGATTGTGCTCGTTGCCGGGGATACCCTGGGCGAAACCCCCGCCGCCATCCGCCACGCCATCCCGCGGCCACGCCGCCTGCGGGTGGCAGAGACGGAGACGGGGCAGATCTGCGGGCTTCAATTTGAAACCGAGGACGGCGGTACTACCACGGTTACCGTCGGGGTCGTGGAGGAGCCCTTGCCGGAAGGTGAGAGCGGTCTGGATGCGGTGATGGAGGAGCTCCAGCACACGCCCTGAGTAAGCGGTCAGCGTCAGGAGAAACGGATGACTGCTGACCTAAGCCTGATGGCTGATCGCTGGCCCGGGTCAAAGGAGACGGCAATGACCGTACAAGACCTGATGACCGTGGACCCAATCTCCGTCCAGGTGACCGATACCCTGCAGCGGGCGGCGGAGAAGATGGAGCGCCACAACGTGGGCATTGTCTGTGTGCTCGCCGGATCCCGCCTGGTAGGCGTAATCACCGACCGTGACCTCACGGTTCGCGCTGGCGCGCAAGACTGGCGCTTTTCAGAACACGTGTGCGGGGACGTGATGACGCCCAACCCGATCCGCATCAAGCCAGATGCCGATGTCCTGGAAGCGGCAGAGCTGATCGGCCAGCACCACGTCCGACGGCTGCCCGTGTGCGAGGGGAACCGCTTGGTGGGCTTGATCTCCGCGGCGGATCTGGCGGACTACACCCAATACCTGCTCCGCGGTATTCTGGAGGAGGAACGCAAGGCCGAAAAAGCGCTGGAGCCCGAGCGGCCGGTCCCCGCATAATCCCGCGGCACGCGGCAGCCGCACGGCGAACAGAAGGGCGCTCGCCGACCCGCGCTTCCGTCCGCCGCCGTCTCCGATTCGAAAGCCCAATGCCTTCTCCAGTCCGCACTCCAGGAGGCCATCCGCCGCCCGCCCGCGAATGTCCCTTTCGAGATGCCTCTAGAGCCTGCGGATCCCCACCCCGGAAGCGAAGCCCGCCTGGAAAAGCTGGCCGCCCTGCGCGCGGAGCTGCTGGACGAGATCGAGGCCGCCGAGCGGGCACTGGCCGCCCTCCGCGCTCGCATCGAGCGTTTGGAGAGCGACCTGCGGCTCGGCGCCGCGCCTACCGAAGAGTACCAGCAGCTCAAGGGCTGCGCCTTGCCGCGCGCCGAGGGCCGCCTCATGGAGGCGTTCCACAGTCTGCTCAAAGTCGAACACAAGATCCAGGCGGCCCGGCAGAATAAGATTTGCCGCACGTGATCGACCTCTGTATGCAGGAGGAGCACCCGCCCCTGCGGGCGTTGGCGGAAGAGATCGCCGGCTGCGCACGCTGCCCGCGTCTGGCCGCCTACCTGGCGGAGGGTCGCCAGCGCCATCCCGACTACTGGGGCCATCCCGTGCCGGGCTACGGAGATCCTGGCGCCCGGCTGGTGATCCTGGGACTCGCCCCCGGCTTCCATGGCGCCAATCGGCACGGCCGCGTGTTCTGCGGTGATGACTCCGGTCGCTGGCTGTGGAGCGCGCTCCACGAGCTGGGCCTTTGTTCCCACCCTCGCGCGGCGGACTGGTACAGCCCCCTGGTCCTGCGGGGCGTTTACGTCAGCAATGCCGTCCGCTGCGCCCCGCCGCAAAACCGGCCTGTGGCGGCGGAGCTGGCCGCCTGTCGGGCTTTCCTGCGCCGGGAACTCTCACTGCTGCCGGAAGCCCGGGTAGTGCTCGCGCTGGGCCATCTGGCGCACAATACGTTCCTCAGGCTGCGGGGCCAGAGGTTGTCCGGGTTCGCATTCCGGCACGGCGCGGCACACGAGGTGGATGGCGGGCCGCCTCTAATGGTGGACAGCTACCACCCCAGCCGCCAGAACACCCATACCGGCAGGCTGACGTGGGAGATGTGGCTGTCCGCGTTACGTGCCGCCGCACAGGCCGCGGGCATGGGGCATTAGGCGTTAGGTGTTCGGGAGAGAGGTCAGGCAATCTCGCCCTGGCGGACGCGCTCGGGCAACGCCTTCAGATGGGCGATGATGCGGTCTTCCAGATCGTCCTCATCGCTGTTGGTAATCAGGCGGTGGCGCTCCATCCACTCGATGTTCCAGCGCACCCCCTCTTCCCAAGAAACCTCCGGCTGCCATTCGGGGAGGTCACGCTGCAGCTTGGCGGCGCTGAACACCTGCTGGTGCCCGAAGTTGTGGGGCAGGCCCGCGTAGCGACCGTCGATACACAGCAGCATTTCCTGCGGCGCGTGCACGATCTCTACCTCCCGACCTACGGCAACCATGGCGATGCGGTGCCAATCGTCCCAGGTGATCGGCTGCGGGTGCGCCATGTTGTAGATCTGCCCGATGCAGCGCGCTTTGCCGAGCACTCCCGCGAACACCCGCCCCGCATCCTGAGAAGCCAGGAACTGGAACAGGCTCGTCCCGTCGCCCGCGGAGAGGATCGGCTTCCCCTTGCGGATGCGGTCGATCCACGGCCCGTCGTCGCCAATCATCCGGTGCAGCATCATCCCCGGTCCGAAGGTATACGAAGGCCTGATGATGGTGACCGGGAAACCGTTGTCCGCACAGGCGCGCATCAACAGGGCGTCCGCCTTGATCTTATTTTGGCCATAGGAGGACTGCGCGTGCAACGGGTGGTTCTCGTCCGCGAACAGGCAATCGACGGGCGGCCCGTAGGTCATCACGGTAGAGCAGTGAATGAAGTGCTGGATGCGCCCTGCAAAGGCGCGTAGCGCGGAGGCAGCGTCTTCCTCCGTAAAGGAGATCATGTCAATGGCTGCGTCCGCGTGCACAGAGCGGCACTTCTCCTCGAAGTCCGACCGCTCCCTCCGGTCCCCCAGTACCACCCGCACGTCGGGCGGCGCAGGATCGCAGTGCTGGCCGCGGTGGAAGATCACCACCTCATCCCCATTTTCCCGCAGCGCCCTGACGATTCCCCGGCTGATGTTGCCCGTGCCGCCGATGACCAGAACGCGCATCGTGTTCCTCCGTAACTGCCTGCCCACCTGGGGCAGGACCCGAGCCGCCTGCCGGCGGACAGGAAAACGGATGTTACCCAACGCCGCGGGCGCCGCAGGTGCAATAGCCGCCATCTTAAGGGATTCCGCGTTCCGGGCGCCGGTCCTGCATTGGGGCAACGGGGAGCCATTAGTGAGCCATCAAATGGGAGTGCCCGGTGAACACCACACTTTTGGGGCCGTCGCTTCCGGGACTGCCGATGAACCGCAGATCTGCCAGGCATCTTGCCGAGATCATTTTCAAGGTGATGCGTCCCCGTACGACCATCCGCCGATGGGTTAAGGCGTCTGCACTCCCGAAGCAATCGAGCCGGCGTGGATGGTGGGCCTGGTCCCCAGCCCGTGTTCACATGTGTTTCTGCACCGTCCGCCCCTTCTTCGCAGGCAGCGGGTAGTCAGCGGCCTGGTGCCAGGCGGTCACTCAGGATTGCGGTGACCGCTTCCCGACAGGCGAGGAGCGAGACATCCGATGGACAACGATTTTCCTCCCCTGATCCCCGTACGCCAACCACTCTTTTCGGATCCGGTGGCGGATATCCCCGCTGCTGTAGCGGCGGCGCTCGCCGAGATGGGTGCCCGCGAGCGCATCCACCCCGGCCAGCAGATCGCCATCACCGCGGGCAGTCGCGGCATCGCCAGCATCGCCACCATCTTGCGAGCCGCAGTGGACGTGCTGAAGGAATACGGCGCACGGCCGTTCCTGGTCCCCGCCATGGGCAGCCACGGCGGCGCCACCGCCGAGGGACAGCGCCAACTCCTCGCGCGAACCTTTGGCATTACGCCGGAGACGATGGGCGCCCCTCTTCTCTCCTCTATGGAGGTGGTGCAGATAGGATCGACGCCCGAGCACGGCATCCCGGCCTATCTCGACCGCCGTGCCGCCGAAGCGGATGGCATCCTGGTAGTGAACCGCATTAAGGCGCACACGGACTTCAGCGGGCCATTCGAGAGCGGCCTGATGAAGATGATTACCATCGGGCTGGGGAAGCGCGCCCAGGCGGAGAGCGTGCACGCCTACGGCGCCTGGGGCCTGCGGGAGCTCATCCCCGAGGTGGGCCGCGCCAAGATCGCCCGATCCCGCATCCTGGGCGGGCTGGCGATCCTGGAAGACGGCCGCGACCAGACGCACCGCATCGTGGGTGTCCCCAGCGAGCGGATCGAGGCGGAAGAGCCGCGCCTGCTGCACCGCGCCAGGGAGATTATGCCCCGCCTTCCCTGGCCGGCGCTCGACCTCCTGATCGTGGATCGCATCGGCAAGGAGATCAGCGGCGCCGGGCTCGATCCCCACGTCATCGGCCGCAAACGAATCCCGGGCGAGCCGGAATTCGAGACCCCACGCATCGAGCGGATCATCCTGCGCGACCTGACCCCCGAGAGCCACGGCAACGGCGTGGGCACCGGCCTCGCCGATATCATCACCCGCCGCCTGTATAACAAAGTCAACTGGGAAGTTACCAACACTAACTCGCTGGTCTCCGGCTTCACCATGCGGAGTATGATCCCCTACGTGGCGCCGAACGATCAGGACGCCCTAAGGACGGCCGCCTTCCTGCTGCGGCGCCAGCCGGCCTCGCAGCTACGCGTGGCCCGCATCCGGGACACGCTGCACCTGGAGGAGCTGTTCGCCACCGAGAACCTGCTCGCGGAGGCGCCCTCCCTGGAGCGGCTCGGCCTGCCGGTCCCCCTGCGCTTCGACGCGGAGGGGCGGCTGGTGGAGTAGGCACTGGCAATGAGAGAACATCCCGCCGACATCCTCATCTGCAGGGGATAGCGCGAGGTTGCACATCGAAAGGCATCAGGCGATGATCGGTGGCCGGTGCGAGGTCATCATCACATGTGACCCTGCTGTGTAGGTGTGGGCTACCTTCTATTCGCCTACAATCTTCTGTTCAGCAAGCCGCCGTCGCGCACGAGCACGCCCGCGGTGTGGGCCGATCAAGATCGCCCCTACTGCTCCTCCGTCAATGGCGGCGAGGAACCGGCCCAGTGCCGATGAGGGACGCCCGCTTCGTGGAAGCGCAGGCTGTGCGGCACTGCCAGCCCCGTGCGCTCCATCAGCGCCTCATTCGCCAGGACGATCCGTGGCGGCCCCTCCGCCACCACCTGGCCATCGGACAGCACCACCACGCGGTCACACACCTCCACGGCAAACTCAAGGTCGTGGGTGGCCACGACCTTGGTTTGCGGCAGATGCATAAGGAACTGAACCAGTTCGCGCCGCCCGCGGGGATCGAGGCCGCTCGTGGGCTCATCCAGCACCAACACACGGCAGTCCATCGCCAGCACCGTCGCCAGGGCAGCGCGCTTCTTCTGGCCCAGGCTCAAGTGATGGGGCGGGCGGTGTCTCTGCTCTGCCAGCCCCACCACCTGTAAGGCGGCTTCCACCCGTGCGTCTACCTCCGCAGGCGCCACGCCCTGGTTCCGGGGGCCGAAGGCCACGTCCTCCCCCACTGTGGGCATGAATAGCTGATCGTCCGGATCCTGGAAGACGAAACCGACCTGTTGCCGGAGGAGAGGGATGGTCACCGGTGTAAGCAGCTGACCCAGTACCTCCACTTCGCCCTGGCCGCGCAGCAGGCCGTTCAGGTGCAACAGGAGGGTGGACTTGCCAGCGCCGTTCGGCCCCAGAAGCCCGAGCGTCTCCCCCTCCCGAACGCTTAAGCTCACGCCACGCAGGGCGATCTGGCCGTCCGGATAGATGTAGCGCAGGTTCGTGATGCGAATGGCCATCATCGTAAGTAGCAGGCGAGGCCCAAGAGGATAGCAAATGCCAGGGCCGCCAGATAATCCAACGCGGAGAGGGAACGGCGATATGGCAGCCAGCCAGGGCCCAGATAGCCCCGCGCCTGCATAGCGAGGGCCACGCGCTCGCCGTGCTCATAGCTGCGCACGAACAAGGAACCGATCATTGCTCCCGTGACGTGGAGCCGATACGACAGCAGGGCGCCGCTACCGGCCCCGCTCCGCGCTGCGCGGGCGCGCAGCATCCGCTCCGCTTCCTCACCCAGCACGCGCAGATAGCGGAGGGCAAAAGCCACCAGCTGTACCACCACCGTCGGGACCCGGTACCAGCGCAGCGTGGCCAGCGCCTCCGTCTCCGGCGTGGTGGCGACGAACACTCCCATCGCCAGCAATGCCGCCCATGCCTTCAACATCAGCGCCGCCGCGCGGGCGCTCCCCAGAGGCTCACCGCCGCACCCTGCAGACAACGCCAGCAACGCCACAAACGGAGCCAGCAGCGCCAGGCGGGTAACCAGCCACCGTAGCGGCACGCGCCCGACTATCGACCACAGGCCGGCTACGGCGCACACGGCCACCACTCGCCCTACATCGGAGGCAGGCAGCGCCACGACGGCGGCGGGTAGAGCCAGGGCGCAGCCCAGCTTCAGGCGGGGATCCAGAGACAGCGGCGGATCCGGCTTCTTGCCACCACGCGACGATATGAGGCGCGTAATACCTACTCCCAGCACCAGCGCCAGCATCACACCCAGGAAAGC
>JACQGL010000258.1 GCA_016199525.1 Armatimonadota bacterium
ACGAACGTCGGCGTGCTCATCGAAGACGGGCTTCCAGGCGTCATAGTCCGCCACGTTGTGCCGGATCAGCAGGTAAGGCATCAGGATGTTCCTTCCCGTGCGCGGGAGGGTGCGCCGGACGTGCGGGAGCACCCTTCTACATCATGCCCGAGATGTCCAGGCGTTCAGAGCTTCAGGCCTGCAGGATTCCCGCAGCCTATAGCCTGAACACCGGAATGCCCGAACACCTGGATACCCATCGCGCTGTCCCCTTTATTGCGCTCCCCTCCCGTCGACGCGGAACTTCGGTGACTGGCTCAGGAAGGCGATGGGGCCTTCGTAGACGATCTTCTGGATGAGCGCCTCCGGATGGCCGCGGCGCCGCATCTCCAGCATGAGATGCGGCACCGCCACGGGCACGCTGGGCCCCCAGTCGCAGGCGGAAGACACGCATATCCGTTCCGGCCCATACATCTCGATCATATCCACGGCGCGCTGGGGAGAGGATTTGGACGTTGGGTACAGGGTTAGGCCGGCCCAGAAACCGTTCGTCAGAATCATCTCCAGGGTGTGCTCTTCCGCGTGGTCGATCAGCACCCGCCGCGGATCGATCCCCCGGTAGGAGAGGAGCGTCTCGATGATCAGCGCCGTGCCCTTGTACTTGTCTTCCAGGTGGGGCGTGTGGATGAGGATCATCTGGTGGTGCTGCAGGGCCAGTTCCACATGATCCCGGAAGGTGGTCAGCTCGTTGCGGGTGTTCTTGTTCAGGCCGATCTCCCCAATGCCCAGTACCGTCGGGCAGTCCAGGTAGTTCGGGAGGCGCGCCAGAACGTCCCGCGCCAGTGGCCGGTTATCGCCCTCCTTCGGGTTCAGGCACAGCCAGGTGTAGTGCTGGATGCCGTACTTCGCCGCCCGCTGGGGCTCGAAGTCGGTGAGATGCCGGAAGTAGTCCTCGAACCCGTCCGCGGACATACGGTCGAACCCCGGCCAGAAGGCGGGCTCGGTGACGGCAACACAGCCGGTAAGCGCCATCTGCTGGTAGTCGTCCGTGGTGCGAGAGACCATATGGGCGTGAATGTCGATGTAGCGCATCATCGCCCCTCCATCTTCCGGCGATCCCAGACGCCCACGGCTCCCTTGCCCGCCAGCTTCTCCAGTGGCTCCGTGGTGGGGTCGCTGAAGATCATCTGGATCCGCCGGGCGCGAGAAGGAGTTGTGGAGTGAAGCGCCGCCACCGCTTCGTAAAGGGCCTCGATGCGGAAGTCCTCCTCGCCACCCGCATCGCTCGCCCGGTCGAGGCGGTCCAGAAAGGCGGCGATCTCCAGCAGCCGGGCACGGTTCTCCAGGAAGTATTCATCCACGATTTGTCGCCGTGTTAGAGGGCACGCGCGCGAGCGGGAATCCATGGCCGTTCTCCTTTCCACTCCCGGGGGCCGCCTGTTTCGGGCGCCGTCTCGCGGCGCTCGAGGACCCCGATGCTCTTCCTGACGACCTCCTCGTCGATCTCGTTCACCTCCACGCCCTGGCCGATGCGCCGCAGGAGCATTACTGTTAGCGGCCCACCCAGATGTTCCCGGAACTCGTTCAGGCCCTGGAGGAGGCAGCGCGGATCGTCCCGCTGATCCAGGAACTGGCTTAGCTCGGGCGCGTACAGAGAGAAGCCCGCTGCGGATAGGGCGTCCAGCGCTCGCTGCCAGTCCACGGCGGGCAGCAGCCCGATCAGGTGGGAGTAGGTGCTGTCCAGGGCGATGCCAATGGCCACCGCCTCGCCGTGTCGCAGCGCGTGGTTCGTCCGCTGTTCGAGCTTGTGGGCGGCCCAGTGGCCGAAGTCGAGCGGCCGCGACGCGCCGAACTCAAACGGATCGCCGCTGGTGGCAATGTGGCGCAGGTGCAGCGCGGCGCAGCGATAGATCACCTGCTGCATCACAGCCATATCCCGGCTGGCAATCCGCGCGACGTGCTGTTCCAGGAATTCAAAGAAGGCGGCATCCCGGATCAGCGCCACCTTGATCGCTTCCGCCACACCGCCGCGCCAGTCCCGGTCGGAGAGCGTAGTCAGGAACAGGAAATCGTTCAGCACCGCGAAGGGCGGCGCGAAGGTCCCCAGGAAGTTCTTCTTTCCGAACGCGTTGAGGCTGTTCTTCACCCCCACCGCCGCATCGGCCTGGGCAAGAGAGGTGGTGGGCACGCGGATGAGCCGCATACCGCGGTGCGACGTGGCCGCCGCGTAACCTGCCACGTCGAGCATCGCGCCGCCCCCTACTGCTACCACGTAGGAGTGCCGACACAACCCGGCGTCGTGGATCGCCTGGCGCAGCGCGGCCACCGCCTGGAGGCTGTTCTTGGCCCCTTCGCCCCCTTCGATCACCAGCGGCGGGCGCGCCAGCTGCAGGGCCGCGCGGTGCTCCTCGCAGTAGCGCTCGATCGATCCGGGCAGGGCGGGGTGAGGCCGCACCAACCCGCCATCCACGGCAAACAGGACCTTCGCGGGCAGATCTCCGCTGCCATTACGGACGACGTCCCTCAATAGCGGGTTGCCGGGCCCGAACAGATCGGTCGTGAAGTGGACCGCGTAGCGGAACCGGACCTGGATCTCCTGATGGATAGACTGCATGATCGGTGTTTCGTCTGCTGGTATGTGGGCACGTCAGCACGTTGGAACGTGCCAATCTGCCAACCCGTCTCTTGATTGCGGTACGTTCTGTGTGTATCAGGTAACCGCAAACCACCGCGCCAGCGGTGCGGCCGGGATAAGCAGCGCGAGAACAATGAGCCCGTACAGCGGACCGGCGTACCCGGCGGCAATGGCCGCATCGAGAACGATCAGGGAAAGCACCCCGGCCTGCACGGCACCACGAATGGGGCCGGGTTGCGGCTCGCGGTAGGCGCGCCAGAACGGGGGCACCACCCGCCACACGAACAGCGCCAGGAACGGCAGCCGCGCGAGCCACTCCCACCCGGACCGCCACGTGAGGGCCAGCAGGCCGATACCTACCACGCCGAGCAGACCCAGCGCCACCCCGCCCGTGCCGCGCTTCCCACCATGCACCTCGCCTGCGCCGACCGCTGTGATGGCCGCGATGTAGAGGACGGGAATCAACGCCAGGTAGTATCGCTCGCGCAGCAGAGCGGGAGCGGCGCTCACCCCCAGCAGCAGATTCAGCCCGCGGCAGGCCCCCATGTTGAGCGGACCGAGGATGGGGTGGCGTTTACCCCAGGCGTTATAAAGCACGGCGGCGGCGGCGATGCCCAGGGCGAGCGCGCCACTAACTGGCCGCGCCTGCCCCGCCGCGCCGATTCCGGCGGCCAGCAGTGCCATACCCAGCAGAGCCGCTCCCCGACGCCCCACCCGTCCGCTGGGGATGGGGCGTTCAGGCCGCTCCCGCGCATCCACCTTCGCGTCGCAGACGTCATTCAGCGCCACGCCGCCGCCGTAGAGGCCAATCGTTGCCAGCAGCAGCCACGGCAGCGCCCTGATATCCGGTAGACCCGCGGCGGCGTAGCCTGCCAGGATGTCCGCGGCAGCGGTGAGCAGGTTCGGGGGCCGCAGTAGCTGCAGGTACGGCCAGATCGAACTCCGCCGCAGACCGGCCAGCGCCCTGTTGCCTACCGCCATGCGTCCGCCCTGTTCACCGCCCCGGATGGGCCCTCTCCGCATCCATGGTATAATCAGTGGCCGCGGCGCGCCGGTCCTCGCCTGAAACGGGCGTTGCCCCGCCCCGGTATCCTCTCTATGCAGAGCGCGGGTGCGCGAGGCCAGGAGCGAGGCGCGTATCCGAGCACCGCGACGGCCGTGCCTCCGGTTCCAGATCGGCGGCCAGGGCGAGGGCCGACGGGCGACGGCGAGGGTAGTCGCAGGCGTCCCTGTGTGGGCGGCCGGGTGCCCGGCAGCCCCTTGGGGTGGGTTACAGCAGCCCCCGCCGCTCGAGGTCGTCAATCGCGGCGCGGGCGCCGTTCCAGGAGAGGAGAAGGGGAGCGGTGCGCGCTCGCTCCAAGAGTTGCCGCCGGCGCACTCCGTCCAGGGAACTCGGCTCCGCGGGTTCGCTGCGGGCATTGAAGCAGCTGGAGCACCACGTAAGCCGCTCTATATCATCCGCCGGAGATGCCCAGAGGGTGGCAAACTCCGTCCCCCAACCGCAGTTATCGCAGGTTCGCTTCTCCACGCTCAGGAGTACGTAAATTTGTCCCCGGCCCGTGCGCCTGGTTACCAGTCGTTCCTTCCAGCCCTCGCGCGTGGGCAGATGGGTCCCCATCGGTCGCCTCCCGATCCGAACGGCAAGCTCCAGCGTGGTCTCTATTCGGATTGTCGGCTCGCTGAGCGGGCAGACCAGCCTACTCCTGCCCGGTGCCTGGTTTCACCCGCCGCGACTGGGGGAACGTACACGAGCAGGAACCAGACTGCGCGAGCGACCCGCATGCGAAAGGAGAGTGCGATGTCCGTCTTGGAGGAAATCCGCACGGAGCAGCCGATGCTCAACATGAACCATAATCTGGTGCACACGCTGGCCAGAAAGCTGGCCGCAGTGTCCCGCTACGACATCTACATCAAGGACGCGCTCGATCAGGGCTGCGAGGAGTGCGCCGACCTGTTCCGCCAGTTCAAGGACGAAGAGATACGCCATATTCAGGCCCTGCGCGACCAGATCTGCAGCCATTGCCAGGAGGGGAGCTGGCAGTAGGTAGGGGTACCTCCGGTCCGGCGCGGCACGGAGCGATAGCGGGCTAAGGCACGGCGGGCCGGGGAAGCGCTTCCCCGGCCCGCCCTGGCTACTTACTCCGCAGAAGTGCAGCGACTAGCCCCGCAGCACCACGTACCGCGTGCCGAACCGCGTTTCGAGCCGCAGCACCGCATAGCCCTGCTTCTCGGCGGCGGTGAGCAGCTCGTGGGCGTGCTCGACGTTCCGCACGGCGGTCCGCCCCACGCTGACGAGGACGTCCCCCGACTCGATCATCTCTTCTTGCGCGCCGCTTCCTGGCGCCACGCCCGCCACTACTACGCGGTTCTCAGAAGTCCCCAGGCTGAGACCGAACTTCGAGTTGGTGACCTTCTCGGGCTCGGACGGCTTGGACCGTTCGGTGTTCGGCGTCAGCCGGCCGCGGAGCGCCTCCTCCGAAGGCCGCTCGACGACGGTGACCCGCAGGGAGACCTGCTTGCCTTCTCGCATCACGATCACCGGCACGGTGGAGCCCGGCGGCACCTGCGCGACGAGATTCTCCAGGTCGGTGAAGGTGTCCACCGGCTTGTTCGCGAAGCGCACAACCACATCCCCTGGCTGCAAGCCCGCACGTGCGGCGGGACCATCGGGGGAGACGCTTTCAATCAGCGCGCCGCTGGATACGCCGAAGTGCTCCTTCAGCTCTGGCTCCATCTCCCGATGCAGGGTGCCCACGCCGAAGTAGCCGCGCACCACTTTGCCGCTGGCGATTAGCTGTTCCACCACCGAGCGAGCAGTGTTGGAAGGGATCGCGAAGCCGATACCAATGTTGCCCATCGCCCCCGGCGCCGAGGCGATGGCCACGTTGATGCCGATCACCTCGCCATCAATGTTCACCAGCGGGCCGCCGCTGTTGCCACGGTTGATCGATGCATCGGTCTGGATCAGGTCGCTGTAGGAGCTGGTCCCCAGACCCCTCAGCTCCCGCCCCTTGGCACTGACCACCCCTACCGTAAAGGTGCTCTCGTAGCCGAGGGGGCTGCCGATAGCGGCAACGAACTGGCCGACACGCACCCGATCCGAATCGCCCAGCGTGGCCACGCTTCCCTCACGCAGCGGACGGGTGGGGGTGAACTTCAGCACCGCCAGGTCCGCCTTCTCGTCGTAGCCCACCAGCTCCGCCGGGTAATCAGTGCGATCAATCAGGCGCACCCGGAAGCGGCCGCGGCCGCGGATCACGTGGTTGTTCGTCAGCACGTAAGCAGCGCTGCCATTTTGCCGCACGATAGCTCCCGAGCCGGTGGAGGGCGCCATCCCGTCATCCGGCATCTCGCGGAAGAAATCGGGGGGCAGATCGCGGAAGAAATCGCGGAAAGACGGCGGAATCGATTCAGGCGGGATACTGGGACGCGTCCGCTCCGCGCGCTCGGGACCGGCGGAACGGGCGGTTACGGTAACCACGGAAGGCTCCACCTGCTCGGCCAGCGCCACGAATGCCGTTTCGAGCGAGGAAAGAACCTGACGATCCCCAGTCGTCATGCGCGAGCGGACAGCCTGCGCCTGGAGCTGGTTATCCCGCGTCCAGTGGCCGGCCAGTGCCGCGCCGAGAGCCAGGCTAAGCGCCATCGCCACCAGGTGGCTGCTGCGCTGCGTAAAGAAGCTTGTGAACGTTCGCATTCGAACTGCGTCTCCTTCCGGTACTATTTCACCGGAGTTCCGGGAGCAACTGGCCACTGGCGGGCGCCCACAGGGACCGGCCGCTCCGTTGCCGGCGACAAGCACGCTCGCTTCCACACGTTCCCTCCGCCCCAGGGGAGGTGCCCGAAAACGTTAATCGGATGTCAGGTGGATCGCAACCCTTGTATTCGACGTAGCGACCGCACCTAAGGTGCCCGAAAACGTTAATCGGATGTTAGGTGGATCCAACGCGCAGGCCACGGGGCAACAACCGGTCCTTGCAGATCCCTGGGCGGCCAGCCGGTAGCCAGACCGGCAGTCAGCCCGGACCAGGTTTCCGCAGGTGGAGGAGGCACATCCTCATCCAGCATCGCCATAATGGCTGGCCGCGTGCGAGCCACCACGGCGTCCGGCTCTCCAGGCTGCCCCAGGATGAGCAACACTACCGCGACCGCCGTGCATGCAGATGCCAGGCCCACCCCGGCGATCCGAAGGCCCCGCAGAGACCTCCCTGCAAGTCGTAGCCGCCACCACGGCACCGGACGGCTGGCAGCGGTTGCCCTCCACCAGACTGCCCCAGGCTGCGGTTCCACCATCGGCAGCGCCTGGTAAAGTTCTTTTACCCGCCGGAGCGCCTGATAATTCGCCTGGCACTCCGGGCAGCGCACCAGGTGGTACCGGATGGCGAGCGCCTCCGTCCCCGTCAGCTCCTGATCCAGGTAGGCGGAGATCAAGTTCCCAACCCGGCTGCACACCATGCTGGCTATCCGCCTTCCTCGCGCGGGCGTGCGAAGGCCTCAGGTTACCCCCAACAAGCGCCGCAGATGATTGCGGCCCCGGTGGATGCGTGAGCGCACCGTGCCGATCGAGCACTGCATCACCTCGGCGATCTCCTCGTAAGACAGCCCCTCCACGTCGCACAGCACCACGGCGGTGCGAAATTCGCGTGAAAGCTGGCCGAGCGCCTGCTGGAGGCGCACATCCAGTTGCTGGGAGATCACCTGGTCGGCAGGATCGCTCTCCAGGTCCGGTAGCTCTACTGCGCCAGGCAAGTCGTCCACCGAATCGATCCACGCCTTGGGGCGCCGTCGCAACGCGTCGATATGTAGATTGACGATGATGCGATAAAGCCAGTTCGCGAACGGCAGGTCCCGCCGATAGCGATGAAACGACTGGTAGGCGCGGATCATAGCCTCCTGAGTAAGGTCCTCCGCTTCCACGTGCGATCCGGTCAGCCGGTAGGCGATATGATAGGCTTGTCGGTAATGGCGTTCCGCGAGCGACTCGAACAGCGCCCGATCCTGCGCACTCGCGGCACTGGAAGTCAGCGCCGCGGGAAGCGCCTCCACGGAGGGACCGAGCGGGTCCGCTAGGCGAAACGTGTCTTGGCTCTGCACGCGATCCTCAATCACATACGTGACCCGACGGGCGCCGGTTCCGAGAGCGCGGCGGACACCGACGGGTACGAGGAATGCTCAGGCTGGCGCGTTGCCACGCCACACGATTGTCTCGCGGGGGCGGTTCTGCGCCGACAATAAGGCTAAAACTACCTCAGAGACAAACAAGCTGTACGAAATTATACTCGAAGCGCCGGCAGTGCGCAACCGGCGAGTGGGTTACCACAGGGCTGGTCAATTCTCCGAGAACGCCAACCCGATTCAAGTGGCAAGCGCCGTACGGGAAGGTGATTCAGGCAGCGGCGGTCTCTCATTTCATCCTTCCGGATATTCACTGAAGTGCGCTCTGCCGGGCCTCGCACGGCCCTGGCGTCACCCGGAAGCGGCAGCGGCCGGCCCGCACGCCAGCAGGGGTAAGGATGCGAAGCGAGGAGGAAAGCGATCCGGAGCAGAATAAGGCGGGTGCATCGGGGCTCGCCGGGCTTCCTTCCACCCATCAGGAGCGTCTCCGGGCGATCGAGCGCCGACTGCGCCGTCGGCGACTGCCGGAGGCGTTCATCCGCTCTGCCCTGCGCGCCACCCAGGAGGCGATGCGCTTCCTGGAAGCCGACGCCGCGTCCACCAACGATACCTTCCAGCGGGAAGAGGTCCGGCGCTTCATGGCGGAAACCGGCGCGCAACCCGCCGCCCGCGTCCGCGAGCCAATCGAGAAGGAGACGCGGCGCATCGAACGGGAGCGCATTCTGGGGATTATCCAGGGGCTCATCCGTGAGGCGCGCACTGCTCACGCCTACCACGAAGTGAAGAAGACACGCAACCGCCTGCTCAAGATCGACCAGCGCCGCCTGCGCCGTGAGCTGGGCCGCGACGGCGAGGAGCTCTGCCGCGAGATCAACGCCATCCTGCGCGCGTAATCGCGGTGGATTTAGAAGCGTGACAAAAAACGGTTGCTAACTAAAACATCAAGTGTGGGAGGACACGACTGGAGACGCGATCATCGCTTCAGAATGCGCTCAACCAGTCCCGACGCCGGCGGGATGGCCGGGGCACATCACCCGATATCTAAAATTCAGAATCGTCTCATCACGCTTGTAGGCCCGGCCGCGGGAGGAAAGAGCCACGCCTCACGTCCCCCCACGGCGGCGGGAAATGAACCGCACACCGCCCTGTGGTACAATTGGTGCGACAATCCGTCTCCACGGGCCGCCGGCAGGGGCCGCTGTAGCGCGCGGCAGAACTGTTTCTGACATCGTGGCACCCGAAGATTCATCTCCCCAAGATGCTCAGGTGGCGCTCTTATGCGGTGGCAGCCTGGCCAGCCTGATCCAGCTCACGCCGCTGATGCGCGCCCTGCGTGAACGCAGCCCGCATCTCCACCTGCTGGCCGTGGTGCGCACGGACACCGCGCCGCTGCTTCAGGAGACGGACCTGGTGGACCGCCTGCTGGCGCTGCCGCCCGCAGCCTGGACCGGTGGGCCGCGCGCCTGGCTGCCGGTGGCCCGCTCTGCACGACGCTGGGTCGAGCGCGCGCTGCTGGAGCGGCCCACCCTGTGCGGTGTGGCCTGGGACCACAGCCCACGGCTGGCTCGCACCGGGGGAGCGTGGCTTTGCCGTGCAGGAGTGCCGCGCCGCTTTGGCTTCATTGGCGAGCCGGCGGGGCTGTTCACCCACGTGCTGCCGGAGCCGAAACCGCCTGCACCCCCGCACCGGGGTACCCGCCACGAGGCGCTCCGCCTGCGCTCCCTGATGAACGCGCTCGGCCTGCACGGTTTCGAGTGCTCGCCTGATATTGCCCTTCGCCGCGAAGAGCGCCAGTGGGCCCGGCACGCCCTCACCGAGGCAGGGCTGGACCCAAGCCGCCCCATTGTGGCCGTCAACCCCACCGCGGACCACCGCCTGAAGGAGTGGCCTGCGCCACGCATCGCGGAGCTGCTCGATCGGCTGGCCGAGGATGCCCAGCGGGTGATCCTGGCCTGGGGGCCGCGCGCGCGACGGGCGGGGCGGGTGGTCCCGATTTCATCGGGATGTCCCGACACAGTCGGGATCCCCGTGCTGGCTGCCACGCGCGACCCGCGCGAGCTGGCGGCGATCCTGGCCCGCTGCGCCGTACTTGTTACCGGAGATGCGGACCCGATGCACCTGGCCACGGCGGTGGGCACGCCGGTCGTGGCCCTCTACGGCCCCACCAATCCCGAATGGTTCGGGCCGCTGGGTCGGCAGCACCAGATTCTGCGCCATCCCGTGGCGTGCAGCCCGTGCGCCCACGACGAGCGCGTGCCCCCCTGCCCGAATCGGCACGCCTGCATGCAGGGGTTGGAAACGGAGCCCGTGCTGCGGGCCGTGCGGGCGGCGCTGCGCGCGCGGGCGACCGCCCCGGCGGGCCATACCGGCTGCGAGGAAGCCGCCCGCACCCGCCCCGGTGGGTGAGGGAACCGCTGACCGTTCCCGTGCGGGGCGACCGGTGGGGCTTACCACGAAGACGGCGGAGAGTGCGGAGGGAAGGGAACCGCCGATACACGCGGATGAACACAGATAAGGGGACGAACCGCGAAGACGCAGAGGGCGCAGAGATTCCGACCCCATCTTTGATGGGCCTCAGCACGAAGACGCTTCTACTTCTTCCTCAGTCTTACCACGAACCCCGAGGGCGCCTCGCCCGCCTCCCTGCATAGAGTGTGGAGAACCTTAACGAAACTCGGGGCACTCCTGTTCTTATCCATATATACGACCTGGCCGCCGACGTTGAGGCATCTGACCCTACGGAATTCCCCGCGTTCATGAGTCGGTGTGGCGTTAAGGAACCACCGGTGGCCGCCCGGGAGGCCTCGAAACGGAAGCGCGGGCAATCGATTGTGGTCGCCGAACCACTTTACCACCGCGAACGCCAGGTCCACCCACATCCTCACTGGCGTTTGGGTGCCATCAGGAAAGACAAGGACGTCGGGATGGTACTCGTACCCCTTTAACCCGTCGCCCAAGGCGAGCAGGTCGTCGAGGGTCATTCCGTCTTCCGGCACCTGGGGGGCGGGCAATGGGGGAGCCGGAGGCAGGCTGGTAACGCCAGCAGCGGCAGAGCGGGAGGCAAATAACTCCTCGAAATACGCTACGATATCCGGGCCCTGGGCACCGGACAACCCGAGCCTGCTTCGGAGCGCGCTGCAGATCGCCCTGACGATGTCGCTGTCCGCCTTTACTAACTGCTCACCCAGGATGGCCGACAAGCGGGATTTTACGGCGTATCGCTCCAACCCGCCGGACACTACCGAGGGCCCTGCCCAGAGCCGTCAGGAACTGTTCCAGCTCGTCCTCATCCAACCGCGCTACTGCTACCAGTCTCTGGGGTGCCTCCACCCCCTGAATATGGTCGTCGTACAGACGCCACTCGCGGCCGTTCGAGAGAACTACCCAGCGGTGCCCTTTCGTGTGGGCATAGTTCGTCGCCTGGAACAGGTCCTGGTCGTTCTGAAGCTCTTTATTCCAATCCTTCGCTTCGAGGTACCACGTGCAGGCAGTGCCGGGCAGGATCGTGTAGTCAGGATACTTTCCGGCGGCATCTGACACCCGCGACATAATCTCGTGGCGCTCGTACCCTGCCTTCCACAGCAATGGCAGGATCACCCATTCGCACGTGCAGGACTCGTTCGGAGGCGGATGGGTCTTGCATTCTGCCACACGTACGATCTCGTCCTTAAGCGACATCCCCTCCCTCCCCCGCCATGATCGTGGCAACCATCGGTAGGCCCCGGGGAACGGGGTCACGCTTTCGGTGTGGGCATTGCGCGCCAGATGTTTGCTACTAAGAAGTTGCGTACACACGCGATTACCTCCTCCGGCCTAGAGTAGGAAGAACCTCGCTTGCCTGCCACTCGATGCGCAAGCCCGCCGGCCCACGCGATTCTGGAGGACGTACAAGGGCCGGGGGCCAGAGAGGATCAGGTTGGCATCTGCACCGCC
>JACQGL010000262.1 GCA_016199525.1 Armatimonadota bacterium
GCCGGCATAGGGGCCCGCGCCCTCCTGGAGGGCGGTGTGCTGCGGCGAGATACGCGCCAGCCGCGCTTTGCGCTCCCCCAGATCCGTAGGCAGCTGGCCGTCGTCGTAAACGAATGGCTCCGTGATCCGCGCGCCGAAGGCGACGAGGTCGGGCACGGGCGGGGATGCCGAGGCGTCGCCGTGCCCTTCCCCATCCCGGCTATGGCAGCTGGCGCAATAGCGAGCGAAGATCCGCTTACCCCCCGGCACGCCCGCCGTGTCCTGTCGCTCCGATGGTGTGCCCGGAGGCGGAAGGATGCGCCATTCCCGGGACGTCGGGGTATCGCTGGGGATCATCACATAGCCCCCCTGGCTCTTGTGGCCCGTCTCCACGGCCAGCGTCTTCTGCGCGCAGCCGTTGGCCACCAGCGCCAGGGTCGTCACTGCCGCGCCAACGACGATACCCGTTTTCCACCTAGTAACCATAGATCGGGATCCAGCAGATCAACGCCAGAAAGATGGCCACGGCGATCGCCGCCACGATCCACACAGGGACGTAGCCATTCTGCTCCACGATGCCGGCCACGACCTGCCCCTCCGGGGGCTGGAACGGCGCCGGCTCGGGCTGCTCCGGTTCGCGGTCAGACATCTGCCTTTGCTCCTTCTACCGGGCGCTCACGGGTGGCCGAGTGGTTTATCTTCCACGTCCAGAACCCGGTACTTGAGATCCTCGACGTGGTCGAAAATGCCCGATTTCCAGGCCCAGACGAGGGCTGCTATCGCCAGCGCCGCGAACAGCAGCGTCATTCCGGCCACGATATGATAGACAGGTAGAACTTCTGCCAGCGTGTGCCAGTTCGGCATCGCGTTTCCTCCACCCGCGCGTCACCGGCGGGAAGCATTCCCGGGGATTGCCACGGGCGCCCCAGGGGCCGGTCTGGAGGTCGGCGGGCTTCCTCCGCCAAGCGGGCCTTCCAGGGGTGCCGTTCCATCAGGCGCCGGGGCGGTAGGTGCCGCCAGCATCTTCGCCTTCTGGGCCGCCTCAAACTCCGGGGTGCCGCTGATCAGTTTGGGATCCGTCTTCGCCACATACTGAAGCCAGCGCACCAGCCACCAGCGCTGCTCCTCAGTCAGCAATTCCTTCCAGGCGGGCATCTCCGTGCCGGGCACACCTTCGCTGATGCGCCAGAACCAGCGTGATTCAGGATAGGTGCGGAATTTCTCCTCGGTGAAGTTAGCCGGCTTTTTAACGAAGTCACGCCCGGCGGGGCCATCTCCCTTGCCGTTGTTGCCGTGGCAATGGGCGCACTTGTCCAGGAAGATGCCGCGCGCCTGGGTGATGAAGCGCGTAGAGAACTTCACGGAGGTGGGCGCGTGGCGGGGCTCGAACTCTCCCGTCTTCGGGTCGGTATGGTAGTAGTACTCATCCGGCACGTCGGGATACTCGCGCATCCTGTGGCGCGTCCCCAGGCTCTGGATGTAGGTCACCAGGACGTCCATCTCTGTGGCGCGCCGCCAGCCCTGCGTTGCATACCGCCCCTCGGGGAGGTCTCCCGATCCTTCGGGCCGCCGGGGGTCCTTGATGTAGAGGAAGATCCTGCCGCCGGCTTCGGGCGACTCGCCCCACCGGTAGGCCGCCGAGTAGTAGGTGTAGCGGTGCCCCTCCGTGTCCACCGCCACCGGTTTGGCGAAATCCAGGTTGTCCAGGGTGGCGGGACGGGCGGGGTCCTTGAGCTCGAACCGTAATTCGGAGGGGAGGGGCCAGTAGGGCAGCCTGCCGGACCACTCACGGCACATCGCGGCCATGCCCCCGGCGGGCAGCGATACCTGCGCGCGGTTCAGGAAGTCGAACGGGGGCATCACGCTGCCCGGGCGCACGGCGCGCGGCTGCTTGTGATGGCGGCGGTGGTACTCATCCGGGAAGCGGCCGCCCACGTTGCTGAGGTCGGGGCCGGTGCGCTCCGTGCCGAGCAGGTGCGGGGAGTCGTAGTAGTAGTCCTCCGCCTTGCTCACGGGGCCGAGGCCGCGGTCGTTCAGCCTTACGAACTGGCTGTGGCAGTAGAAGCAGCCCTCGCGCTTGTAGATCTCGCGGCCCGCCAGCTCCGCCACGTTGTAAGGCCGCAGGCCCGCGGGTGCGGGAGGCTGGGCGGCGCTCAGGTAGGGCACGATCACCGTTCCGAAGACCACCGCCAGGAACGCGGCGAGCGATCCGTAGATGATCACCGGGATAACCGTTTGTCGGGTGCTTCGGAAGACGAAGTAGGCGTACGCCGCCACAAAGAGGAGCGCGATCGCCGTTACCACCAACGCCAGCGAGTTGCTTCCCTGTCCCGGCATCGATCTTCTCGCTTTCCGTATCTCCAGCGGGCCTACACCCGCGCGGGCGCCGGCTCGATTCCCGCCGGCAGTTCCTCCGGCTGGGGAGCGGCCATCAGAGCGGTGCGGACCACGTTATAGGCGAAGATCAACTGGCCCGTGAGCAACGCGAACCCAGCAAACATTCGGAACACCATCATTGGCTTGAGCGCTCTGACCACCTGAATCCACGGCGTGGACTGCGACCAGTAGGCCGCCTGCTGCAGACCGGCGATGGTCAGCACGATGAAGAAGAGCCAGAACCCCAGGAAGGTGAGCCAGTAATGCCAGTTGGCCAGGCTCATGCTGTACCAATTCTTCTTCAGGATACGGGGCAGCATGTGGTAGATGGCGCCAAAGGTGAAGAATCCGAAGGAACCCAGCAGCGCCAGGTGCGCGTGCGCCACCACCCAGTTGGAGAAGTGCAGGTAGAAGTTCACCGGCCGCGCCGCCTGGAACGGCCCCTGCAGGCAGGTCATCAGGTAGAACAGCACCCCTGCCATGGTGAACCGCAGGGCCACGTTGGAGAAGACCACGTGCCACTTCCCCTTGGTGGTCATGTAGAAGTTGGTCACCGCGGCGCTCACGGGGATGAGCAGCAACAGGCTGGAGATGATTGCCGCGCTCTTGAGCCACTCGGGGATCGGCGCCTGGAGCAGGTGGTGCGCTCCGGTGGGAGCGTAAACCATGGCGATGGACCAGAACCCGATCAGGGATAGCTTGTGGCTGAACAGCGGGTTCCGCGTGATGACGGGGATCAGGTAGTAGACCATCCCCACGCCGACGGTGGTGAACCACAGCCCCAGGTGGTTGTGTCCGTAGAACCAGTTGACGGCGGCATCGTTCAGACCGGAGAGAGGTACAAACGTCCGGTTCCCGATAAACCACACGAGCGGGAACCAGACCATAGTGCCCATGAAATACCACAGGGAGACATAGATCTGGCGCTCCCGCCGCCGGGCGATGGTGGAGAAGACGTTGAAAGCGGTGATCAGCAGGAAGCCAAGGATCAGCCAGTCCCACAGCCGCGGCAGTTCAAGGTACTCGCGGCCCTCCGTGTAGCCCAGCAGCACGGCTAGGATGCCGGTGCTCAACGTGAGGTTGAACGCCAGGCAGGAGAAGTTGCCCAGCCGCTCGCTGTACAGGCGAACGCCGGTAAGACGGGGCACCATGTAGTAGAGGGAGGCGACGTAACCGGCGGAGAGGAACCCCAGCGCCACGGACTGAACGTGCGCCACTCGCACGCGGCCGAACGTGAGATAGGAGTTGACGCCCAGAAAGTCGGGGATCACGAACTTGATTGCCAGGATGACGGCAAAGGTAACCCCGACGACCAGCCAAGCGACGGCAGAGTAACAAAAGTTCTTCGAGGCGCTGAACTCTTCGTCGCTGAACCACTTAAGGAACATGACGCTGGTTCCTCTCCTTAGTGCCAGGCATCTGTGGGAGGGGATCCGGCGGCGCAAGGTCGTCTTCCTCGGCGCGCAGAACCAGATACTTCACGTCCTCCGCGTCGGAGAAGACGCCGAAGCGCACGGCCCACACGAAGACGGCAATGGCGACCACGCCGAGGATCAAGACGAGGCTAAGGAGTACCCAGGAAGTCCACATTTGCCAGGCATATATACGGCTTCAGATCGTTGGGAAGGTGTTTAGTTACTTGCCGGAACTGGAATGGGATGGGCTGACATCCTGCGCCTAGCCCCCCAGGGCCCGCCCGGATACGCAATTGTATCTCACGCCTTGTGAGGGCGCACATCGCAAATGGAAATCAGTTAAGAAGCGTCCTTAATCAGCGACATAGGGCGCCTGCGCCCCACAACGCCGTCGGTGAAAGATGGCCTCCTGCCGCGGGCAGGCCGGCTCTGCACCCGGAGGGCAGCGCATGGAGACAGGCTATACCCCGTGGCCGGAAGCCGTGGCCGCCATCGCGACACAGCGCGGGGCAGTGCTGCTGCTGGGCGCCACTGACACGGGTAAGACCACCCTGGCTCGATGGGCCGCCAATCACGCCCTCGCGGCCGGCCGCGCCGTGGCGCTGGTGGATGGGGATGTAGGCCAGTCCGAGATTGGTTCCCCCGGCACGATCGGTCTGGCGCGACCGGAAGCCCCGTTCGAGAGCTACGCGTCCCTCCGGGCGCGCGCGCTGGCGTTCGTGGGCGATACCAGCCCTGTGGGCCATCTGCTGGCCGTGGTGGGTGGTGTCCAGTCGCTGCTTCGCCACGCGCTGGATCGAGGGGCGGAACTCATTCTCCTGGATACCCCGGGACTCATTCAGGGGCGGATGGGAGAGAAGCTGCACGTGGCCACCGCGCAGGCGACACAACCCACGCTCCTGGTGGGGCTAGCACGCGGGGCGGAGCTGGATCGTCTGGTGGCGCTTTGCGAGGCGGCGTGCGGGGCGCCATCGCTGCGCGTGCGCACGCCTCCGGAGGCGGACCGCAAGACCGCTCTCTACCGGAAGAGCAAGCGCGCCCACCAGGTTGCCACTTACTTCGCGCGTGCGCGGCCCATCGAGCTGCCCGGCGCCCAGGTTATCCCCTTCGATGGCTGGCCGTTCACCGGCCAGCCACTAGCGGCGCACTTACTCCGCCTGGCGGCGGATTGTCTGGAAACGGAGATCTACCACGCAGAGGAGACGCCAGACGGGCTCTGCTTCTGCACCGCCCAGCGCCCCACACGGACGCAGATGGTGCACCTCCAGGAGGCGTTCGGGCGGCGGCGGCTGGTGGTGACCCCCGCTGCCTGGTTCCGCTACCTGATGGTCGGCTGCCTGGCCGAATCGGGTCGCCTGGCAGCGGTGGGGTTGCTCCAGGGGGTCAACTTCCAGCGGCGGGTCTACTCCCTGCTCACCCCCGCCGCCTCGCTGGCGAACGTCCGCACGCTTTGGTACGGCCGCTACCGGGTGCAGCCGGACGGCACGGAGCTGGGACGCCTGCGGCCCGGCGATCTGTGAGCGTGTAGCCCCGGCTTCTAGCCTGCAGGAAGATGCGGCCGGGATGGGGGCGCTGCAACAGGCTTCCCGCCTGCACCGATCTCTTTTCTTGCCTCACGCCGCCTTTCGTTTTTCGCACGCTTCCCAGATCTTGCACGCCTGCACGAACTGATAGATCGAATTCAGGCCGCAGATGATCACCCCGTGCAGACCGTCCCGATAGCCTTTGCGGAAGAAGTAGAGATTGATGAAGGTGAGCGGCACATTCAGGAGCGCGCGCCAGGGCCGGGGAGGCACGAAGCCGGGTGCGGATAGGTCCATCTGCGCCAGGTCGCCATCCGTATAATGGTTCATTTTGGCGATCCACTCGGACACAGACGCGTGCGAGTAGTGGTCATAGGGATGTTTCAGATAGCCCCAGCGCCCGCGTGATTCCAGGTCATCGTGGTAGCTGCGGCCGGGGTAGCGCGCCACTCCCTTCCGGTAGAACCCCTTTCGATAGGAGCACCCCTCCGGCGCGGCGGGATGGTAAGCCATCCCGTACCGGATCCACTTGCCGAAGAAGTAAACTCGCTGGGGGACGTAATAGCCATCGAACGGCAGCTCGTCCAGAGCGAGCAGGGACTCGATCTCCGCGCGCAGCTCGGGGGAGGGGATCTCATCGCTGTCCAGTCGCAGGATCCACCCGCCGCGTGCCCGCTCCTGGCCCAGGTTGTAGTTCACCGGCACGAAGGCGTCGCTCTGGATGAAGGTTACGTTGGGATAGCGCGCCGCAATCTCCACCGTGCGGTCGGTGCTGAACTGGTCCACGAGGACAACTTCATCCACCCAGGTCAGAGCATCCAGGAAACGCGGCAGGCGGTCCTCCACGTTCCGGACCGGGGTGATCACGCTAACGGTGTGCTTGCGAGAAGACATAAGTTCAGACTTCCCACGCGAGCCCACGGGGTCACCCCTGAGACGGGGCCACGCCCCGGCGGTGACTGCCTGGCGATCTTGCTCCCGCGGACGTCCTGATACATTCTCCTGCTATCAGTGTTGCCAGCCGGCACTCGATCCAAGACGGCGAGCAGTACAGCAGCGCTTGTCCCGGTGAACCGGCGTGGTCGACCCCGGCGCGCACGCACGGCGCTCTCCACGAGGGCGCCCCACTCCGCGATCTCTGCGTCGCAACCAACCGCATCCGTTAAAAGCGCGGCGGCAGTACTGATGCCCGACGCCTTACCCCTGGCACCGGGGACAGTAATAGGTGCCGCGGCCGGCGATCACCGTACGCCGGATCGCTTCCCCGCAGGCGGGGCAGGGCTCGCCCCGCCGCCCGTAGAGCGAAAAGACGTTCACCGCGCCGCGCTCGC
Organism: Armatimonadota bacterium; assembly: GCA_016199525.1. Taxonomy (GTDB): domain Bacteria; phylum Armatimonadota; class SYMT01; order SYMT01; family JACQGL01; genus JACQGL01. The sequence continues at coordinate 6,625 of JACQGL010000262.1, forward strand.
CCAGGTAGACCGGATCGTGCCGCGATTGCGCCTCGATTGCCCAGCGCAGGTACTCGGGGATCAGCTCCGCCAGACGGGCGATCTCCGCCTCGCTCAGTTGCCCGGCAGGCATCTCCGGGGCGATGCGGGCGCGGAACAGGATTTCCCCCGCGCAGATGTTGCCCAGGCCGCTCAGGCGGCGTTGGTCCATCAGCAGCGCCTTGATGCTCTGCCGCCGTCCGCATGTCAGCGCCATCAGAGCGGGCGCGGAAGGTGGTTCTTCCAGGGTGTCTGGCCCCAGGCTTGCCAGCTGCGGGAGCGATTCTACCGCCGGGGTCGGGAGCACCCACGCCTGGCCCAGACGGCGACGATCCTGGAATGTGAGCCGGCTGCCATCTTCCAGCCGGAGGAAGAGGCGCGCTCCGGGAGGTGGCGCTGCGTCGCCGGACTCGCGCAGGAAGCGGCCCGTCATCCGCAGGTGGGCGACCAACGTGTGGCCGCCCTCGAAATCGGCCAGCAGGTACTTCGCCCGCCGGCGTACCGCCCGGCCGCACCGGCCTGCCAGCGCCGCGTGCCAGTCCGCCGCTGAGGCCCCTCGGAGCAGCAGCGCATCGTCTGTTTCCACGTGCGTTACGCGACAGCCCACCAGCCACTCGCGCAGCCGGCGGGCCGCCAGTTCAACCTCAGGAAGTTCCGGCATTCGCAGGACAAAGGATGGAAATGAGGGATGAACGGCAAGAGATCGAGAATGACGGGTAGTCGCCCAGGTTCCGCGCCCCCTATGCCGCTGAATCAGGTGCGAGGTTGGCCCTCGTCTTCCGGCGGTTCGTCTTTCCCCAATTTCGCTCTTTCGTCCTCCACGTCGGCCAGCTGTTCGAAGGCGGCGCGGCTCATGTCGAGGAAGACACCCGCCGCCTCCACTACCGCGACACGATTGAGCGGCACGCGCACCCGTCGCCCGGGGGGCAGATCGTCCCACACTACAATCGCCAAGACGCGGCCCTCTTCCCGGGTGATTACCTCTTGAACGGCGCCCACACGTCCATCAATGGCGAACACGGGCATATCCGGCGCCAGATCCACGTCTCCGGGGGGCAGGTTCTTGTCCGGGGGGAGGTCCGGCTGGGTGCTGGGCAATATCAACGCCTCGATGACATACGGCGAGGCGGGAAACAGGAACTGGGAGGCTACGGTATCGGGCGGCGGGATCCACTCTTCGGGAGGGGCGGTGTACTGCTCCATGCTGAAGGGTGGGAGAGCGGCGATTTCCTCTACCGTTCCCACGACCTCCACGCGGTCATGATGGGCGCGCCGCACGCGGTCTATGGGGATCACCACATCGCGGGGCACAAGCCTGCCCGCGACACCTACCAGCGCCACCACCTTCCCGCGTTCCGGGTCGTAGATCAATCGGCCCACGTAGCCCACGGGGCCATCTTCCGCGTAAATCGGCGCTTCCAGACGCAGTTCCATTTTCATTCACCTCAATCGGTCTTACCCGGCGGAGACGCTGCTTGCGGCAGCCCCGAAAGCTTTCGGGGCTGCCGCCCACGCCACAGGCACCATGCCGCCATGGTGAGTGCGGAAAGATAGCCGGGCCAGTCCCCCAGCCGGACATAGAGTGTCCGGTCCTCCCGCAGCGGCAGCGTCGCCACGCGGAAATCCTGCTGAAAGAGAGGAATTTCGGCCACACGCCGTCCGTAGGGATCGATAAGGTCGGAGATGCCCGCATTGGCGGCGCGAACCACGCTGCGGCGCGTCTCCACGGCTCGCAAAGGCGCCATCGCCTCGTGCTGGAGCGCGGCGTTCCGACGGTCCCGCCAGCTATCGCTGGTAAGTAGCGCCAGCAGGTTGGCGCCGTTGCGAACCTGCTCTCTGGTGATCCGGCCAAAAGCGGACTCGAAGCAAATGGCCACGCCTACCTGCAGATCGCCGTCGCGCACGGGGCGGAATGCGCGTCCCGGCGTCATATCTCGCCGCGGAGCGCCCAGAATGGCGGCGGAGGGCCACAACCAGCGTAGAGGTAAGTACTCGCCCATTGGGACGAGGAATACCTTATCGTAGCGATCTACGATCCGCCCCCGGGCGTCCAGGAGAAAGGCGGAGTTGGTCAGGCCCCGCGTGGGAGATCTGTCGAAGCTGCCGGTCAGGATGCGCGCGTGATACTGTTGCGCCATTCCGGCCAGCTCCTGCTGCAGGGTGGGGCTGGCGAGCAGGTCGTCCCACGTCGCCGCTTCTCCCCAGACGATCAGCTGCGCGCGCGCGCTGCCCGCGCCGCGGGTAAGCGGGTAGTAGCCCTCCGGGGCCGATTGTACGTCAACATACGGCTGGTCGGACGGATAGGAGATGCTCCCCTGGACGACACCCACCCGCAGCACGGGGGAGGGAGGGAGCGGGGTGGTGAGCAGCCAGAGCCCCCGCCCGAGTGACAGGGCAACCGCTGCGCCCGCCGCGGCCAGTCGCCAGAGTCTGCGGGACCCACTCCCCGGCGGCTTTACCAGCGCCTCCGCCAGGGAAGCGGCCAGCCAGGCCATCAGAAACGATAGTCCGCAGCTGCCTGTGAGATCGAGCAGTTGCAGCGCCACGGGGCAGCGATGCTGACTGACGGCGAGGTCCCCCCAGGTGAATCCCAGCGGGCCGAGGGAACGGCCCCACTCCGCCGCCGTCCAGGTGGCCGCGAGCGCGAGGGATCGCCAGCCGGGGGGAACCGTGATGGCCAGCCTGCGCCCCAGGCCCACCGCCAGCCCGATCCAGGCGCCGCTGATCAGTGCCGCGGCGACCCATCCAGGTGCGGAGAAGCGCGCCATCCACGTAAGATGGAGCAGGAAGAACAGGAAGCCGGCGAGCAGACCCCACAGGCCCGGCCTTTGCCAGGGCCCCAGGGCGAGGAGGAACAGCGGCACGGGTGCGAGCCAGCCCAACCAGCCCTGATCGAAGGGCGGAAATGCCAGGAGCAGCCATCCCGCTCCGACCAGCGCCAGCATCAGCGGCGACCACACACTTCGGAGCGTGACCGCAGGTGACTCACTGCCACGGCTGCCAGCAGCGGCAGGGGAGGGCTGCTTCCCGGCAAGGGACGGGTTCTTATCCACGCCAGCGTCTCGGTGCAACGCGCTCGTCGAAGGGTACCGGAGCCGTCAGGTCCTGCATCAGGCTGCGAGCGCGACTGGGGGCCCCTCCACCCGGATCAGCACCGGGCCGAGGTCCGTTATATCCCAAACGGCCCTGGAGAACGGAGCGTTTCCTTCCTGCCTGCCCCGATAGCTATCGGGGCCTGCGGCGCGCGGCCCGATCCCGAAAGCTTTCGGGACTGGATCACTCGTCCTGCCCACGGGCGCGGCGCTTGGCGCGCAGAAGCCGGGAGGTGTGGTCCTCCGGCTCTGTTGCGCTCGCGTCGGCCGCAGGCACGGCATCGGGCCGGGCGCCGGTCCCGATGAAATCGGGATCGGATGGCCCGGCGGCAGCGGGAACGCCCGGCACGGACTTGCTCCAGGCCACGGCCGGCCGCGACGGCTTGGGTGTCGGCGCGAGGGACGGCTCTGCCGCCTGCGTTCCCGCCGCAGGAGGTGATGCCGCTTCGTCTCCCCTCGCTGCGGGGGGCGGGGCAGCCGCCCCCGCGGGTTCGGCGATCCGTCCCGGTCCCGACCCCGTCGCCACTCGCTGCCGCGCCTGTTCCTTTGCCCGGCGCAGTCGGACCAGCGGCTCCGGGGATGGCTGTTCCATCCCCGCTCGTGGGGACCGGAGAATGCCCGTACGGCGGAGAAGCGCGAGCAGCCCCGCCCACAGCCAGCCCCACACTTCGCGCGGGGAGACCATCACCCGCCGCACGGCGATATCTGCCAGCAGCAGCCACGCCGTCACCAGCACCAGCAGCGGCCAGAGATCGACCGGGGCCGCGTGCGTGGGCCGGTCATGGCGGAACAGGATCCTGCCCCACTCCCCTCCTTGTCCCGAAAGCTTTCGGGACGGGCGCGGGTACCCGGAGGAGGGATCAGGGGTGAGGCCCGGGTGCAGGCGCCCGCCCGTTCGCTCGGCCAGCCCGGTGAGCACCGGCTCGTTCGCCTGCAGGCTGGCATACTCCGGCGAATAGGGCACCGACGCCCCCACCGTGTAGAGCCGCTGTCCGACCTTCGGGTCCTGGTAGCTCAGGCTGATGATGTACTGTCCGGTGTCGGGGGCGTCGAAAGTTCCCTCGTAGCGGCCGGGAGCGGTCTGCTCCAGCCGCAAGTCGAGCGAGCGTCGCTCCGAGGCCACACCGCCGCGGATATCGAGGAAGTTCAGGAAGTTGCCCTGCTCGTCCAGGGCATCGATCACCACCCGCCCGCGGCGCTCCGAGATCTCCACCGAGGTCTCGAAGCTGGCGCGCGCGGTGCTGCGGATCGTCCAGCGCACCACCTGCGCCCAGAACTGGTTGAATCTGCCGCCCCATCGGACCAGCCAGGGAGCGGCCCACTTGTTCGTCGCGTCGGAGGTAAACGCCACCGCCTTGCCGAGTCCGAACCGCCAGGTGGCGAGGACCGGGTCGTTCTTGTGCGAAGCGATCACGATCTCGACGCCGGGCGCCTGCTTGGCGGTGGTGGCCACGTAGCCGCGCAGTGGGGGCGGCACGCCCAGCCCCTTCAGGAGGGGCGCATCCATCTGCGCCTGGGGCTGAAACACCTCCTCGATGATCGCGGGCTTCAGAACCCGCTGTGCCTCCTTCAGGAAGATGCGGGGGATCTCTTCTGCTTGCTGTACCTGGTAGAAGCGCCCCCCGGTGGCCCTGGCCATCTGCTGCATCGCTCGTACGCCGTTGCTGTCGTGCGGAAAGACGGCCACTGTGCTGATGGAGATCTTCGCCCGCGTGATCTCCTGAAGCAGGCGAGAGGTGGGTGATTGCGGATCACCATCCGAGATGACAATGATGTGCTTGACCCGAGCATCCGTTTTCCGCAATCCATCGTAGGCCATAGACATGATGCGGTGGAAGTCCGGCATATCTAACGGGTTCAGCTGGAAGATGCGGGTTTTGAGGAAGTCTTTATCGCGGGCGGGCTGCATCGGCAGTCCCCACTCCTCCGGCGGGCTATAGAGCAGCACCCCGATCTTGTCCTCCTCGCCCAGGACGTCCACCACGGCGGCGGCGGTTTCGCGTGCCCAGCGAGTGCCATCCGGGAACTCGCACGTGTGTAGCACCAGCGCCACGGCGCCGGAGGGCATCACCCGTTCCTTCCGGATCTCCATGTTCACGGGTAACGCCTCTTCCACGGGCGTGCCTCGCCATGCCCCTGGGCCGAAGCTCTGCTCGCCCCCCACCATAATCAGCCCTGCCCCCAGGTCGCGCACGTTGCTGCGGATCATCTTCATCTGGTCGGGGGTGAGCTGATCCGCCCCCACGTTGCAGAGGATGAGGCTGTCGTACGTCTGAAAATCCGCCAGGCTGGCCGGCAGCTGCCCCGGCGCCCGTACGTCCACCTCGATCTGCTGCGTGCGCAAAGCAGCGGCCAGAAACCGCGCATCCTCGGGATCGGCACTCACGAGCAGCACGCGCGGGCGGCCACGGACCAGCGTGAGCGCCAGCGCGCGGTTGTTATCCGGTAGCTGGTCCGGCTGCGCCTCGACCACCGCCTCAAAGGTGTGTGGTCGGCTGCGAGTGAGCGTCTGTGGGAAGCGGATCAAGTTCTTCCCGGGACGCAGCGCCACGGGGCGACTCTCCACCAGCTGGCGGTCGCGGAAGAAGCGGAGGGTCGCCTGACCCGCGTAGGTAGAGTTCACAATGGCGCGCACCTCAAACGGCTCGCCGACCTTCGCCTCTGCGGGGGCAAGAAGCTTCTCCAGGAGCACCTCGTGCTGGTAGTGGTAGCGGATGGGGACCACATCTACCTGGATGCCCGCCGCATTCGCCCCCAGCGCTTCCTGGAGCGCGGACCCAAGGTTCTCGTTCCCGTCCGTCAGCAGAACGATGCGCTTCTGGGCGTCATCCGGAAAGGCGGCCATCGCCAGACGGAGGGCGCCCGCAATATCGGTGTAGTCGCGCGCCGGCAGGCTGTGGATCCGATCCAAACGCAGCGCGGCGCTCGGCTCCACCTCCAGGTAAGCGTCCGATCCAAAGACAAGGACGCCGGCGCGGTCATTGGGCCCCATGCGTGCTGCGGCCTCGTTGACGAAGTCCAGCTCCCGCTGGTGATGGTCGTCGGGAATGCTGTGGGAGCGGTCCAGGAGGAAGAGGACGGCCAGCCGCTTCGTTGGCCGGGTGATCTGGGTTCCCGCCAGCGCGAAGACCAGGGCGGCCACCAGGGCGCACCGCAGGCCAAGGGCCAGGCGCGCGCGGCCGGCGGGCAGCCCTGCCAGGCTGCGCTGGCTGACCCACCAGAGGCCTGGCAGTAGCAGTAAGAGTATCAGGTAGGCGAGGTGTGTGAAGCTGACCTGCGGCAGCAGCATCTTAATTCCCACCTGGAAGCGGATAAGACCACGGAGACGCTGAGACCCAGAGCAGAGAGGAAGAGACCATTCAAGGTATGGATTGCTGATGAAGCAGTTCGGCTGTTTACAACCGCCTATCTCTATGCCGCTCTCTGTCTCGTCTGATCTCCGCGTCTCTGTGACTCTACGATGAGGCCTTGGCGTGCTTGATTACGGCTACGGTGGCGGGAGCGGCGCAAACTTCTGGATACGGTAATTCTGTGTATCCGCCACAAGCACGTTCCCCGTCGGGTCCACGCCGACCCCCCACGGCTGGTCAAACTCTCCCGGCGCCCGGCCCGGCCGGCCCCATGAGGTAAGAAACTGCCCCTCCCGCGTGAACACCGAGATACGGCTGTTTCCGTAGTCGGCCACGTAGACTCGCCCATATCGGTCGAGGGCCACGTCGTAGGGATAAGTGAGCTGGCCGCGCGCGTGCCCGCGTGTGCCCCACACGGTCAGCAGCACGCCGTCCGGCCCGAACACCTGGATGCGGTGGTTCACCGCATCGGCCACATAAACGCGCCCTTGCCGATCCACGGCGAGGCCCTGCGGCCGCGAGAACTCCCCGGGCGCGCTACCGCGCCGGCCGACGGTTAACAGAGACCTGCCGCGCGGGTCGAGCTTCTGGAGCCGATCCTGCCGCCCGCCATATTCGCACGTCCAGAGGTTGCCCTGAGGATCGAGCGCCACGCCCGTGACGGCGGCAAACTCGCCGAGGCCGCGCCCCGGGCGGCCGATACGCCGCACCTCGCGCCCGTCTGGCTCGTAAACGATGATCTGGCCGTTGTGCGTATCCGCCAGCCAGAGTCGCCCGTCCGGCGCCACGCACAGGTGGCGCGGATTGCTTACTGTGCTTGGAATCCGGGGTGGAATTGGCGTCTGCCAGCCGCGCCGGTAGCGGCCGGAAGCGTCGAACACCTGCACGCGATGGGTACGGTCCAGCACATACAGTTCGCGGCCATCAGGTGAGCAGGCGATGGCCCGTGGCATCCGCAGCCGCCCCGGGTGCTCGCCGGGCTCTCCGAAAATGAGCGTCGGGGATCGGTAATCTGCCAGGCCGGCGCCGCAGCCGGCAAATCCCCAGGCCGCCAGCGCGACCCACGCCAGCCGTCCGAGGCCTGTCCACCATGTGCGCCGGAAGTGCACGCGCCGTCCCGGAGTAGTCCCCTCGTGTCTTCTGCCTCACTGTAGCAGAGCGGACCGGGGGCGTCAACGCGGCAGACGAGGAGGGAAAAGTCGGGCCTGGCCATCAGGGCTGGGGCCCTGTCTGGCTCCAGGCGGGGGCCTCTGGCGGTGTCTCTTCACCCCCCGTGTAGAGCGCGTCGGCGGCGGGCGATTCCCTCACGGAGCCGGGCAAGGTTGGCGAGCTGGTCGCCGGTGGCAGACTCACCTGACTGGCTTGCTCCTCCCACTGATCCAGCAGCGGCTTCCACCCTGCCGCCCGCGCGATCTCGTGCATCCGCTCGCGAATCCAGGGGGCATCGGCGCTCAGGTCTCGCTCCTCGAAGAGGCGTAGCAGCACCTGGGGGACGTGGTCAAAAGCGTAGGCAATGGAGTGGCAGCGCGCGGCATCGCCTTCGGCGGCCCAGTAACGAATCTCCATCAGGGCGAATTGGAGGAGTTTCAGGTAATACCGGATGCGCTCGTCCACTGGTTCAGGCTTCATAGGATGCACCCTGTGTCATTGGTCTGCGGCCCCGTTCACGGTGACTGGGGCGGATAGGTTAGGTACGGGAGAAGAGCGTCACCTGGCAGATCTCCGCGCTGGTAACGCCGCCACAGCTCCTGGATCCGGGCGTTGCCGTTGTAGACACGCACAGGCCGGATGTCCGTCCGGATGATAATCGCCTCCGACGGGTTCCTGGCGGCGATGCCTTCTGACAGATCGTCGCTGCTCTGGTGCTCCATGAAGGTTTCACGCTGGGCGGGATCGTCCCGGGCTGATGCACCCACGTTTCCGGCCCCAGGTCGCGGATGCGAATCCAGTTGATCTCCCGCACGCCAGTCGCCTCCCGCCTCACTGTAGCAGAGCGGGCCGGGGGCGTCAACGCGGCAGACGAGGAGGGAGGTTCGCGGGAAATCGTACGAGCCGAGCGCCGGTCGGTGTGTCACCAGATGGGCCGCCTCAAGAGTGTGCCGATGCACATCGCTGCCTCATCCGGTCGGGCAAGAGGGGGGTGAATGCGAGGCGTGAACAACGCTGAACGGGTCCTATCCCGAACGCTTTCGGGACCCAAACAGAGACGCGCCAGAAACGAGCGGGCGCCAGCGGGGCGTCCGCTCGCTCCCGAGCGCCTTTTTCCATCCGCTACCCGCTCACCGGCTGCGAGCGGGGCGCGTCGGGAGTAATGATCAACGATCCGTAATTCCCACTCAGGCGGCGCCCTGTCTTTAGATGCACCAGGCGCGCGCGCCAGCGACCATCCTTGTGTGGGCTCAGTCGGGCTCCCATCAGGAACCGGGTGCCGCCGCCCTTGGGGACCAGGGTCAGCAGCGCGTCGCCTTCCGCGTCCCGCTTGCCCATCACGCGCACGGGGGTCCCGTCGTTGAGCAGGGCACGGCCGGTGAACGCCTGCCCGGAGTCGCCCATCATCTGCTCGGCCACTCTATAAAGGCGTGCGTACTCGCCCTGGTTGCTATCCGCCGCCGCTGTGAGTCCCGCCACGTTGAGTAGCCGGTTGGCCAGATCGACCTCCTCGTCGGAGAGGACGGTCAGGCGCGTCTGCTCGATATCTTCGCGAGTGGCGCCACGGGCCGCCCAGATCGCGTACTGGGTGACGTTACTAGCCGCGATCCCCAGCCGGGCGGCAGCGCTCAGGAGGAGCGGCAGGTGGGGCGCCGGCATGGGAGAAGCCCCCTCCGGCGTGAGGAGGATTCCCGCGCCCACGTTCAGCGCTACCGGCTCGTGGCTCTGGTTCACCCAGAGAATGTGGAGCGCGCCCCAGCCGTCGCGCGGCAGTTGCTCCATCGGCCCGGGCCCGCGCGCGATGAGTACTCTGGCCTGCACCGCCTCTGGCAGCGAGAACCCCATTCCGGACGCGAGCAGCACTCGGCCCGCGTCCGCAGGGGGTGCGTAGCGCGCCGTCTGGTCCGGCGGTGAGGCGAACAAATCGGTGCAGTACGCCAGAGAAATGGCCGCCCCGCCCGGGAGCAGGATGCCTTGCGTGTTGCTGCCCAGGAACCCTCCCTGGAACGGGGTCTGCCCGGATCGGAACCCCGGTCCGCCGAACGGCTGGCCGCCAAACGGCACACCCCCGCCCACCCCTGGCCCGCCGTAGGGAGCGCCGCCGATCCCGGGCACCTGCGCCCTCCCGGGGCCACTGATCGCCGCCATGCACAGCGCCGCGCCGACCAGCCAGAGGGGTCGCATCCATCGCTGTCCCTTCATCCTTCCCCTCCTTGTCCACGCGATGCAGATCTTATAACCATTGGACGCCGCCCGACCCGGCTTTGTCGCCGGATTACTCCGGCCACTGGAACAACACCCCCATTATCTTCTCGTCCCATTGGGCCAGCCGGTGGTACGCCTGCGGCGCGTACTGCGCGGGGATGCGGTCGGTAATCAGTGGCCGGGGATCCAGCCGGCGGGTCTGGACCAACCGAAAGAACGCGGTTACATCGTCCCGCCAGGTCCACCAGCCAGGAGCAGAGTCACGCGCCGGCCGTGCGTAGGTGTGCGCGCCGATCACCTGGAGGCCCTTGCAGTGGACGTCGGTATAGAAGTTGACCCCATCCGTCACGCCGCGCGTGCTTGCCAGAAGAACGACGCGCCCGTGGGGCCGGGCCATCTGAAGGGCGGTGATCACTGGCTCCGGGCGGCCGGTCGCCTCAATCACCACGTCTGGTCCGTCGGGGGTGCACAGGGCACGCAGGCGGTCAGAGAAGTCGGCAGCCTCAGGGTTGAGGCAGGCGTCCGCCGCGCCTTCGGAGAACGCCAGCCGGCGGGGGGACAGGTCGAGCGCGGCCACGGGGCAGGCGCCGCCCAGGCGGGCAAGACGTACCGCCAGCTGGCCCACGAGCCCCTGGCCGAGCACCGCCACTGATTCGCCGATCTCCAGGCGCGCCTTGCGCACCCCCTGGAGGGTGATTGCCGCCAGGTTGAAAAATGCCGCGGCTTCCAGGTCGATCCCGGCTGGCAGTGGCACCGCCTCGTCCGCGCGGGTCAGCACGGCGCCCGCGTGGGGAGCAGGCGCCGCAATCAGATCGCCAGGCTGTACCGAGCGGACTTCTTCCCCTACCGCCTCCACCACGCCGATGAAGCTGTAGCCGGGGTAAATGGGAAAGTGGCGCGGGGTGTTGGGGAGGCCGAGCAGCCATGCGCGCTCGGTTCCGGGGCTGATGAGCGTGTAGCGGGCGCGCGCCAGGATCTGGTCCGGTGCCGGGGGATCCGGCACGAAGCTCTCCATCTCGACACGGCCCGGCTCCGGCCAAACGACCCGCACAGTGGGTTTCATCGCAGGTACCTCCCGAGCCTTGTACCGGCAAGCGGGGACGGCACTCTACCGATTGATTCGCGGGACGAAGCCGGTTTCCTGCGCTACCCGCTCTTTGCTGCGCGCGGCGCCCGGCGCCGCACCGCTACAATCGCCAGTCCCGCTGCCATCGGGACCAGTCCCGAAAGCTTTCGGGACCACGCCCGCCCGGGTGGATGGCGACCCCATGGTGCCGCCGATCGGGCCGGGCGATTCTGGCTGGGATAGCGCCGGGCTGCGCTTGGGAACGCCGTGCACGTCTCCAGGGGACGCCAGCGCCTCGACCACAGGCCGGCCCTGGCAGCCGGAGGGTAGCGGGAGACCAAGCGCGAACAGCACCGTCGCCGCGGTATCGCACGTGCTGATCTCCACCCGGAGATCGGTGTGCGGACGGGCCGCCCCACCGGCGGCGATCCAGGGGATGAGTTGGTCGACGGCACGGGCCGATCCGTGCCCGCGGCCGTGGCCCCCGTGGTCCGAGGTGATCAGGAACAGGGTGCGCTCCCAGTCGCCGGCAGATCGGATGGCGGCAGTGAGCCGCCCTACGGCGGCATCGCAGTCGGCCAGGGCGCGCATCTGGGCAGCGCTCATCCAGCCCCAGAAGTGGCCGGCGGAGTCCGGATCGGGGAAATGGACGAACAGCAACTGCGGCCGATAGCGCCGGTAGTAGGCTGTCGCTGCTGCGCCAATCTCACGGGCCGAGACGCCGGGAATGCTGAACCGAGTCAGCGTATCTTTGGCAACCAGATGACGAAACTTCGTTTTGCCTGCGAACAGGGCGACCCGCAGCCCCGCCTCCCGCGCCACGCTGAAGATCGTGGGCACGGACAACGTTCCCCGGCGCGGCTTGTAGTCGTTCCAAGTGATACCGTGGCCCGCGGGCAGCAACCCGGTCACCATGCTGGCGTGGTTTGGCAGGGTGACGCTGGGGAGTACGGCGTGCGCCGTCCATGAGTGGGCACCGCTTTCCCACAACTGGCGCATCACGGGCACGCGGGCGCGCTGCAGAGCATCCGGCCGGGCGCCATCCAGACTCACGATCACCACCCGCTCGGCGGGTGCGCCGAACGCGGCCGGGGCCAGCACGCCGAGCAGCGCGAGGAGGAACCACCGTCCCACCGTCCGGCGGAGAGGAGCAAACCAGGGGAGCACGACCCCATCCTTTCCTGGCGGACCCACCACACTCCGCCGGGAGGAGGGCGGCGGCAATGCAACTCCTTAAGTCTAGCACCAGGCGGTACGACCCGCAACCCACGCCAGACGAGCCCTCACTCCTCCTCCAGGCTGCTAACGGCGCGTTCGACGTCGCGCAGACGCTGGCGAAGGACGGCCAGTTCGGTAACCAAGCGGCGGTAGCGGGGGTCCGAACCGACTTTGGGCCGGGACGCCCAGGCGACGGCGGACCAGGCGATACCCGCGCCCGCCACCACCCAGGTGAGCGGATCCGGCACCATCATTAGCCACTGAATGCTCGCTGCGGCAGCGGCACCGGCGGCGACCGCGGCGCCACTCGCGGGCCGGCGTGTCCAGTGCACAGGGGTGGAGCGGAAATCCCGTTCGCGGTAGTCCAGATAAGACTCCACCTGTCGGATGTGACGCTCCAGGTGCCGCCGTTCGGCCCGCTTCTCCGCCAGCAGACGGCGGCGCGCCCTCCAGACGACGAGCAGCACCTCGTAGAGCATCATCGGGCCGCGATCCGGAGGCAGGGGCAGGCCCGCCACCATTCGCCGCGGCGGGGGCGGCAGCGGCAAGGGGAGAGTATCCAGGGCAGCGGCGAGGGCGCGCAGGCCCGTTGGCCGGCACAGCAGCGCTTCCACGCCCGCGTGCAGCGCCAGGACGTCGTCCGGGGCGGGGAGGGCAAATAGCGGCTTCGCCTCCGCGTCCCATAACTCGAGCGCCCGAGCGAGGACGTGCCGCTGGTATTCCGGCGAGGCATCGTCCCAGGCCAGGCGCAAGAGTGCGGCGAGCACCTGTCGCTCGAGTGCGGGCAGCAGGGCCGAAGGGTTGCCTACACCCAGCCGCCGCGCCGCGTGGAGGAGGAGCAGGTCTTCGCGCCAGACAGGGAACAGGCCGAGCACTGTCACGCGCAGGGCGCAGCATAGGGCGCGCAGGATGGCATCCGGGCCCGCTTCCAGGGCGGCGCCACACGCCTGGCCGGCGCGGCGCTGCTCTTCTGCCGTTAGCTGGCGCAGAATAGAGAGCATACTGAATTAAACGTGACGGAGAAGATAAGGAAACGAGGTGCCGGGTCCACCAGCCCTTTGTTCCCCGGTCGAATGCTTCCTCGTATTCTTTGACGAGCCGGACTGGCAATCGGGGCTACTAGCGTAGAGAACGGACGCGGTTCCGTCCCTGGGGCCGGTGAGCTGATCCTCGGCCGGAACGGGAAGGCGAGGGCGCGTTCCCTGCCAGGGGCGTCGGTGACTGTAGGCGTTCCCTGGGGTAGCCGTTCAGGCTACGACTACCGGTTCTGGCGGTGAAGTCCTCATGAAACGCGCCAGGAGCCCCTCGATGTACGTCCGGCCGTGGTCCAGCCGGTCCCAGGCGCACCCCGTGCCGGAACGCCTGGCGCGCCAGACGCGCCAGGTCGTCGCCCCGCGCGCGGCGGTGGGGCGTTCGGGCACTGCGATGTTCGTCCGTTTCCGTTTCCCATTCAGACGTTCATCCAGGGCCTTGCGCACTGTCGCAGGAGGAGGAGCCGGCCTACTTGCAGTCATTCCAGATCGAGGGCGAGGCGGCCGCCCGCAGTTGTCGGTCGCGTCGTCGCGGCACGATGAACCTGGGGTTCCTGAAAGGGTACCAGCGTGTGAGCGGCGGTTTGTTCTAATGGGGTCACGCCACGCGCTCCGTCCGACCACGCCTCTGCAGGGTAGACGGCGCTTGCGATAGCATGCCATCGGGAAGCCAGATCGCCAAGCGACAGATCACCGCCCTACCGGTGGCCACCAGGGTAATCAAGTCACCGATTATCGGCCAGTTTCCACGCGGCGTGCGTATTGGACGAACCTTAAGGAGTGGGACCGACCCCACGGGCCCCAACAACTGATTTGATGATGACGAAATCTGCGAAAGCCAAACAGACCCCACGGCGACCGCCCTCACGCCGCCGGTGGCTGCTTCTAGGTCTGCTCTTGGCCGGGCTGGTGATGGCCTGGTCGGGTGCGGCGCAGGAACATCCCTCCGCGGCAGCGAGGGAAGGCGTGGCGGCTCCGGCGCCCCCCGCCGGCGATCCGGAGCATCACCGGCAGCAGGTTGCCAGCCTCCTCCTGGGGTTGACCCTCATCCTCGTGGGAGCTAAGGTGGGGGGGGAGGTGTTCGAGCGGGTGCGCCAGCCCGCCGTGCTGGGAGAGCTGCTCGCTGGCATCGTTTTGGGCAATCTCTCACTCCTCGGGATTGGCTTCTTCGAGTCGTTGGAGCGCCACGAGGTGCTGCTGGCGTTGAGCGAGGTGGGCGTCATCCTGCTCCTCTTCGAGGTTGGGCTGGAATCCGACCTTCAGGAGATGTGGCGGGTAGGCCTTTCCTCAATCCTGGTGGCTACGCTAGGAGTAGTGACGCCATTCTTCCTCGGGTGGGGCGTTAGCGCCTGGTTGCTGCCAGAGCAGTCGTCGCTGGTGCATGTATTCATTGGCGCAACGCTGTGCGCTACCAGCGTGGGGATCACAGCGCGCGTTCTGCGGGACATGGGCGAGTTGCAGCGGCCGGAATCGCGCATTGTGCTCGGCGCGGCGGTAGTGGACGACGTGATGGGATTGGTAATCCTGGCGGTGGTGCAGGGCATGATCCGCGCGCAGGCGGGAGCCGCTCCCGTGGACGCAGGTGCGATCGCCTGGCTCATCATCAAGGCGATACTGTTCCTGGTCGGAGCAATCGTGCTCGGCAGGCTACTTGCGCCTCAGCTGTTCCGGTTGGCCTCTTACCTGCAGGGTCAACACGTGCTGCTTGTGGTCAGCGTGGGCATCTGCTTCACGCTGGCCTGGCTGGCGAATGAAATCGGCCTCGCGTTTATCGTCGGGGCATTCGCCGCCGGGCTTATCCTGGACCCCATCACCTATCGCAGCTTCACGGATCGGGGTGAACACCACATCGAAGAGCTGATCCGTCCCACTGCCGCCTTGCTGGTGCCCATCTTCTTCGTGGTAACCGGAATGGCAGTGGATCTGCGTGTGCTCGGTGACCCGGCGACCCTCGCTTTTGCGGCGGCGCTGATTGTGGTTGCTATCCTGGGGAAGCAGGTCTGCTCGCTCGGCGTTGTAGAGCGCGGTCTGGATCGCCTCTCCGTAGGGCTGGGGATGATCCCCCGCGGAGAGGTGGGATTGATCTTCGCCAACATCGGCCGCGGCCTGGTCGTGGTAACCTCTGGCCAGCGCCTGCCCGTCGTCAACGACCACGTGTTCGGCGCGGTGGTAGTGATGGTAATGGTCACCACGCTCCTCACGCCGCCCCTGCTGGCATGGTCGCTGCGCCGGTCGGCGAAGCGCGGAGCGAGGGGGGGATAGCAGACGCGACGCCAGGGGGGAGAGCAGGGGTATGGGAGAGGCACTGCATCCAGCCCTGAACACCCACACGCCCACTCTCTACCCCTCTCGCAGTCTCCCACCTTATAAACCTGGGCCGTGACGCTTACGGCGCGCTGGAGGCGGCCAGAGCAGTCGCCGCCGGCGGAGCCGCGGCCAGCGTGGTTGGCAGCGGGCGGTACTGGCGCGTCACCTGTGCCACTGTCTGGCCCGGGAACACGGCCACGAGCTGCACCGTCAGCGGCAGCCCTGGAGCCAACGCCTCGCGTTGCACGGCCACTGTATCCCCGATGGCCACATCGGCCAGAGTGACCGGCTCACCGTGGAGCAGAATCGGCGCCAAGCCGGTGCGCACCAGTCGGTACCCGGTGCGGGTGCGCAGGTAGAACGCACCCTGGTTGGCATTGATGCCGACTACCTCACCCACCGTCAACGCGCCCGGCGGCAGGGCCGCGCGCGGCGCCGCCTCCGGTGCGTACACCACCTTCACCTCATCCGCATACAGCGCGCCCGTCGGCCGGGATGAGCCGAGACTTCCACCTCTGCGTTGAGGGGGAGCTGGGAGGTGTCGATTTCCGATCCGTTCCAGCGGATGACCGCCTCGGAAGTGAGATGCAACCAGCGCGGGCGGCTATACGTCCGCAGCAGGATAGCCCCCGTGGCCTGATCGACCCAGCTGACAAAGCCGCGGGTCACGATCCGCTGTGCCTCCGCCGGGGGAACTACCGAGAACGCGGCGCCCAGCGCCAGCCAGGCGATGACGAGCCCTCTTACACGCGTTATCTTGCCTCCATTACCGCACAGGGCTTACCCGTGCGCCGAGAAGTCAAAACCGATCCGGGCAGAGGAAATGGCCGACAGCGCGTCGCACGTATTGCGCGGACGGGGCCTGGCAACCCCGGTGAAGAGGAGGTAGGTGATGGCAATGATCAAGACGTTGGTGTTCGCGGGCGGCCCTATTCACGACTTCCGTGGAGTGGGAACGGCGGCGCGGGAAGGGCTCGCGGGCGCCGGTGACTTCGACATCGATTACCTGGAAGAGGACCTCGACGCGCTCCTCGCCCCGCGCCTCGAGCCTTACCAACTACTCGTCTTTTACTACACCATCGGCTCGCTGACCGACGCGCAGAAGAACGGCCTGCTGAACTGGGTAAACTCCGGCCGTGGCTTTGTGGGCATTCACTCGGCCGCCGATTCCTTTCGCGAGTGCCCCGAGTATCGCGCGCTGGTGGGTGGCCACTTCGTGACGCATCCCCGCTACCGGGATTATCAGGTCAGCATTACCGACCGTGCTCATCCGATCACCGATAGGCTGAGCGAGTTTATAGTTCGAGACGAGCAGTATATCCTTGACTACGATCCCCGCGTTCAGGTGCTGGCCACCGCGCTCTGGCAGGGACAGGCAATGCCTGTGGCGTGGACCAATGCGTGGGGTAAAGGGCGCGTCTTCTACCTGGCGCTGGGCCACGATGAGCCCGCGATGCGGCAGACGATGGCGCAGCTGCTCCTGGTTCGCGGAGCGCGCTGGGCGGCGGGTGTTCGGGAGGAGTGAAACGTAACGTGCAACATGTGAGGGGCAGGGGCAAGGGCCTCCGCAGAGTCCCGTGAAGCGGGAGCCACCTTGCTTCCGCTCCTCACGTGTGGCGCGGAGGAGATAGATGAACAGCGACAAGATCAAGAAGGGGTTTGAGAAGAGTGGCCAGCTGGCGCTTTTGCACGCCACAGGGATCACCAGGCGTGCGCTGGAGAACCCGTTCATCGGCATCGTCAGCTCGTTTACCGACCTGGTGCCCGGGCATGTGGACATGCGCAGCCTGGAGCGACAGATCGAAAAGGGAATTCATTCCGGGGGTGGCAACGCCTTCATCTTCGGGGTGCCCGCGCTCTGCGACGGCATCACCATGGGGCACCTGGGGATGCACTACTCCCTGCCCTCCCGGGAGCTGATCGCCGACGCGGTGGAATCGATGGCGCTCGCCCACGCCCTTGATGGGCTGGTCCTGCTCACGAACTGTGACAAGATCACACCCGGCATGCTGATGGGCGCGATGCGGCTGGATATTCCCGCGATCGTGGTGACGGCGGGCCCGATGATGACGGGGAGATACCAGGGCCGCCGGCTGACGCTGGTCAAGGACACGTTCGAGGCCGTAGGGGCGTACCGCGCGGGGAAGATCACGGATGAAGAGCTGGCCTGCTTCCAGCTGGAGGCGTGCCCGGGAGCCGGCTCCTGCCAGGGCCTGTACACCGCCAATACCATGGCGTGCCTGTGCGAGGCGATGGGCGTCTCGCTGGCGGGATGCGGCACGGCGCTGGCAATGTCCGCGAAGAAGAAGCGGATCGCCTTTGAGAGCGGCGAGCGGAGCGTGGGTCTGGTGAGAGAGGGGCTGTCGATCCGAAAGATCCTCACCCGGAACGCTTTCGAGAACGCAATCTACGTGGATATGGCGCTGGGAGGCTCTACCAACACTGTGCTGCACCTGCCCGCGATTGCCTGGGAGGGAGGCGTCGAGGTGGGGTACGATGACTTCATCCGTATCAACCCCACGGCCCCGTACCTCTCGGCTATCCAGCCTTCTGGGGACTACGCTATGGAAGACCTGGAGTACGCGGGCGGCATCCCCGCGGTGCTGAACACCCTTAAGCCGCTGCTGAAGGACAACCCCACGGTATCAGGGTGCGGCATCCTGGCCCTGGCGGATGAAGGGTGCGTTACGGACCCCGACGTGATCCGGCCGCTGGAGAAACCGATCCAGAGCGAGGGCGGCATCGCCATCCTGTTCGGGAACCTGGCGCCGGATGGGGCGGTGGTCAAGGCCTCCGCGATGAGTGAGGGGATGCACCGGTTCTGCGGCACGGCGCGGGTATTCGACTCGGAAGAGGAGGCGATGCAGGCGATTATGGATCGCCAGATCCGCGCGGGGGACTTCGTTGTGATCCGTTACGAGGGCCCCAAGGGCGGCCCCGGTATGCGGGAGATGCTCGCCATTACGGCGGCGCTGGTGGGCCTGGGCCTGCGGGACCAGGTGGCCCTGCTAACCGACGGCCGGTTCTCCGGGGGCACGCGCGGCAACTGCATCGGCCACGTCGCGCCGGAGGCGTATGAGGGTGGTCCGATCGCCCTCGTCCAGGATGGCGACCGCATCGAGTATGATGTAGACGAGCGTGTGCTGAACCTGCTGGTGGACGACCGGGAACTCGCCCGGAGGCGGGAGAACTGGCGCTGCCCCGGCCCCAAGATCCGCACGGGGTACCTGTCCAAGTACATCAAGCTGGTCTCCTCCGCCCGGCAGGGGGCCGTGTGCCGGTAGACCTGCCTGCGGAGGGGATCTGCCGATCCGCATTCCGCCGCACCTCCCATAAGAGGCGCAACGGGCGCGTATAATATATCCCGGCGCCTCCGTGCGCTTTCGGGGCGGACCGGAGATACTGTGCGGCGGTCGCTTGAAGAACTGTACGCGGAGATACAACGGCTCTCCTGGGAGGAGAAGCAAGAGCTGGCGGCACGCCTCCGGCAGGATCTGGCACATCCTGACGGCCCAACCGCCAGCGTAGGGGAAGGCTTCTCATCCCAGAAGTCCCCTGCGCGGGAGGATGCTCCCCGAAAGCTTCCGGGGGCAGTTGCAAGGCGGGGTGCGCAGGCCCCGGCGCTGCCCGCGCGGCGGTCCCGTGCGGTGGCGGAGCCGCCCCGCAACGGCTCGGCCGGCGGGGGCGTGCCGCTGCTGATCGACGGCTGCAACCTCCTGGGGATCGTGCCCGACTTGAGCCTTGGCTCGCGCGCTGACTACGAGCGACTGGTATTCCTGCTCCAGGATTATGCCCAGCAGCATCCCCGCCTGCATATCTTCCTGTTTCTGGATGGGAGGCGGGTGCGCCGCTATCAGCAGGGCGCCGTGCAGGTGCGCTACGTGGCGGGACGCCCCGCAGACGATTCGCTGATCGCGCTCCTCGGCGAACTCCCCGAGGCGCAGCGGCGCCGCGCCCGCGTGGTGACCGCGGATAAGGACCTGACCCGCCGGGCACGGGCGCTGGGTGCGCGTGTGGAGGTGCCCCTGGCATTCTACCGGCGCATCGCCCGACCTGAGCCAGAGGCCGACCAGCGGGACAGACCCCTTACCCCAGATGAGGTGCGGGCGTGGGAGGCCTACTTTCGCCTGCCGCCGGACGAGAGGAAGTGAGCCCGAAGCCGGGGCGGCGGCGATTCGCGTTGGTATCGATCTCGAGGCTGGCGGCGCCATAGCATCCGGCCTCCGGGCCGGGTGAGGATTGAAACATGAGCACGAGGTTGAAGGTGCGCTGGCGATGCCAGGTGTGGATCGCCTCTGGTGCAATGGTGCTCGGGTGGCCCTGACCAGACGCGAGCCGGGCGAGCAATCTCCCCTGACTTATAGATGGAGGTATCCAGCGGGCTGGTGCTCGCCACCCGAGAACTCATTGCCAGGCACGCAGAACAGGCACAGCATGATAGGGGCGCGCGAGGCCCGGAAGAGTTCCGTACTTGCCGGCGAGTTCCGCTTTCGCGCTCGCTGATCCTGGCGCAATCGGGTCGCCAGCGAGTTGCCAGGCAGGTCCCCGGCATATGGACGACGAAACGAAATTAGGCTTCACTTCTTTTGCAAATGCCGGCCGAGACATCTGGGAGGAGGCCATCCAGCGATGGCGGGCGTGACCCTGCGCAATCTGACCAAGACGTTCCGGGACGTCGTGGCCGTAAACAATGTGAGCCTGGAGATTCGCGACCAGGAGTTCCTTGTTCTGGTAGGACCGTCAGGGTGCGGCAAGAGCACCGCTCTGCGCATGATTGCGGGGCTGGAAGAGGTCACCGCGGGCGAGATCTTCATTGGCGACCGCCTGGTCAACGACGTCTCGCCCAAAGACCGCGACATCGCCATGGTCTTCCAGAACTACGCCCTCTATCCGCACATGAGCGTCTATGAGAACATGGCCTTCGGGCTGAAGCTGCGGATGCTGAAGGGCATATTCTGGCAGCTGCTTCACTATTCCGAGGCGCAGAAGACGAAGCGCGAGATCCGCGATCGGGTTTTAAGAACGGCGCAAATGCTCGGCCTGCAGAACTTGCTGGATCGCAAACCAAAGCAGCTCTCCGGCGGCCAGCGGCAGCGCGTGGCGCTGGGGCGCGCCATCGTGCGGGAGCCCAAAGTATTCCTGATGGATGAGCCCCTCTCTAACCTGGATGCCAAGCTGCGCGTCCAAACCCGTGCGGAACTGATTAAGCTCCACCGGCGGCTGGGAATCACTACCATCTACGTCACCCACGATCAGGTCGAGGCGATGACCATGGGGGATCGGATCGCGGTGATGAAGGACGGGGTGATCCAGCAGCGTGATACACCCCTGAATCTCTACAACCATCCGGCCAATATGTTTGTCGCCGGCTTCATCGGCAGCCCCTCGATGAACTTCACGGACGCCCGTGTGGTCCGCAACGGCAATAGCTATCTGCTGGATACGGGTCTGTTCCGGGTGGCCGCGCCGCCCAGCCAGGCAGAGCGGATCAAACCCTACGAAGGCAAGACGGTAGTCTTCGGTATCCGCCCCTCGGATATCTTCAGTAAGGATCTGCACCCGCCCGGGCTGATCCCCGGCGACGGCAACATCGTCCGCGCCTTCTGCGATGTGACTGAACCGATGGGCGACCGCGTCCACCTCTACCTCTCGCTTGACGGCCGCGGCCCGCAGGAGCGCGCGGGTTTGGCCGATGTGGACGAGCGGGGTATCTCCGCCAGCGCGCTGATCGCGGACGTGGATGCCGAAACCGGGGTGCAGGAGGGCGGCGAGGTCGAGCTCGTCTTTGATATGGAGAAGACGCACGTGTTCGACAAGGAGACGGAGGCGGTGATTTATTGATCCGCCCCCTCTTTGGACGAAACGACCTGCCACGTCCTGAGAATCCTCCCGCTTCAGAAGCTTCCCGGGTGCAGGCACCCGCGCGGAGCGCGGGTGCAAGGTCAGGCGCGGCACAGGGGCCGATACTGCCGGTTCGCTTCGCCAACTTCTTCTCGGGAGCCTTCCGAAGCGCCCTGCTGCGTCGTGAACGGGGCGATAGTTGCGCCGCTTTGGCGGCCGGCGCGCGGCGATCTGAGGGAATGGAACGTCGTTCGTTGCCCGCAGTCGGTCGCTGTACTGTCGGTGGCTCCTAGCGTAGCCGGGGGGTGGAGGAATAGCCAGCAGAGATGTTGACAATATCGCGCTCAACTTCTATAATAACGCTGTGCTAAAACTCGGCCCTCGGCCGTGTTCCTGTCCCTCGTTGCGGGTATGATACGCAAGGGCCGGCCACGGGCGGCTGCCCCGACTGAGTCCGGGACGCTTTGATCTGCGCCAGGGCCTGGCACGAAAGGGAAAGCAGTTCGCGCCCGGGTCCCTTAGCGGGACCGCGGGGCTCTGCGGCATCCATTCGTTCTCGAGGAGCATTTCGCGATGGGAAGAACCGTAGGCATTGACCTGGGTACTACCAACTCCGTGGTCGCCGTGCTGGATGGCGGCGAGCCGCGCGTGATTCCGAATGCGGAAGGCAGCCACCTGACTCCGTCCGTGGTGGCCTTCACGAAGACGGGAGAGCGTCTCGTGGGCGCGCCTGCGAAGCGTCAGGCGATCATTAACCCCGAGAACACCGTTTACTCCATCAAGCGCTTTATGGGTCGCCGCCTCGGCGAGGTGGAGGCCGAGCGGAAGATCGTCCCCTACAAGATCGTCGACGGCAAGAACGGCATGGCCGTGGTGGAGATTCAGGGCCGCCAGTACACGCCCGAGGAGATTTCGGCGATGATCCTTCAGAAGCTGAAGGCGGACGCCGAGGCCTACTTGGGGGACACAGTGGACAAGGCGGTGGTCACCGTGCCCGCCTACTTTAACGATGCCCAGCGCACGGCCACCAAGAACGCAGGACAGATCGCCGGGCTGGAGGTGCTGCGCATCGTCAACGAGCCCACCGCCGCCTCCCTCGCCTACGGCCTGGATAAGAAGGAGAACGAAACGATCCTCGTCTACGACCTGGGGGGTGGCACGTTCGACGTCTCCATCCTGGAAGTGGGCGAGGGCCTCTTCGAGGTGCGCGCCACCAACGGTGACACGCACCTGGGCGGCGATGATTGGGACCAGCAGATCGTTGACTACGTCGCCGACGCCTTCCAGCGTCAGACGGGGATCGATCTGCGGAAGGATCGCCAGGCCCTCCAGCGGCTGCGCGAGGCGGCGGAGAAAGCCAAGGTGGAGCTCTCCTCCTCCGTGCAAACGACCATCAGCCTGCCATTCATCACCGCCGATCAGGAGGGCCCGAAGCACCTGGATGAGGCACTCAGCCGCGCGCGCTTCGAGGAGCTGACGCGCGATCTGGTGGAGCGCACCGTGGGGCCGTTCCGATCTGCGCTGGCAGACGCCCGGCTTGCCGAGGGGGATATTGATGAGATCATCCTCGTAGGCGGCTCGACGCGCATGCCGATGATTCAGGAACTGGTCAAGCGCCTGGGCGGCGGCAAGGAGCCGCACCGGGGCGTGAACCCGGACGAGGTGGTGGCCATCGGGGCGGCGATCCAGGGAGGCATCATCGGTGGCGAGCTGAAGGAGGTTGTGCTCCTCGACGTGACGCCGCTTACCCTGGGCATCGAGACCCTGGGCGGGATTGTGGATAAGGTGGTGCCGCGCAACACCCACATCCCGCACCGCACCGAGCGCATCTACACCACCGCCGCCGATGGCCAGACACAGGTGGAGGTGCACGTGCTCCAGGGCGAGCGGGAGATGGCGCGGGACAACAAGACGCTGGGGCAGTTTATGCTCACTGGTATTCCGCCCGCACCGCGCGGCATTCCGCACATCAAGGTTACCTTCGATATCGACCGGAACGGCATTCTTAATGTCGCGGCGCAGGACGAGGCCACCGGCCGGCAGCAGAGCATCACCATCACCGGTTCAACCAACCTCCCGAAGGAGGACATCGATAAGATGGTGCAGGAGGCGCAGCGGTACGCGCAGGAGGATAGCCGCCGCCGGGAGATAGCGGATGCCAAGAACCGCGCCGAGCAGATGATCTACCAGACGGAGAGCTACCTGCGCGATTTGGGCGATAAGGTTCCCGTCGATCTGAAGAACCAGATCACCGCTCAGCTGGCGAACCTCCGCGAGGCGCAGCAGAGCGATGATATCGAGCGCATCCGCACGGCGATGGATACGCTTCAGCAAACCACCCTGCGGCTGGGCGAGCTCGTCTACCAGCAGGCGGGGGCGGCCGCCGGCGGAGGGCAAACCTCCGGCGCGGGTCAGCCACCGCAGGGCGCCGAACAGGAAGAGGTTATCGAAGCCGAGTACAAGGCCGAGTAAACGGACCTTCAGTGTTGGCCGTTGAGCGTTGGGCATTCGGAAGCTCTTCCCAACCCCGAATGCCCCATGCTCAACACCTGAACACCCGAAGGCGGGGAGGATCGGGGTGCGAAAGCCGGACTATTACGAGAGACTGGGCGTTCCACGGAATGCCGACGAGAAGATAATTCGGCAGGCCTACCGCAGTCTCGCCCGCAAGTACCACCCCGATCTCAACCCCGGGGACAAGGAGGCCGAGGAGAAGTTCAAGCAAATCAGCGAGGCTTACTCCGTCCTGAGTGATCCCGAGAAGCGGCGGCAGTACGACATGCTGGGGGATCAGGGGCAGCCGGGAGGCTTCGCGGGGTGGCCCGGGGGGTTTGAGGGAGCGGCGGGCGGCACACCGTTCGATTTCCTGAACGATCTGTTCGGGGGCGCGGGCGGATTCCCGTTCGGTGAGACCATCGCGGCGGGCGAGGACGTGGAGGCCGCTGTCGAGATCTCCCTGGAAGACGCCTACCGGGGGGGTGAGCGCAGCCTGACCATCGCTACGGAGGAGCGCTGCCCCACCTGTAGCGGCACTGGCGCACAGCCCGGCAGCCAGATGGTGGAGTGTCCCCAGTGCCACGGCAGCGGGCGGGCTCATAACCGGGGCGGGTTCACCCTCCGAGGCCAGCTCTGCCCACGCTGTCAAGGGACCGGCCAGGTTCCCTCCCGGCCGTGCGCCACCTGCCTGGGAAGGGGAGTGACCCAGCGACCGCGCGTCCTCACGGTTACCATCCCTGCGGGAATCAAGGATGGCCAGCTGCTGAAACTGTCCGGCCAGGGCCGCCCGGGGCCGCGGGGGGCGCCGGCGGGAGATCTGCTGCTGCGTGTTCATATCCGCCCACACCCGATTTTCGAGCGACGCGGCGATGACCTTATCATAGACCTGCCGGTTACCTACGCCGAAGCGGTGCTGGGAGCCGAGGTGCGCGTGCCAACCCTGTCGGGAAGGGTGGTCCGCACGCAGGTGCGGCCGGGGATGCATTCCGGCCAGCTGCTGAAGCTCCCCGGTCTGGGAATGCCGCGGCCCCACGGGGGTTACGGGGATCTGTACGCACGCCTGCAGATTGTTGTGCCCCGCACCTTATCTGATCGGGAGAGGCAGCTGATCGAGGAACTGCGGTCGCTGCGCACAGAAGACCCGCGGGAGAAACTACTTGCGGGCCGGTGAGAAAAGAGTATGTCGGAAAACGGCAGGGCAATGCAGTGACGGCACGAAGGGGCCAGGGATGATGCGGACGATCCGGCTTTTACCCTATGGGTTTCTCGTTCCCTCGTCCTTTCGTCTGTGCGTGCCATGCCTGGATACCCAGTGCCGAACACCCGAGGCGCAAGTCGATGCCCGAGCCAAGTCGAGAACCGGTTTATGTGATTAGCGTGGCCGCGGAACGGATTGGGGTGCACCCCCAGACGCTGCGTACCTACGAGCGCCTGGGTCTGGTAAAGCCGGCACGGCGCGGGGGCAACCGGCTGTATAGCGACTGGGATATCGAGCGCGTGCGCCAGATCCAGCGGCTTACCACCGACATGGGGGTAAATCTGGCGGGAGTGGAAATCATTCTGCACCTGCTGGATCAGGTTCACCAGCTGCAGAAAGAAATCGAAGAGGTGCGCCAGCAGCGGCTGCCGGTGCCTATCCTGGAACGCCCGCGGCGGCCCCGGCGTAGCGCGTAACCGAGTATCAAACCTTGGGTGTTGGGATTGGTAGGCGCGCCCCAGTGCTCAGCACGCAAACCCTAACGTTCAGCACCCCGGCCCGCTCGTTTATGTCACCGCCGGTGCCGCCACCCCCAGCTCCCGCGCGCATTCCACCAGCTGCCGCCAGGTTTCCGGATCGATGGGGATCCCCTCGCGCCGGCGCCGCTCTTCCTCCCGGAACTCCACCTCCCCGGGCATGAGGATTTCGCGGCCCCCCGGCGCGAGCGGAGAAGCGCGCACGTGGTTGATTAACACCTCCACGTGGCGCCGGAACTCCTCCAGCGGCACGAACTTACCGATGTCCACCACTGTGAAGAACGTCGCGTTGCCCGGGCGGGCGGTGGCAGACTGGCTGCACCCTGCGCCCGAGAGCGCGCCTGCCAGAACGTCCACCATCACCGCCAGGCCGTAACCCTTGTGCGCCACCTCGCCCCCGAGCGGTAGAATCGCCCCGGGCGGATCGGTATAGAGATCATTCGGATCCGTGGTGGGCTCGCCCCGGTAGTTGATCAGCCATCCCAGCGGCACACGCTCCCCCACATTGCGCTTCACGCGGACCTTCCCTTCGGCCACCACGCTGGTAGTAATGTCGAGCAGCAGGGGCCGTTCGGGTCCCGGGCTGGCGATGGAGATTGGGTTGGTAGCCAGGCGACCGTCCATCCCCCCGAACGGGGCGACTATGTTGCCGTGACCGTGGTTGTTGACACACCCGATGCCGATCATCTCTGCCTTCGCGGCGAGCAGGGTGTATTCCCCCAGACGGCCCAGGTGATTGCTGTTGCGGACGCTCACCGTGCTCACGCCCCACTGGCGCGCCTTGCGGAGCGCCACATCCATAGCGCGGCGGGCTACCAGTTGGCCAAAGTTCCAGCCGCCATCCAGGAGCGCCGTCGCCGGCGTCTCCTTAATCACCGTCACCGGCCCGCCCAGGATGATGGCGCCCACTCTCACCATCTGCGCGTACTGCTCCAGGCGGATAACGCCGTGGGAATCGTGCCCGGCCAGGTTGGCGTCTACAAGCGAGCGCGCGATGACCTCCGCCTCGTCCGCAGAGGTGCCCATCGCGCGGACGATCTCCGTGGCGAAAGACAGCAACTCTTCGTGAGATACAGTAGGCATGTTCAGAGCTACTCCGGAACTGCAACCGCTAGCGGTTGGTGCTATTGTGCAGCCTGTGGCGCAACCCGCGCAGCCGGAAGGGCGGCCTCGTGACCTCGATGTGGCTTCTCGCCCACCTGCTGGCAGATTGTTAGACGTCATTAAGACTCGGAGCGGCGGATGCGCGCCTCCGTACTTGTCTCCACTCCGGCAGTGAAGCGATCCCGTTCCAGCTCGGCCAGGCGCTGCTCGATCTGCTCTATGCGCGTGTCGTAGTGCAGGACGGTATCGATCAGATCCTTCTTCTGACGCTCGTTCTGCTCCAGCAGCTGCTGGAAGCGCGTTTCCAGGTCGCGCGTGGCCGATCGCCGCCGCGCCACGTTCCAGATCGCCCAGATGCCGAACCAGACGGTGGCGAAGAAGCACAGGGAGACGATCGTGAGGAGCTCAAAGATGGAGTTCGCCAGCACTACCTTCCCCTCCGCGGTCTGCCCGAACCAACATGCTTTCGTCCTTGCAGGCCGCTCTTTCCTGCGTGCCGGGGTGAGGCGGAAGCGCCCCGCACGCTTTCGGAACCCCCGGGAGCGTCCCCGTTCCTGTCGGCTACCCATTGAGTAGCATCAACTGCCTGGCGGCAGTTGTACCAGGCGCCGCGGAGCGCGGTGCTACGGCCCGCAGCGCGCTGGAAGATGCCTTCCTATGGGTGAAACGGGGACTCAGGAATGAAAGAATGCGAGGTGGAATGGCAACGGAGGCCGGGTTACGGCCCGCGCCGGATTACCTGCCCCGGAGAGCCTGTCTCGGTTCCGGCGGCGAAGCGGGCCCGCTCCAGTTCGGCGAGACGGCGCTCGATCTGTTCCATACGGGTGTCGTAATGGAGGATCGTATCAATCAACTCCTTCTTGTGCTGTTCATGCTGCTCTAGAAGTTCCTGGATGCGCGCGTCTACGCGCTGGTGCGCGGATCGCTGCCGCGACCCGATGAACACCGCCCAGACCGCAAACCATACCGTGCCAAAGAAGCCAAGCACAGCAACCAATCCGATAAGTTCCCCCAGCATGTGCTCCTCCTCAGTCCGGCCTGCACGCAGCATGAGTGCTTTCACCGCGAAAGCGGCGGCGTTCCTGCGCGGCGCAGGCGAGTACTATACTTCACATCCGTCACGAATATCGGGCGCTTGCTCGCTGATGCTCCCAATGCTCTCTGAAAGGGTAATTACTTTGTTGCTAACCGACCGTCACCGACTGAGGCAATGTTTTCCACGCGGCTTGCGGATGGACCAGAGTTGTCCGCACATGGAATCTGCGCCGGACATTGGGAGCGCGTCAACGGTGCCGGACATGCATTTCTCACACAAGCCTACGGTGGGCGCCGTTAGCGAGAGCAGCGGCGCACCTCAACGCCTATCGGGTTCCACCGGCCTGCTTACCCTCGCCGTGGCGGTAGGTCCCATTGAGGGTGTTGCACAGCGGCACCGTGAGCGCAGCTGAAAAAAGCCGTCAGTGTTCCCGGAGATCAGTGATTGCCAAACATAATGCTGGACAGATTCTCCTTCGCAGTGATAGCATTCCTATTGAGCATTGAGTTCACCCCCCTCAAAACGGAGGCATCGAAGAGCATGAGCGAAGCACGATCCGTCGCAACCGCCGAACTGAGCATCCACCTCCGCCTGGATTCACTGGAGCAATTGGCGCGCGTGCTGGAGGCTTTGCGCGAAGCGCCCGTGGTTACTGCCGTCACCGCCCCACCGGTGGAAGTCACCGAGCCGACCCCCGCTCCCGCCGCTCCTGCCGCTCCCAGGCGGCGCGGGAGGCGCCCGAGAGCTGCCGCCGCGCCTGTGGCAACCGCGCCTACAGCCGAGGCTGCCGCCCCGCGTCGCCGTGGGCGTCGGGCGATCGTCCCACCCGCGGGTGGGGCCGTGGATCTCCCTCGACTCCTGGGCAGCGCTCCTCTGCTCCAGCAGAAGCTGGTGCAGTTTCTCGCCGAGTATCCGGGGCAGCGCTTCACCACGGACGAGCTATTGGATCCTATGGGGGTTACGAGCCGCAAGATGCTGGGCGGTCGTCTCACCGGGTTCAAGAAGACGCTGGGCCAGCAAGGAATCGGGTTGGTCAAGCAGCGCTGGTTGGGGAAGGAGTACGAGTATTGGATGGAGCCGGAGGATGCGGAGAAAGTACGCCGCTACTTCGCGGAGCACCCGCTCCCCGCGTGACTGCTGTCTCTGCGCGCCTCGCCGTCCGTCGCGAAACCAGGAACAGCGCCGGACGGCGAGTTCTCTGTACGGAGCAGGAGGCGCACACGCTCACGGCGTAGCTCACGGTGGCCGCGCCCCAGCGGCAGAAAAGGAGGCGCACCATGTCCGGCGTAGGACCGCCACGGCTGGCCGCGCTGCGCGATGAATTCACACGCGTAGAGCGAATCCTGGCGGAAACGCCCACGGTGGACAAGTTCTTTGGCATTCCCAAAGAGGAGTTCCAGACACGTCAGCGCCGCGTGGCTGATGCTCTCCGCGCCCGGGGACTGGACGTCGGCTTTGTCTTCTCCGACGAGCACTACAACGGTGACGTTCCGTACCTGGGCGGCAATACCAATGTTACCGTCGAGCAGGTGGCCGGCGTCATCGGCCCGGACGGCTTCCACATCGTGGCGGGTCTGGAGGGGGGCTATGTCGCCGAGCAGCTCGCGCCACGTGCGGGCGCCCGCGTGCACAAGGTGGAGCTGCTCCAGCTCGCCGATGAGAAATACCCGATTGATGCCGAGCGATTGGAAGACGTAATTGCCGCGGCGGCGGGCGGGCGTCGGGTGGATCGCATTGGCCTCCTCACTCCCCGCCAGGTGATCCCTGACGGCGTCGTCGGCTACCTGGAGAACCTCTTTGGCGCCGAAAACGTGATTGATGCCCAGGAGATCTACTACCGGATCAAGTACGAGAAGTCCGATAACGAGATGCGCCTGATCCGCGATGCGAACGTGATTGCGGATGCGATGCTGCGTGCCATGCTGGCCGTGCTCAAACCGGGAATGCTGGAAACGCAGCTGGCCGCCTGGGCCTACTTTGTCGGGCGCGAGCTGGGTGCGGAAGGGATGGGCTGGGACGTTATCGTCGGCGCGAATACCGCCAACCGCACTCTCATCGGCAAGGCCCTCAACCGTCCTATCCAGCACGGAGACTGGGTCCACCTGGGGGTTGCTCCGCAGCGGGACGGCCTCAACGCCTGCGTCCGCCGTTCGGTCATTGCCGTCGAGTGTCCCGAGGACGTGACGTCCGACCAGCGCTACTGGTTCCGACTCGTGGAGGAGGCCTACCAGGTTGGCCTGGACGCCTACCGCCAGGTGGCCGAACACCACTTACCCGCCCGCCTCCAGGAGCAGGCGCTGGTTGATTTCTTCCGCAGCAAATCGGCGGAAGTATCGGCGCGGATCGGCAAGCCGGTCCAGCTGGAGCGCCTGAAGCCCTACACGGGCACACACAACGCCGGCTACACCGAATGTCAGGAGTTCTTCGGAGCAATCACCCTGGAGAGCGACGAACCGCTCGGCCAGCAGATCGTCACTATGCTGGACGTAGCCCTGCGCGGCATCGGTAACTACTGGGACGATGTGATCCTTCCCGAAGTGGACTTCGTGGTGGTGGAGAACACCCTGGGCAAGTTCGGGACGCGCGTGGAAGAGTTCAATCGCGTGCCGCGAAACGCACAGGCGCTCGTGGGCACGGGCCTTTATCCCTGAGTAGCCTGGCGAAGCGGGACCAGGAGCGGACGCTACGTCCGCTCGTTCTCCTTGGTGGCCATCTTGGGAGAGCGATTCGGCGTCAGCCGCTGCGCGACGCGCTTGTAGGTGCTGGCGCGGTCGTAGATCACCAGGAGGTTGGTGAGCGGTCGCCGTGGCGCCAGGTGCGTTTTGCCCCGGTAGTAGAGGCCCGCCGAGTTGCCGCCGTCCAGACACATCGCATCTCGCGCGCCCAGGGCGAGCGCGGCGCGGGCCGCTTCCCGAAGGGTGATCGGCCGTCGCACGCCGAGCAGGAGCAGCTTGTGGTGCCGCGTGATACCCACCAGCGCGCGCCGCTTCCGCGCCCAGATGCCCGGGTCTCGGAACCCTTCACGGCGCGGGGAGAGGACGATCCGCCCGCCCGCCACCAGCCGTGGACCCGCACGCAGGACGGTATCGTAGTGGCTCCCGTCGAAGCGCTCCCCCGCGCGAAGCGTCTTCATCCGCACGCGACCGGGCGCGCGGAAGGCAAGGGCGGTGCCCACCGCGCCGCCATGCACCGGCTTTCCTTGCACCACGATGCTGCCCACCGGCAATGCGGAGGCCGGGTCGAAGTAGGTTCCCGTGATGGCCGCTGTAGGGCGTGTGCGAGCGATGATCCGACCCCAGGAATCTCGATAGCCGATCCCGCCTCCCGCGGTGGCCACTGCGAGCCGCAGGTCCGGATTGTTCAGGTCCGCCTGAACCACGTGCAGCGGCAAGCCCCCGGCGATAGCGGCATAGTAGACGACTGCCACCTCCCGGGAGCGCGGCGGGCGGCGGGCGGGCAGACGTCCATTGAGACGCGTACGGACCCGTCCTGTCCTGCGGTCGCCCGTATGCGCGGCGTGGGGGGAGCGGCGAACGGGAGGGGGTGCCACCCTGGCCGCCGTCTCCTGCGTGCCGGGATGCCCTTTGGGACCCGTGTTTGGCGGCGCGGCGCGCCTTATGACTCGCGTTCCGCCTCCCGGCGACACGAATGCGCAGGCCACCCCCAGGACAACCAGGCTCACAAGCGCGGCGCCACCCATCCGCAGTCGCCGCGCGCGGCGATAGTGTCGGTAAGTCATTGGACCTATCTCGTGTAGCAACATCACGCCGGCCATCACCTACGCCTGGCACCGCCTCCCGCCCGGTCTCCGCCCCGGCAGGAGCCCGAAAGCGGAAAGCCACGACCGGCAGGCCGTGGCTCAAAGCAACTGGGACGGCGGTCGCCCGGGATCCCGGTCCCAATGAGGTCGGGAGGCCCCCGGGTGTCGCCAGGTGCTTCATGCCGTACCCGCGGGGTTCGCGAAAAGGGCTTGGGCTTGAAGCTGCCCGACGTAGCGTCCCCGGTACTTCCGCGACGACGCGATTCGCCCCCCGGGTGGTTCCCCCGCCTCCGCCGTCGCGGAGCTTGGCACTTTCTTACCCAGGAGGGTGGCAATTCAACCGCCCGCTAGGAAACTCTTCCCATCAGCCAGGCTATCTGGCATCTTTTCAGGGCGTGACTGCCGTATCTCTCCCCTTATGCCAGCAATCGTACGCCCGTTAGAGAATGGGCCGCGTCCCAACGTAGTCGGGATGCCATCGGTAAGGTAGGAGTCGCCCCCGCTATGGTGACAACGTATCTCCGGCAGCGCAGATCCGGCCAAGGGGATGCGGAAACGTGAGGGAATGAGAGCCGGGGCGCTCTGATCCCTTCATCCACCCGCACACGCCTCCCTTAAGGCAGGGCAGCCCGACGATGGCGGGCATTCGCGCTTACGGAAGGAAGGCTTGGATGGCGGATCCGATACCGGCGATCATGCTCGCCGGCGGGCGGGCATCACCCGAGCTGGCGCGCGCTGGTCACAGCGACTACCGTGCGCTGGCGGCGATTCACGGTCAGTCGATGGGGAGTTACGTCCTCCGCGCCCTTCGCGCCACCCCCGGCATCGGCGAGGTGGTCGTTGTGGGGCCGCAGGCCTGCGCCATCCTGGATGCAGACCGTTTCGTCGCGTCTGATGCGGGCATTGTCGCCAACACCCTGGCGGCGTTCGCCGCGTGCGACTTTCCGGTGGCGCTGGTGGTTACGGCAGATATTCCGCTGGTCACCCCTGCGGCATTCACCGACTACCTTGGGGCAGCGATCACCTCGCAGGCGGCCTTCTGCTACTCCGCCATCCCGCGCGCGGTCTACGAGCGGCAGCTCCCGCGCATGAAACGCACCTGGGTTCATCTGGCGGATGGGGTCTACACGGGCGGCAATGTGGTGCTGATCCGTCAGGACGCGCTGGCCGCCGCGCGCCGGGTCCTCACTCTGGCGGTGGAATCCCGCAAGCAGCCGTGGAAGCTCATTTCTCTGCTGGGATGGCGTGCCATCTGGCGATGGTATCGGTGCCGGCTCACCCTTCGGGAGATCGAGATGCGGGCCGCCCGGCTCCTCGACGCCCCAGCGGCAATCGTCGTCGCGCAGCACGCCGCCCTCGGCGCGGACGTGGATAAGCCGGAAGACCTGGCCGCCGTGCGCGCCATCCTCTCCCCGCTGTAGACTGAAGTTTCGCCCCCCTGATCCTCTTGGTACCAACATAGCGTGGCAGCCGACGGCCCGTGAGCACGGGCCGCGCTGGCCGTCCCGGAGGCGCTCCTGAATGCTTTCGGGAAGGGTGTTGCCCGAAGGCGTTTGGGCCCGAAGGTGTTCGGGAAAAATTTTACGGATCGGTCGCCCTGCGAAGTACCGGGCAACAGTCCCAAGAGGATGAGGAGAGCAGTATGAGACCATTGACAGGGGCCTTACTCGCAGCGGTGCTGCTGTGGTGCGGGGGATCAGCGGCGGCGCAGAGTAACAGCAACACGGACCCCCGCGCGCTGCCGGACTTCAGCGGGCCAACCGGGAATCAGTTCATGGTTCCCAGCACGCGCAACCCCGTTTTCACCAACGTGCCCGGCCTGGGCGTCCTCCCGCTGCCCTTGCCCACGCTGCGCGGGCCGGACCTATTCACGTTCGACCCACGCACGGGATTCGTGCCGAACTCCGCGCAGGCCACCGTGCAGCAGAACCGCTTTTTCTTCCTGCCCGGCGTGGGCTTCGTGCCCTCCGGCCAGCCGCTGGCGTTCGGGAACTTCAACGGGGCCAACAACGACTTGTTCCTTGGCCCGGGCTTCTTCGGCCAGGGAGCGGTGGTGGTAAGCTCGCCGTTCCCCTACTTGCCGGCACTGGGGACGCCCGGCATACAGCCGTTGTTCCCGCCGCTCCCATCGGGCCTGCAGCTGCCCGTGGCAGTGAACGTGCTGCCCCCTGGCGGGGCCGTCTTCTCGGGAGGGGCGGTGTTTGGTACGGCGCCCCGCACAACGACGGCCTCCGGCATCCGCCTGTCGCAGGACACCCTCGGTCCTACGGGCGGCCCAACCGTGGCGGCTCGCCCTGGCACCTTGCGGGAGCGGATGACCCAGGGCCAGCGGGAGCGCGTCGCGGGAGCGCGTGAGGAACGCCGCGCCGAAGCCACCCCAGAAGATGCGACCACCGCGCGCCTCGCTGCCTTGATGCGCCAGCGCCCCGTCCAGCCCGCGCAGGTCGAGGAGGTCGGTGCCACGGCGGTGCTGGTGCGCATCCAAACGGATAAGGGTCCCGTGCTGCGCCGCTACCCGCACGAGGAGGTGTTCTTCTTCGTGGGCGACCAGCTGTTCAGCGCCGCGCGGGCGCCGGAGCTACTCGCGCGCGGCGATCAAGTGCTGGTTCCCGAGCCGACGCGAGAAGCGGTCGCGGGGCAGCGTGAGGAGCTAGCCACGCCTGACCCTAGCGCCGGGGGCAAGCCTGCCGCGAGGCGCCCATCCACCGCACCCACACCGAACGCGGTGGCGGAGAAGGTGAACGTGCACCCGCGCGCCCGGCGGGCCCCGGCGCGACAGCCTGCGGCCCAACAACATCGGTAGGGTGACTGGCACGACGGACCGGTTCGCGTGGCGGATGCGGTAGTATGAAAGCGGGAGGGTCGCCAAGGCGACCCTCCCGCCGTTGCCAACTCCATGGCCCTCCTGGAACCGGATACTATCGCCGCGATCTCCACTCCGCTCGGCGAGGGCGGTATCGGTATCGTGCGCCTCAGCGGTCCGCGTGCGCTGCCGGTAGGCCTGGCGCTGTTCCGTCGCGCAGATGGCAGCGCCCTCCCGCCTCCCGCTGCCCAGACCGCTCATTACGGTCGTGTCTACAATCCGCTGAACGGCGAGACGATTGACGAGTGCGTGCTCACCTGGTTTCACGCTCCTCACAGCTACACCGCGGAGGATGTCGTCGAGCTGGCGTGCCACGGCAGCAACCTGGTATTGCGGCGGGTGCTGGAGGCCGCCCTGCGGGAGGGAGCGCGTCTCGCCGAGCCGGGTGAGTTCACCCAGCGCGCCTTCCTGAATGGGCGGCTGGATCTGGCGCGCGCCGAAGCGGTGATCGATGTCATTCGCGCCCGCACCGACGTCGCGCTGCGGGTGGCGACGCAGCAGATGGAGGGGCAGCTCTCGCAGGAGATCCGCACCATCCGCGAGACCCTGATTGGTCTGCTGGCGGAGATCGAGGCAGCCATCGACTTCCCCGACGATGTTGAGCCGCTGGCGACGGAGGGGCTGATCGCCCGGGCGGAGGCGGCCCGCGCCGAGGCCCTCCTTCTGCTACGGCACGCAGAAGCGGGCCGCCTCTACCGTGAGGGCGCGGCGGTAGTCATCGCCGGGCGACCGAACGTAGGGAAATCAAGCCTCCTGAATGCGCTGTTGCGCGAGAGCCGCGCCATCGTCACCGAGATCCCCGGCACCACCCGTGACGTAATCGAAGAGAGCCTGCACCTGCGCGGGTTGCCTCTGCGAGCCATCGATACCGCCGGGTTGCGCGCCACCGCGCACCCGGTGGAGCGGATCGGTGTGCGCCGCACCCGTGCCGAGGTGGAAGCCGCCGACCTGATCCTGTTCACCGTGGACGCGTCTGTGGGGCTCACCCCCGAAGACAGCGTGCTGCTCGCCGAGCTGGCGGGGCGGCGGATGATCGTAGTGGGCAACAAGATTGACCTGGGGGATCGCCTGGACGCTGCCGCTCTGCCCGTGGGGACGCCGGTGGTGCCTCTCTCGGCGCTGACGGGCGCGAACCTGGCGGCGCTGGAAGCGGCAATCTACGATAGCCTGATCGGCGCGGAGACCTCGGCAGCGGAGATCCTGGTCAGCAATACCCGCCACCGGCGACAGCTGGAGGAAGCGGCAGCGGCGATCGAACGGGCCGTGGAGGCCGCGAAAGCGGGCTTCGAGCAAGCGGTAGTGGCCGTGGATCTGAAGATCGCGGCCGAGGCTCTGGGGGAGATTACAGGAGAGACGGTGACGGAGGCGACGATCTCCCAGATCTTCGCCCGCTTCTGCGTGGGGAAATGATCGCACCGCCGAGGCGTCGAGGACGCCGAGGGAGTGGGAGAATAGGAAAGTGTATGCCTGGCGTTAAGCGTTAAGAAGCCGGTCTGAACGCTCGATATCTAACCGCCCAATACCCAGCGCCCACCGTCCCCTCTGTGCCGCGCTCCGCGTTCCGAACGCCCCTACAGCGGCTCCAGCGGCTTTGAGTTGCCGAATACCCGCGTCGGCTCTGCCACGGGCGCCGCCCAGCGCACTGCGTTGCCAATCACCCGCAGGACGTTCTGGTCGTAGTAGGTGGGGTAAGTCTCGTGCCCCGGGCAGAAGTAGAAGATCCTGCCCTGGCCGCGGGTGTAGCAGCAGCCGCTGCGGAAGACCTCGCCGCCCTGGAACCAGCTGACGAACACCAGCGTATCCGGCGCCGGGATATCGAACGGCTCGCCGTACATCTCCTCCTGGGGCAGCTCGAAGTACTCGCCCAGCCCTTCCACGATCGGGTGGCCGTGTTCCATCACCCACAGGCGCTCCTTCTCACCCACATCGCGCCACTTCAGGTTGCACGTGGTGCCCATCAGCCGGCGGAAGATCTTGGAGAAATGCGCGGAATGCAGGCAGATGAGGCCCATTCCGTTCAGCACGCGCGCCTGAACGCGGTCCACCACTACGTCCTGCACCTCGGCGTGCGCGACGTGGCCCCACCAGGTGAGCACGTCCGTGGCCGCCAGGACGTCCTCGGTAAGCCCGTGCTCGGGCTCATCAAGGGTAGCCGTGCGCGTCTCGATGCCGGGCAGCGATGCGAGATAGTTGGCGATGGCCGTGTGCATCCCTTCGGGGTAGACCCGGCGGGCGGGATGGTTGGGGTTCCGCTCGTGGCGGTTCTCGTTCCAGACAGTGACACGGATGGTATGGCTCATAATGACTGGTGGCCTCCATCGGGAGGGACACTCTCATACAGGAACGGCACGTCCGCCGTTCCCTGAAGAGTTCGCCTCTCGGGCGGGCGTTCCTGCGTGGATTTGCGGGCGCTTCGCGCCGGAGCCGGCGGGAGGGCGCAAACCAGATTGTGCCCGGCGCACTCTTCCGCGTGCGCGATTGTACGAGTATGTAGGTGCGAAGGAGTGGAAACCCGGATGCCGAACACTCAAGCGCCAGCACCCCCGCACTCTGAGGGGACGGGGGTGTATGCGGCAATTCACTCCTGCAGGGCAGGGATTTCTGGATCCCGACTGCGTGGGGACCGGCCTCGGGCCCCAAAGCGACTTCTCACCTTGTGACGAATCACCTGTCACTCAGCCAAACTGCGCCACCACATCCATGGCGATGTCCGCCCATTCCCACAGACGCTGCGGCTCATCGCGTACCGTGCTGATGTCCTTAAAGATCACTTCCACTACGC
>JACQGL010000251.1 GCA_016199525.1 Armatimonadota bacterium
CACCACCACGGCGGAAGGTCGGGTATGGTCTGGCATCGTGGTCGTCGCTCCAAGAGGGATGCGCTTGCGTTCCGCGTGTCCGGGCTCTGGACGCGCGTTCTCCGTATCGTTCCGCACTGAAACTGCGAACGCCTGCAGGCTTTCAGCCGTTTGCCGCTACGCGTGGAGCCATCCTTCGCCTGATGAGCCCCCGCCGGTGCCTGCGGCGCGGGTAAAACCAGTACACAATCCGAACAGGAGGTGCTTCAATGCAACCCACGGTTTACGGCAGCAACCACATCGCCCTCGAGGTGACCGACGCGGAGGCCGCGGCACGGTTCTATCAGGAGGTCTTCGGTCTGGAGCGCTACAGCGGCGGCGAAGGGAACGCCTTCTTGCGGCTCGGTCCGCACCAGTTCCTGGCCCTCTTCCAGACATCGGAGCCGCACTGCGATGCGCATCGCCACTTCGGCATTATCGTCAAAGATGATGCCGAGATCGCCGAAGTCCGGCGGCGGCTGGAAGAGCGCAGTATCGCGCTGATCCCGCCGTTCGCCTGCGACTTCCGCGACCCCTGGGGGAACCGGATCCAGGTGGTGGATCTCTCCGTGGTCAGTCCCGCCTGGGCGCACGCTTACGATCCGGAGATGATGCCCCCACAATAGGCCCCATAACCCGGCGATCCGAATGCTGCCCGAGGGTAAGGCGGCGATGAGGGCTGCCGATTTTGAAGGACGAGAGACGGAAGACAGAACGGCACGCGCCCGGGACCGTTCCCGTATCCCGCCGCGCCCTCTTCCGTCGCCCGTCCACCTGTTCCGTCAAAGCAGCTCCGCTCGCTTGCGTTAGCCTGTTCGTGCTCGCGCTGCCGGCCGCGGACGACGGAAGGCAAGCCTCGTCAGGGCCAGCTCGGTATCACCCGCCAGCGCCCATTGCCCGGGCCCCGCGCACAACAGCAGGAGCGCCATCCCCAGGAGCGCCAGGTTCATTTCCACGCCGTGCCCCACCCCTGGCCGATTCTCCCAGTTCAGGAAGAACCCGTACCGGGCATGCACCAGCGCCCCGGCCACGAGCATCTCCACTGCCAGCGCGAACGCCGCCAGCCGCGTGAAAACACCCAGAATGACCAGGATCCCGCCCACGAACTCGGTAAGTATAACCAGCACCGATAACCAGGGCGGGATGCCCAGACCAGTGCTGAACCTCTGCACGGTCGCCGTGTAACCGGGTCCGCCGAACCAGCCGAACAGCTTCTGCGCCCCGTGGGCGACGAAAATCGTCCCCAGGGCCAGACGCAGGAACAGGAAGCCCAGGTTCTCGGCGAACGGCGATCCCCGATCGCGCGCCTGCGCCGCTGCCATCGATCCGCCTCCTCTCACTGCGGTTTTCGAGCAAGTAATACCCATCGGCGCGCCGTTACAGCGCACCAAGGCTGATCTTGTGGAGGGGACGGAAACAGAATACCCGCCCGGCGGGGAAACAGCGTGGGAACCCGCGGCCGGGACCCCTGTGGAGACAACATCGGGGGCCTGCCCCGCCCCGTCCCGAAGGGCCGTCCCGAAAGCTTTCGGGATCGGGAAAAGCGTTCGGGGCCTGGGGCCGCGAAGCGGACAACCAATCGTCTATCGGCCTGCCGGGCGGCGTGCAATTACCGGTCCGGGCGGCCAGGCCCCGTCAGGGCCGCGCCATCACAGCCGCCGGATGGGGAGCGGCTGCTCGGCCAGGAGCGCCTGCGCTTCTTCGCCGTGGAATACTCCGGCGCTGCAGCCCAGGGCGCGCACGCACGAGGTGCCCAGGGCGCTGCCGTAGCGCACGCACTCAAAGAGATCGAGCTGGCGCACGATCCCCGCGATCACCCCCGCCGCGAATGCATCGCCGGCGCCCGTCTGATCAACCACCTGGCTGGGATAGCCTGGCGCTGCATAGCAGGCCTCGCCATCCGTGAACACCACCCCGTCACCCCCCAGGGTGATGATCACACGGCGGCCTCCCATCTCCGTTAGGCCACGAATCTGGTCCACAGGGTCCGCGCAGCCGGTGAGCAGGCGCGCTTCGTCGTTATTGGGGAGGAAA
The DNA here is from genome assembly GCA_016199525.1 of Armatimonadota bacterium. Classification (GTDB taxonomy): domain Bacteria; phylum Armatimonadota; class SYMT01; order SYMT01; family JACQGL01; genus JACQGL01. The sequence goes on from JACQGL010000251.1 coordinate 2,053, forward strand.
AAGTCGGTGTAGGGCAGGATCGGCTCCAGCTCGCCCTGGTAGCGGAAACCGTCGGGAACAACCACGTCCAACACGGTGATGTTCCCGCGCTCCTGGCAGCGGCGGAAGACGGCGCCCATCTCCGCGGGCACCAACCCGGGCAGCACCAGGTAGCCTCCCAGGTAGAACACGCGCGCGCCGCCCAAGTAATCCAGGTCGAAGTCCACCGCGCGCAGAGCGCAGTTTGCCCCGAAGGTGTGGACGAACCGGCGATCTTCCCCCTCGCAGAGGAGGACCATCGTCTGCGAGGTCTGGTAGCCGGAAGCAGGGAGAACGTAGTGCGTGTCCACTCCCTGTTCGGCGAGCATCTCGCGCAGGAACCGGCCCCAGAGGTCATCCCCCACCCGGCCGATCACGCCCACGGAGATGCCCTGCTTGGCGACATCTACCGCCACGTTGGCGGCGCAGCCGCCCGTAAGCAGCGCCATCCCATCCACGGCCGCCAGGTGGCCCGCCGCGGGCAGGGCGCGCATCGGCGTGCAGATATGGTCCGCAACCAGAATACCGCCGCAGACAACTTCGGGCTGTTCCGGCATCACGGTTCCCTCCGCAGGCAACTCCTTCGGCCCAGATAGTCCCTGAATCCATTAGCAAGCACAGCCCATAACTCCTGCCGGGCGCGCGCACGGAACGAGAAAGCGAGCCACGGGGAAACGAGGAACGAGGTGGCCTGGCACCGAAGTCTGTTCCTGCTTTCGTTCGTCCATCTCGCACCCGTACGGGGCTCCTGTCCCGACTGTGGAGGCGATTGTGATTCCTGAGCACTCCATCCTCCGCCTGCGCCCCACCTACGTGCGCCGCTTCTATGTGGATGGCGGCCGGCTGGGCCTGGGCGAGAAGCCCGGGGATACCTACCAGCCTCAATCCGGCCTCTGGGTGTCCGAACGCTGGATCGCGTCTACCGTCGCCGCCGCGAATCCCCATCCCATCGAGGGCGAGGGGCTGAGCTACCTGGCAGACGAGCAGACGACCCTTCGGGAGGCGATCGAGCGCGCACCGGAGCGGCTGCTCGGCCCGGACATCGTCGCCGCTCACGGAGCCGAATGGCGGGTGCTGGTCAAGGTGCTTGATCCCTGGGAACCGATTGTGTTCCACTGGCACGCCCGCGACCAGGATGTGCAGACCTACCCCAAGTTCTTCCCTGGTCACCGGTTCGGCAAGGACGAGGCCTACTACTTCCTGGAGCGCCCGAAGGCGACGGTGCCCTACACCCATGCCGGCATCTGGCCGGGCGTCACCCGCGAGGAGCTCATCAAGGCCGTTCGGAAAGGCCGCGATTACGCCCTGGAACTGTCACCTGCGTTCTACCAGCGTTACGAAGAAGGGTTCTTTCTGCCCGCGGGCGTGCCGCACCGGCCCGGATCGGCGCTTACTCTGGAGGTGCAGCAGCCGTCCGACGTCTATACGCTCCTGGAGCGGGAAGCGGGCGGTAAACCCCTCTCCCCGCAGCAGATGCATCCGGGCTTCCCCGACCTGGACTCCGCCTTCGCGCTGATCGACATGGAGACCGCGCAGCAGCCGGACTTTCTGGAGTGCTACCGGCTTGTCCCGCGGCGGATTGAGGAGACGAGCGAGCGCGGCTACGGCGAGGAGTGCTGGATCTTCCCGCCAGAAATGACGCGCAAGTTCAGCGGCAAGCGAGTGCGGGTCACCAGCGCCATCGAGGTGCGCGAGCCGCGGCCGCACGCCGTGTTCGTGTGGGAAGGCGAAGGGACGTTCGCGGACGTGCCGGTGCGCGCCGGCGATGAGCTATTTGTTGGTTATGAGGCCGCCACGCGCCCGCACCGCATCCGCAACACCGGCAACGGTCGGCTGGAACTGTTCAAGTTCTTCCCGCAACAGCCGGCGTGATCGCCGTGGGGGAACGCAGAAAACCACCAGAGGAGGAACGGCGCGGGCGCGGCGGACAACCCGGACAAAGCAGGAACGCCCCGGTTACTCCCTCCTCGCCACGAAGTAGTAGCGGTCCGTGCGGGCGGTGGGGGCGTGGAAGGTAAACGCCTCGAAGACGCCCAGAACCTCACAGCCTGTGGACTCCAGCGCGCCGCGGATTTCATCCAGCGTGTAGCCGCGCTGCACGTGCCGCTCGTAGAACGTGCGCGTGCCGGTTGCCGTCTGCAAATGGAACTCCATGTCGATGGCGCACAGGCGCGTCTCCGGGTGCCACTGGCTCTTCCAGACGTAGTGGAGGGATGGATCGCGCCCGTGCCCCGTCTGATTGAACATGCCCAGTTCCAGCGCCCGGATGGTGTTCACGTCAAAGATAAACACGCCGCCGGGAACCAGGTGCCGGTGCACGCCCTGAAAGGCGCTGGCCAGATCCTCGGGCTGGATGAGATAGTTCAGGCTGTCGAACAGGCTGACGCAGGCGTCGTACGTCCGCGGTAGATCGAGGGCGCGCGCGTCCTGTTGGTACAATCGGAACCGCCCGCGGGCCTTGCGCCGCGCCATACGCAGCATCGGGGCGCTGTTATCGACCCCCTCCACCTCGTAGCCGCGGCGGTGCAGCTCCAGCGCCACGTTCCCCGTCCCGCACGCCAGGTCCAGAACCACCCGGGGCTGGGCGCCGAACCACTCCCACAACCGCTCGACGTAATCCACCCACTGGCGGTAGGGCACAACCGCCATCAGGTTGTCGTAGAGGTGCGCAACGTCGGTGAACTGGTTGACGGGGATCTCGTACATGGGGCGTGCGCAGAACCAGAGGGCACGCCTCATGGTACGGGCGCGGGTGACTGCCGTCAAGGCGGGCGCCGAATCCATGGTAACCTCAACATCCCCCAGGGACGGGGTATAATTAGTTGAGCATTTGTTCAAGTATTGGGAGGAACCGGCGTTGACACCCCAAGTTGCGGCTGAAACCGGCACCTGCCAGGTACACTCGGTGGATGGGGAGAAAGTGCGCCGCACGCTGGCGGCGATGGAGCCGGAATCAACACTACGCCACTTGGCCGAGACGTTCGCGATGATGGGCGATCCCACGCGCCTGAAGATTCTGTACGCCCTCTCGCTGGCGGAACTGTGCGTGTGCGATCTGGCGGCGCTGCTGAATGTGACCGTGTCTGCCGTTTCCCACCAGCTCCGCCTGCTGCGTGGGATGCGTCTGGTCAGATACCGCCGTGAAGGGCGGCTGGCCTACTACTCCCTGGACGATCACCACATCGAGGCGCTGATGGCCCAGGGGCTGGAACACGTCTACGACCGCGAGCCCCACCCAATCGCCCGGCCGGTGGGGGCCGCAACGAGGGAGAGATGATCGCGGAGTCCCTACGCCGCGCGCGCTTGCGCGTGAGCGGCATGGATTGCCCATCCTGCGCGCGCCAGATCGAAGAGAGTCTGAGCCAGACGCCCGGGGTCTCGGAGGCGCAGGTGCAATTCGCTCGTGGTCTGCTGGCGGTAGAATTCGATCCGCGCCAGGTCACCCCGTACGAGCTGGCGGAGCGAGTGCGCACTCTGGGATTTGAGGCGGAACCGGAAGGGGAGCCGCCCGCCGCGCACGCGCACGCCGGGGAAACCACCGCCGCGCAGCGCCGATACCTGGCGCTGCTTCTTCTGGCGGCCGCGCTCATGGGGACGGCGTTCGCGCTCCAGCGCCTGGGAGCGCCCGATCCCGTGTGGCAGGCAGCGTACCTTATCAGCATCGCCTTGGCCGGCTGGCGCGTCGTGCGCGAAGCCTGGAACGCTCTCCGACAGCGATTCACCACGGACATCAACTTCCTGATGACGATTGCCGTGGTGGGGGCGATCGCTATCGGCGAGTGGGTCGAAGCCGCGTCCGTAGTCCTCCTGTTTGGCATCGCGGAAACGCTGGAAGCCTGGAGCCTGGATCGCACCCGCCACGCCATTGAGGCGCTCATAGAACTGAGCCCGCCGCGCGTAACCGTGCGGCGAGATGCGAGGGAAGTTTCGGTGCCGGTGGAATCGGCACACGTGGGCGAAACGATGCTCGTCCACCCCGGCGAGCGCGTGCCCCTGGATGGAGTAGTGATCCGCGGCGAGTCGAGCATCAATGAAGCGCCGATCACCGGCGAGTCCGTCCCCGTCGAGAAGGGACCGGGGGATGAAATCTACGCCGGCACGCTGAACGAACAGGGTTTCCTCGAAGCGCGGATCACCCGTGACTTCAGCCAGAGTGCCATCGCGCGGGTGGTGCAGCTGGTAGAAGAAGCGCAGGCGCGGCGCTCCCCCACAGAGCAGCTTGTGGATCGCTTTGCCGGCTATTACACGCCCGCCATTATGCTGCTGGCGGCGCTGCTGGCCACCATCCCACCTTTCCTGCTCGGCCAGCCGTTCCACGTCTGGTTCAAGACCGCCCTGACGCTGCTGATCATCGCCTGCCCGTGCGCGCTGGTAATCTCCACCCCCGTGACGGTGGTCAGCGTGCTGGCGCGGGCGGCGCGGGACGGCACGCTGGTGCGGGGTGGCACCTACCTGGAGCGGCTTGCGCAGGCGCGGGTGGTAGCGTTCGATAAGACCGGCACCCTCACCCGTGGCGAGCCGGTGGTGACGGATATCATTCCGCTCGACCAGATGGACGCCGACCAGCTGCTGGCGCTGGCGGCGCGGCTGGAGCTGCGCAGCGAGCACGCCCTGGCGCGTGCCATCCTCCACCGCGCGCGCCATCAGGGGCTGGCGGTGCAACCGCCCACCATCTTCGAGGCGCTCGCCGGCCAGGGCGCGGAGGCGCTGCTAGACAGCACGGTCTACCGCATCGGCAAGGCCAGCCTGTTCCGTCCGGGAGCCATACCTCCGGAGGCGCGGGAGCGCGCCCTGGAACTCCAACGGCAGGGAAAGACGGCCGTCTTCCTGGGCACTCCTGACCGGGCGCTGGGCATCCTGGCCATTGCGGATACCACCCGCGAGGTGGCCCGTCAGGCGGTGGAGGAGCTGCGAAACCTGGGCATCCGGCGTGTAGTGATGCTCACCGGCGATAATCCCAACACGGCGCGGGCCATCGCCGAAGACCTGGGGATCACCGATTACTTCGCCGAACTGCTCCCCGCCGATAAGGTAGATGCCGTGCTGCGGCTCACCGAGGAGCACGGCAATGTGGTGATGGTCGGCGATGGGATCAACGATGCTCCCGCGCTGGCGGCGGCCAGTGTGGGGGTGGCGATGGGAGCCGCGGGCACGGATGTAGCGCTGGAGACGGCAGATGTGGCCCTGATGTCGGACGATCTCACCCGGCTGCCGCTGCTGATCCGGCTTAGCCGCCGCGCCCTGGCCACCATCCGGTTCAATATCGGCCTGTCCCTGGCGGTGAAGGCGGGGTTCATTGCCTTAGTGCTGCTCTGGGAACCGCACCTGTGGCTGGCGGTGGTCGCCGATATGGGCACCTCACTGGCGGTGATCGCCAACGCCCTGCGGCTCCTGCAGCCCGCGTAGCAGGCGAGCGGCACGCAGACGGATTTCACGGCTCTTTCACCGGCCACCAGCGCGATGCCTGGGCGTGGCGACCGCCGTGTTCGGTGACGTGAGATCTCTGTAGTTGTACGACACAAGGATGTATCCGATGACGATCCCAACGACGCACAGCCACAGCGCGTGCAGCAAGAAAGCGGAAACTTGCCGCCTGTGTCGGTGGCGTCGTCGATGTGAGGACCGCCCAGAGGGTGTGTGCGAGGGTCGTTGGGAGACCGCGTGTGAGGACCGTCCGGGAGCTGGGGCCGCTTCCTGGGCAACGGGACCGGCGACCGGCGGCTCCAGCAGATCGTCGGCTTTCGCCCGCTGATACGAGCCGCATTCCCGAAACTTTTCCGCGCCTGCGAAGCAGCACCCCTGCTGCCGGCGGCGGCTTACCTGGTCGTAGGGCCACTGCGGTCCGCGGCCCCGGGCATAGCACACATTCCTCCACGACGGCTCAGGTACATACTTCTGCGATGGTGGCCTGCAGGCCAGATAGGGGCAGCGATTCGACATCTCGTGCGACATTCCTCGCCTCACACGGCGGGTAACAGTAACACCTGCACCCGAGATGTTGTAACAGGTCAGGTACGGAGATTAATATTCGACCTACAGCTATGCGATCCCCGGGAGGGCAGCACCAGTGTCCATTTGGACGCCCCATCCGTCGCCACCTGGTGGGTGGTCCGGCGCTCGTCTCACAAGAAGTATATCGGACGATAGCTTATATTGCAATCGTTGAGTGCTGGGATGGTTTGGGGAAGAAATACCTGCGGTGGAACATGAAGGGTGGGTCAGTGGTCTTTGTACGAGTTCTGCACACGTCACAATCTCCCCGATCCGCCCCCCTCTTGTAGCCCACCTATCATCAGCCCTACTTCCACGCTGGAGTAGCAGCCCCGATTTGAGGCTGAACTGGCAACTGCCGAAGGTCCGCCGCGCTTGACGCTTCCCTGCGCCCGGTGGTACGATTATCGGCACACCCCGCCACTCTGTGCCCGCCTGTGAGGCCACGCCTATGTCCGAACGCGACGAAGAACTGACCGGCAAACTCCCCCATCCGGAGGAGGACTTCTCGACCTGGTACACGCAGGTCATCCGCCGCGCCCAGCTGGCCGATTACACCCCGGTGCGCGGCTCGATGGCCATTCGCCCCTACGGCTACGCCCTGTGGGAGAACATGCAGGCCCTCCTGGATCGCCGCATTAAGGCTACCGGGCACGTCAATGCTTACTTTCCGCTTCTGGTGCCGGAGAGCCTTCTCCAAAAAGAGGCAGAGCACGTGGCAGGATTCGCGCCCCAGGTGGCCTGGGTGACCGAGGCGGGGACGGAGAAACTGGAGGAGCGCTACGCCATCCGTCCCACATCCGAAGCGATTATCGGCGCTCTCTACTCAAAGTGGATCGACTCCTGGCGCGACTTACCCGTCCTCATCAACCAGTGGGCCAACGTCATACGCTGGGAGAAGGTCACCCGCCCCTTCCTGCGCACCGCCGAGTTCCTCTGGCAGGAAGGCCACACCGTCCACCGTACGGAAGAGGAGGCCGAGGAAGAGACACTCCGCATGCTGGGTGTCTACCAGGACTTCATTGAGAACGAGCTGGCCATCCCTGTGATTCCGGGGCGCAAGACGGAAAGCGAGAAGTTCGCCGGCGCCCTGCGCACCTACTCCGTGGAGGCGCTGATGCGCGATGGGCGCGCCCTCCAGGCGGGCACCTCCCACAACCTGGGCCAGCACTTTGCCCGTGTGTTCGACATCACCTTCCAGGATCAGGACGGCGAGCGCAAGTACGTCTGGCAAACCAGCTGGGGCGTCTCTACCCGCCTGATCGGCGCCCTCATCATGGCCCACGGCGATGCCTCCGGCCTCATCTTCCCGCCCAACGTCGCGCCGATCCAGATCGTCATCGTCCCCATCTGGCGGAAGGATGAGGACCGCCAGCCCGTCCTGGAGGCCACCGACCAGGTTCTGGCCCGCCTCCGGCCTCCATACCGCATCGAGGCCGACACGGACGATACCAAGACCCCGGGCTGGAAGTACAACGAGCACGAGATGCGCGGCGTCCCTCTGCGCATGGAAATTGGCCCGCGCGACGTGCAGAACCGGTCCGTCGTGCTCGTCCGCAGACTGGATCGCCGCAAAGAAACGGTCCCTATCGCCCAGCTCGCCGCGCGCGTGCCTGCCCTCCTGCGGGAGGTCCAGCAGGAGATCTTCGACCGCGCTCTCCGCTGCCGCGCAGAGAACACCCACCCCGTGGAGACGTGGGATGAGTTCCGCCGCGTAATGGAGGAGCAGCGCGGGTTCATCATCGCCCTCTGGTGCGGCGACGCGGCGTGCGAGACGGCAATCCAGCACGAGACAACGGCCACCATCCGCTGCCTACCCCTGGATCGCCCGTGCGAGGTTACCGGGCCCTGCATTCGCTGCGGCGGAGAGGCGAAGGAGCAGGCCGTGTTCGCGAAGGCGTACTGATCGCGGCCTCGATCTCCGAAGGGGAGCTGGCCCGGCGGAGGGAGGGCAGGTGGTTTAGTGTTCGTAAATCTCGGTGGATGAGACTCTTCCCGGCTGATCATAGTGGATGATGAGATAGTCTCCGTCAATACTCATAGATCCCCAATGGCCCAGGAAATACCTATCTATGTTTCCAGCCACTTCATCAGACTCGCTGTTGTCCGGCTCCCCAAGCAAGGCTCGCACGGCTTCCTTGGGCATCCCCTTCTCTAGAAACCGTCTTCGCAGATCTCCTGCCATAGGACCGCGTGGATTCTGCCCTCCGCGATCCGTCACCGCGGACTTCCATTTGGATTGCTCAAAACGTTCAGCATCAAAGGGATTGTGAAGCATCTGGTATACCAAGGGACGGAACCAGATCGCCGCAACCACGATGAAGAGGCCGGCAATGATTCCAATGCTCAAGAGTATTCTCCTGAGTCGAGTTCGACTCACCTGTTATCAATCCCCTTCCTGAATCACAGTGCGTCCTGAAGCCGCACCTAACCTCGCGAACTTGCCCGGGCGTTTTCATTGCTCCAGTAGGAAATCGGGCTGGCAGAATCCGCCCGTTTAGACAGCAGGTTACCGAAGGATGGCCATCAGGGTATAAGTAGTTGGCGCGCGGTCGTAGATCTATCTACCACCCGCCACTCGCCCTCCCGGCGCACAACCCCTCCCGCCCATCCCCCCGGAGGAGGTTTGGTGATGGTTATCCGGCACTCCCCCTGCTGGCGGGCGGTGCTGCTGCTGGCCGGGCTCGGCCTGGCAGGCGTACTCGCAGGGAACAACGCCCGCACTGCTGCGGCCCCGTTGTCATTTTGGCCCCCCCACCGCGCCGCCGGGCCAACGGTAGCAAGCCAGAGCCAGGCCCGCCAGGCAAGCATCGTCGCCGCCTTTGGCAAACTGCCGCTCTACTTCATCGAGAATCGGGGGCAGGTGGACCCGCGCGTGGCCTACTACGTCCAGGGCCACGACACCAGCGTCTACTTCACCCCCCGGGGCCTCACCTTCGCGCTCTCGCGGCCTGTGGTGCACCACGAAGACGTGGAGACGCGGAGGGAGAATGGCAGAGTGGGCGAGCGGCAGCGGCTTGACGCTCACCCTTCACCCACTCACCCACGCAGCCAGCCAGCCACTCATCCTACCAAAAGATGGGCCCTCAAGTTGGACTTCATCGGCGCGCACCCTGGCGCTCGGCCGGCGGGGCAGGACCCGACCCCAACGGTAGTCAGCTACTTCAGGGGACCACGCGAGCAGTGGCAAACAGGGCTGAGGACGTACAGCAGGCTCGTCTACCGGGACCTCTGGCCCGGCATCGACCTGGTATATGCCGGCACCGTACACCGGCTGAAATATACCTTCGTGGTAAAGCCGGGGGCCGATCCGAACCGGATTCGGCTGGCCTACCGTGGCGCCACAGCGGTACGGGTTAATCAGGCGGGGGAGCTGGAGGTCTCCACCCCCGCGGGCAGCTTCCACGATGAGAAGCCGTACGCCTACCAGGAGGTGGGCGGGCGGCGCGCGGAGGTGGCCGCCGCCTACACCCTTTCTCCCCAGACCCAATGCCTAACGCCTCGCACCCACGCGTACGGCTTCCGCGTGGGCAAATACGACCGGCGCCGGCCGCTGATGCTCGATCCCGCCGTGTTCATCTACGCCGGCTACATCGGCGGCGGCGGGTTCGACGAGGGTCTGGGCATCGCCGTGGATGACGACGGGAACGCTTACGTCACTGGCCAAACGGATTCCACGGAGGCGACTTTCCCGGACGGTGATGGCTTCGGGCTGCTGCCGGGCGCGGACACCACCTTCAACGGAGGCCAGCTGGACGCCTTCGTGGTGAAGGTGAAGGCCGACGGGACGGGCCTGGCCTACGCCACCTACATCGGCGGGAGCGGGTTCGACATCGGTTTCGCCATCGCCGTGGACGGCGCCGGCAGCGCCTACCTGGCCGGTGAGACCAATTCCACCGAGGCCACCCTCCCCGTGACCAGGGGGCCGGACCTGACCTTCAACGGCGGCTTTGAGGACGGTTTCGTGGCGAAACTCAACCCGGCAGGCACGGGGTTGGCGTACTGCGGCTACATCGGCGGCGCCGGCGGCGATCTGTGCAACGGGATCGCCGTGGATGGGAACGGATTCGCCTACGTCACCGGCCAGACGGGTTCCACGGAGGCGACTTTCCCGGACGGTGACGGCTTCGGGCCGCTGCCGGGCTTCGACCGCACGCACAACGTGGCCCAAGACGCCTTCGCGGTCAAGGTGAGGGCGGACGGCACCGGCCTGGTATACGCGGGCTACATCGGCGGCGAGAACAGCGACGCGGGCGCCGGCATCGCCGTGGATCAGGATGGGAACGCCTACGTTACCGGCCAGACCATCTCCCCCGAGAACACTTTTCCCAACGGCAGCGGGTTCGGCACCGGCCCGGGCCAGTTCTCGGGCCCGGGGCCGGACCAGACGTTCAACGGCCGCACGATCTTTGACTTCACCCACGACGCGTTCGTGGTCAAGGTGAACGCGGCGGGCACGGCGCTCGTCTACGCCGGCTACATCGGTGGATCGGAGTTCGACGAGGGCTTTGGCGTCGCGGTAGATCTGGACGGGAACGCCTACGTCGTCGGCGACGCCCTATCCAACGAAGCCACCTTCCCCGATGGGGACGGCTTCGGGCCGGTGCCTGGGTTCGATCAGACGTTCAACAGCCTCTTCGATGCCTTCGTGGCGAAGGTGAACGCCGATGGCACCGGCCTGGCCTACGCTACCTACATCGGCGGCAACCTGAGCGACCGGGGGTTCGGCATCGCGGTGGATGACGACGGAAACGCTTACGCCGTTGGCCTGACGCTCTCTACCCAGGCTACCTTTCCCGTGACTGTAGGGCCGGACCTGACCTACAATGAGCACACCGATGCCTTCGTGGCCAAGCTGAACCCGGCGGGGCTGGCGCTGGCGTACTGCGGCTACATCGGCGGCGACAGCGGCGAGGTGAGCGACAGCGCCGCCATCGCCGTGGATGACCAGGGCAACGCTTACGTCACCAGCAGCACCGCCTCCGCCCCGGCTAGCTTCCCCAACGGCAGCGGGCTCGCGGGCATACCGGGACCGGATCAGACCTTCAACGGCGGCAACTGGGACGCCTTCGTGGCTAAGATCGGCACGCCCGCTCTGGTCGGCGGCCGGCTAATCATCCGCCCGAAGCGGCTGCGGTTCGGGAACGTCGCCGTGGGCAGGACGAAGACGCGGATGCTGCGGATCCTCAACCGCGGCACCACGCCACTGTTCGTGAGCGTGGGCACGCTGGCGGACCCGATGTCGGTGGAATCGGGAGGGGGGAGCTTCACGCTGGCGCCGCGAGAGCGGAGGCTGGTCACCGCCAGCTTCCATCCCACCGCGCCCGGCCAGGTCGGCCGGTCCCTGTTGGTGACGAGCAGCGATCCAGCGCGGCCGATGGTGAACGTGCCGGCCACCGGCAGGGGCAGATAACCCGTAAGGAAACTCTCCGCGAGGGAAGCGAAGGTGTCGCCCGATGTCGGCACCTACCCGGCAAGCTACCCTGGAGATGGGGTGGTGGCGCTGTAGAACCACAAAGTAGATCGGAGATACTCGTGCAAATTATCAACCTGGGCCGGGCGGGCGTGAAGGTTTCGCGGCTCTGCCTGGGCACGATGATGTTCGGAGGCCCCACGGATGAGGGCGAGAGCCTGCGTATCATCCACCGCGCCCTGGATGCAGGGATCAACTTCCTCGATACCGCCAATATCTACAACGCGGGTGCATCGGAGCGGATCACGGGCAAGGCGATCCGCGATCGGCGGGACCGTGTGATCCTGGCCACCAAGGTCCGCGGCGCCATAGGCGACGGCCCCCACGACCAGGGCCTCAGCCGCGTCCATATTCTGTGCGCCGTGGAGGCCAGCCTGCAGCGCCTGGGGACGGACTGGATCGACCTCTACTATCTCCACTCGCCGGATTACACCACGCCGCTGGACGAGACACTGCGCGCGATGGACGACCTCGTCCGCCAGGGCAAAGTCCGCTATATGGGCTGCTCGAACCACTACGCCTGGCAGGTGCGGGAGATGCTGGCGATCGCGGAGGCGCGGGCGCTGGACCCCGTGGTCTGCGTGCAGCCGCTCTACAACCTGGTGAACCGCGACGCGGAGGTGGAGCTGTTCCCCCTGTGCCGGGCGCACGGGCTGGGGGTGGCGGCCTACAGCCCCCTGGCGCGCGGCGTGCTCTCCGGAAAATACCGCGCCGGAGAGAGCTATCCCGAGGGTTCGCGGGCGGCGCGGGGGAACCCTCGCATCCTGGAAACGGAGATGCGCGCGGAGAGCTTCCGCGTTGCCCAGGAGCTGCACCCCCTGGCGGAAGCGAAGGGCTGCACCCTCACCCAGTTCGCCCTGGCGTGGGCCCTGGCAAATCCTATTGTAACCAGCGTTATCATCGGCCCGCGCGCCACGGAGCAGCTGGAGGACAACCTGGGGGCCGCTGCGGTAACGATCACGCCGGAGGATGAGGCCGCCGTGGACCGGCTGGTCCCCCCTGGCGAACATACGGGGAAGGGCTACCACGATCCGCTCTTCCCCGTGCGGGGGCGGCCGGCCGTCGGGTAGGGCGTCAGGCGTTGGGCCTTGGGCGCTTGCCCTCGGGCCGCCAGGCTCGGGGTTGGGCCTTGGGCGTTGGGGCGGGTTCGTGGCCCGGCCACTCGGCGCGGCCACGCTAGCCCGACGTGTCAACCGTGCGGGTCGCCGGCGCCGGCTGGATACGCTTGCAGGCCGCTCTCCGTCAGCAACCCTCCGAGATTCCCGCCAAGTGCGAACTGCGACGCATACCGGTACTCGACGCCGACCCAACCTGGCACGGGGAAGTCCTTTAGCTCGCCCGGGACGGCCTCCCGCAAGTCGGCCCACCAGTACCTGCCCCTGACTGCCAGCCCGTTCCCATATGCCCAGTCGGCACAGAGCGCCACGATCTGCGCGTACAGAGACAGCCGTCTATCCAAATCCGTGGTCCGAGAGATGCTCACCACCAGGGGCTCGATGTCACCGGCCAACGCCGGCAGCCTGCGGAACACCCAGGGGAGCCACCGATCGTTGGGCGCGTAACGCCTGTTGGCGAGGCAAGCAAAGTGGAAGACCTCTCGCAGCCCATCGTACAGCATGAGGTTGGCGGCAACCTCCTCGCCGTGAGCCGCACAGCGCTCCATCTGGTACCTCTGCACGTCGATCCGGTGGGCGCGGGCTGCCAGTTTGAAGCGCCACACGCTCTCCGGGTAATAACCGAACAACTCCCTTCTTTTTGTCAAGTCACCGGTGGGGTCGTAGAAGACTTCTCCATTCGTAACGTGGTACAGGGCCTCATCGGCTATGAGCAGCCAGAGCCGATCCCGCTCGGGCGGTTTGGCGAAGGATGTCATAGACGCGAAGAACTCGTCCACGGTCCACGCCCGGATCGTGTTGGGCGATCCGCAGCAGGCTGAGCGCTTGACCCCCCGGAACTCCCATGGCAAGTTCTCATATAAGTGCAACTCAATTCGCTTGAGCACATCCCGAGGCAGACGCTCGCTGAAAACCTGGAACCCCGGCTCCCAACAGTGGTCCCGGGAGACCTCGTCATCTGCGCCCAGACGATCCGACCCGAACCCCACAGACGCCACGGCGATCAGCGGGAATTCGGCGGGGAACACCTTCGCAAGCATGGGTCGCCCATACTCCCTGAAGAAGTCCCTGTGGAGGTCCAACCCCTTCACCGCCTGCGCTTCTCCCTGCGTGTGACCGTGGCCACGAGGTCCTACTGGGTGACAGGCGCTCTCGACGAGCATAGCCGCTCCCTGCTGCCCTGTCAAGCGCTGCCGGTGTGCCCTGCAGGGCCTTTCGATAGTCCGCGGATTGGGTATGCACCTCGTATGGACACGCACGCTCTGGGGAGGAGTCTAACTGGAAGCGTTCGCTTCCGTACTTGATCCTCGCTGCGCCCGGGGCCGGCGGCATCCACTCGGGGCCATCCTCGCGCTCGCAGTAGCGGCGATGCGGTCCCAGTGGTAGGGCGGCTCGCCGATCATCTCCCGAGCAGTCTGCTAAGCCATCCCTTTCGACGCTCGCCGGGACGCCGAGCAACTATGCCAAACCCCATAGACCCATCCGGTAGCACACGGCTTACAACGCGTGGCGATGGAGCCTGCCCCTTGGGGTACTCGTGGCGCTTCCAATGCTCATCGAAGGCTGCTTCGATCGGGCCCCTGGTCGGAGATGAAGCCTGGTTGAGCCCCTCGCAAGTGTAGAGGTACGTATGCTTGGAGCCGCGGCGGACCCAGGCGACGTAGTCGAGGCCCTGGTCGCGCAGGGCCTCTAAGAGACCCACGCCGTCTACGTCTTCGAGCCCAAGACGTGATTTGACTGCCAGCGGTGTGCCAAGGCTGAAGGGCTCGCGAATGGCTGAGACGCAGTTGTAGTAGAGGCGCCCTAGGCTGCCGTTCTCCGCGATCAAGAGACCAAAGCTCCCGCTGACCGTCTCGCCGACACATGCTGCGAGGGTGCAACTGAGCCGGCGGGAGAGTTCCACCAGGCGGTCGAAGGTCCCACCCGAGAGAATCATCGAGCTGTCATGAAGATAAGCATTACCTTCATGCTCCCCGCCTACGAGCAGGAAGCCGTCATCGTGGGCGTCGAAGTCCACTTCCTCAAGGGTCTTCACCCGCCCGCGATCAAGGAACCGGCCTGTAAGGCCCGAGAGCTCTGCGAAAAACCTCTCCCACGACGCCTTTGCCGCCACCACGCCGAAGTGCATTCCCATTTGGACACACCTCCCTGCGCGCTCACCTACTATCTTCCCAACGGGTCCTGTTGAGCGGCACCCGCTTCTCGAATCAGTATAGTAGCTCGCCCCTACCCTTCGCAAGCGCTACCTACGAGCCATAATGGACCGTCAGGGCCCACGCAAGCTGGTGGTTGGCGGAAACGCGTTCTGCGCGTGTCGTTGTGTTGCACGGGCGGAAGATGAAGGGCCGTGATCTGGCGGGCCTCACCACGGGCCGGTCAGGCCCCGGCATCGTCGCCCGACCCGTTGTCCCTCAGTCTATTGAGCCACTCGGCCCTGAAGGAGGAAAAGGTCCCTGTATCCAGGGCGGCGCGGATGCCTTCCATCAGCCGCGCGTAAAACGCCAGGTTATGGTAAGTGAGGATGCGCGCGGCGAGGATTTCGCCCGCTTTGTAGAGGTGGCGGATGTAAGCGGCAGCGTAGTGGCGGCAGCACCAGGCATCGCACTCCGGGTCGATGGGGCCGAAGTCTTCCGTGAACCGCGCTGCCTTGAGGTTGATGCGCCCGCGGGAGGTGTAGGCGCTGCCGTTCCGCCCCAGCCGCGTGGGAAGCACGCAATCGAACATATCCACCCCCGCGGCGACTGCTTCCAGGAGGTCGCGAGGCGTGCCGAGCCCCATCAGGTAGCGCGGCTTGTGCGCGGGCAGGAGCGGCGCCGTGTGCTGGATCACGGCCTCGATGAGCTCCCGCGGCTCGCCCACGGAGACGCCTCCGATGGCCACCCCCGGAAACGGCATGCCCCCGATGACTGCCGCGCTCTCGGCCCGCAGCTCCGGGTAGACCGACCCCTGCACGATGCCGAACAGCGCCCCTATCCCAACGCGCCTCGGACTCTCGCTACACCGTCGCTGCCAATGCTCCAGCGCGCGGCGCGCCCAGACGTGCGTCCGCTCCATCGCCACGCGGGCACGCTCACGGTCGCACGGATAGGGCGGACACTCATCCAGCGCCATCATGATGTCCGAGCCGAGTGCCGCCTGGATATCCACCACGTTCTCGGGGGTGAACAGATGCTCGGAGCCATCGATATGAGAGCGGAACAGAACACCCTCATCCGAGATCCGTCGTCGCGATTCCAGGCTGAAGATCTGGAAGCCGCCGCTATCGGTGAGGATCGCTCCGTCCCAGCCGATGAAGCGGTGCAGACCACCCGCGCGGCGGATCAGCTCTTCGCCCGGGCGCAGGTGCAGGTGGTAGGTATTTCCCAGGATGAGGCGGTAACCCAGGCTCGCCACCTCTTGCTGGCTGAGCGCTTTCACGCTCCCCTGGGTACCGATCGGCATAAAGACGGGCGTCTCCACTACGGCGCGCGGGGTCGCCAGCCGACCCCGGCGAGCCCCGGACCCGGTATCCAGCTGGGTAATCTGGAACTCCAGCAAGCGGTGTTCCCTCCTCACGCGGCCCTGGTAACCCCGAGCGGCGCGCCGTGTAGTATACCACAACCTCCGGCGCCCCTCCGAGGAGTCCCGGCCCCGCCCCGGGAAATAAGCAGTACTGTCCGATTGCTGGCAACGGGCCGGCGGGCGCTGAAAGATCCCTGAGGACCGGGGCCCGAAGAACCGGGCCGTGAGTAAGCTATCCGGCGCTGAAAGCGCCCCGGCAGCATGGATTGTCACCGTTGATCGCCAGGCTCCGTTAAGAATCCGCGTGCATTGGCGTGGGGCGCCTTTGGGCCTTGCGGCTCATTCTTCTCGGCTTATGGCAATCCATCAAGAAGGCTCCTGGCTCCGCGGCGTAGTTACCCACTGTCTTGGCGCGGCGCAGGACGTGCTCTACCCACCCCGGTGCGCAGTGTGCGATGCCACCGCGCCGGCGCTCTGCAACGCCTGCCGCGACCAGCTCGAGCGGCCCGACCCGCAGGCGCTGCCCGGCCGGCCGGGCCTGGCGGACTATGCCTGTGCCGCCCTCTATCGCGGCCCGCTGGCCCAGGCGATCCCCCTGTTCAAGTACGGCCGGCAGCTGGAGCTGGCCGGACCGCTGGGGGAGCTGCTCGCCGAAGCCCTGACTGCGCGGCGGGATGAATGGGCCCCCGAGGCGCTGGTCCCCGTGCCGCTGCACCCCTGGCGGCGGTTCCGACGTGGCTTCAATCAAGCAGAATTGCTCGTTCGGGAGGCGGGCCGGCGGCTGGGATTGCCCGTGGAGCTCCGGCTCCTGCGGCGCATCCGATCCACCCCGCCCCAGGTGGGACGCTCGCGGGAGGAGCGACTGCGCAACCTCCAGGGAGCATTCGCGCTGCTGCCCGGGCGGTCGGTAGCCGGGCGCCGCCTGGTGCTGATCGACGATGTGTCTACCACCGGCGCCACCCTGACCGCGGCCGCGGCGCCGCTGGTGGAAGCGGGAGCCGCAGTGTTCGGCCTCTCCGTCGCCTGGGAACCGTGAGATCCCCGGCACGAGCGCCGGTATGGGTGCGCGACTCTCCCCTTCGTTCTCTCACCCACTCTCGGTCTCACTCACCCCCCCACTCTCTTCTCCCCATCAACCCGTGGCCCGATCCTGAGATACGATGGGGTGAATGTTCGCCACGCAGACACGGACCGGACAGGTGTGCGTGCGGGTGTCGGATTCCCGCTGCTTGAATAACGGGGGTGCGCCGTGAGGCTACGGATCGGAACTGTGCCCTACCTGAACGGAGAGCCGCTCGCGGCCGCTTTGCGAGACCGGGCTGCCTTCCCGCACGTAGAGCTCGTTACGGCCGTCCCATCCGAGCTGCTGGCCGGGCTCCTTCGCGGCCAGCTGGACGCGGCGCTCGTATCTGTCGCCGGGGTGCTGGCCGAACCGGAACTCCGCATCCTGCCGGGTTACGGCGTAACCGCACGGGGAGCGGTCCAAAGCATCCAGCTCTACGCCCGAGTGCCCCTGGCGGAGGTTCGTAGCGTGGCCCTGGATGCCAGCTCGCGCAGCGGCACAGCGCTCACCCGGCTGTTATTCGCAGCACGCTACCGAGCGCGGCCCGAGTTCTTCTGCCGGCCGCCGGACCTCGAACAGATGCTCGCCGAAGCGGATGCCGTGTTGCTCATCGGCGATCCCTGCCTGCGCGCCAGCACTCGCCTGGATGCCGGCGACTGGTCGGGACCAGTTCCCACCCGTGTGGATCTGGGCGCTGAGTGGGAACGATGGATTGGCCTCCCGTTTGTCTACGCCGTCTGGGCGGCGCCCGCCCACGGCGACCTGCCGCGCCTGGCCGCGCTCTTCGAGCGCGCCGCGCACTGGGGGCTGCCGCGCGCTGCCGACCTGGCTCGCGCGGGCGCAGCGGCGACGGGCCTCTCCGAAGACGCGGCGGTTGCTTACCTTACCAACGTCATTCGCTACCCCCTGGCCGAGCCCGAGATGGCCGGCCTGCGACGCTTCTGTGATCTGTGCCGCCAGCACGGCGTCCTGCCGCCGGACGCGGCAGCGCGCCTCGCCCCTGCGGGGTGAACGCGCAGGTATCGCGTGAATCAACGCCCGTCCCCCATCAGGAACAACGGCCAATCACCTCGGGCCCGGCACGGGCGTAACGGCACCGCCGGCAACAACACCGCGACCATAAAGCGCGCCGGCCTCAGGATGAGCGCACACAAGACGCACTGCCCCGAAGCCTTTCGGGGCCGCGGCAGGTGTCAGACCGGCGCTCACAGCAATTAACACCCGGGAGGGGAGAGTGACGGAACGCTATAGTCTTGCCATTCGCGACCTGCCGGAGGAGGAGCGCCCCCGCGAGCGGCTTCAGCGCTATGGACCGGAGGTGCTCGGCACCCCGGAGCTGATCGCCATTCTGCTTCGCACGGGCACCACGCGTGAGAACGCCGTTGCCCTCGCCGAACGGCTCCTGAAGGAATTCGGTGGCCTGCGGGGACTTGTCTCTGCCACCGTGGCCGAGCTTTCCGGCATCTCCGGCATTGGCGCGGTCAAGGCAGTGGAAATCCGTGCCGCCGTGGAGCTGGGAAAACGCATCGGCGCCCTCTCGGATGACGCGCGGCCCACGATCCGCAGCCCTGCCGATGCCGCTCAGCTGGTAATGTCCGATCTGCGCCACCAGCCGAAGGAAGTCCTGCGCGTTCTCCTTCTGGATACACGCAACCGCGTTCAGCGCATCCCTGAAGTATCAGTAGGCAGCCTCACGGAGAGCATTGTGCACCCGCGCGAGCTGTTCCGCGAAGCCATCCGCCACAGCTCGGCGGCGGTGATCGTGGTGCACAACCACCCCAGCGGCGACCCGACCCCCTCCGCCGAAGACATCGCCGTTACGAAGCGGCTGGCGGAGGGCGGCAAGCTGCTCGGCATTGAGGTGCTGGACCACGTCATCATCGGCGATGGCCGCTTCGTCAGCCTGAAGGAGCGGGGCCTTATGTAGCGCAGGGCGTGGAGTACAGGCTTCCAGCCTGTTTTTGAACACGAGCGGGGCCCCTGCCGCTGGTTTTCCGGGTAACCATGGTAATGGGGATCCGAGTCGCCATGCCGTGCCCGGATGCCTCCGAGAGTCCCCCGCCAACTCTCGGCAAAGCAAGAGAAGCACGCCATGAAGCAAGCCAGGCTGCCTCTCCCGCTGGCGATCGCCGCTGCGTTCTGCCTGCTGATCCTGGGGGCCAGCTGTGCCAACCGGGGCCTGGGAGGCGCGCCAAAAAGCGCCGCCCCGGGCACGGAGACCGGGGGCCGAAGCGTACCCCAACGGACGGGGGAGAATACGGGGCTGGCAGGCCGCATCGCCTTCCAGGGTGCCGAGCCGGGGCACAAGTTTCAGATCTACGTAATGAATGCCGATGGCAGCGGAATCACCCGCCTGACCAACACCGATGAGAACCTCGCGCCCCGGTGGTCGCCGGATGGCAGCAGGATCGCCTTCCTGTGCCTTCGCGAGCATTCCATGGGATGGGATGCCAACATCCATGTGATGAACGCGGACGGCGCCGCCTTAACCCCACTGACCCATACCGGCCGGGATGCCACGCCCGCCTGGTCACCGGATGGCCGCCAGATTGCCTTTATTCGATCCCAGGCCGAGAAGACAGCGATCTACGTGATGAATGCGGACGGCAGCGCCCAGAGACGTCTGGCGAGTAGCCGCGACCCGATGGGCAGCAACACCGGTCTGGCGTGGTTGCCGGACGGCCGCCGCATTCTGCTCAGCGCCAAACGGGATGGCAACCGGGATATCTTCGCCATCCGTGCCAATGGCACGGGGCAGACCCGCCTTACCAACCACCCCGGCGCTGACTTCTTCCCCGCCCCCTCCCCGGATGGGCGCAAGATCGCTTTTGTAAGCAATCGCGACGGCGGGAAGACCGAGCTGTATGTCATGAATGCCGATGGCAGCCGCCAGATCCGCCTTACTAACAGCCCCGCGGACGAGCTCTATCCGACATGGTCGCCCGATGGTCGCCAGATTGCCTTCGCTCGCCGGGACGACGGTCACCTTTACGCCGTGAGTGCCGATGGTAGCGGAGAGCGACGGCTGACCAGCGGCCCCGGCACCCAGACCTCCCCCGACTGGTGGGGACCGCCGGTCCGTTCAACGGGCCATCGAAAGTGATACACAGGAATTCGTGATAGAGACTGTCCGCGTCAAGATCTGCGGCATTACCAACCTGGACGACGCCCTGACGGCGACGGACGCGGGGGCGGATGCCCTTGGCTTCAACTTTGTGCCCGCAGCGCCCGCGGCACGGCAAATCACCCCCGAGGTCGCGGCGCGGATCATCGCGCGACTTCCCCCGTTCATCACCTGCGTGGGCCTGGTGGCTGACCAGGACCTCGCCCCGATTCTGGGCACCTGCCCGCTGGATGCGCTCCAATACTATGGGAACGAGCCGCCGGAAGCCCTGCGTGCCCTGGGTGTGCCGAGGGTGATTAAGGCATTCCGCGTTGCGGATGAGGCAGACATCACCCGCATCGAGCCCTACATCGGCTCCATCGCCGCGGCGCTCCTGGACGCACGGGTGCCGGGCAGGCTGGGCGGCACAGGCCGGGCTTTCCCGTGGGAGCTGGCGGTTGCCGCGCAGCGCTACGGCGTTCCTATCATCCTGGCGGGCGGGTTGACTCCCGCCAACGTGGCGGAAGCGGTGCGAATCGCGCGGCCCTACGCCGTAGACGTCGCCAGCGGCGTAGAAGCGGCGCCCGGCCACAAGGACCCGGAAAAGGTGCGCGCGTTCATCGCCGCCGTTCGATCGGCACTGCTATAGGGATCGCGGGCCCGTGGGAGTGGGTGCGATTCAGGTTTAGGGCAGTGTTGCCAGGCGACGGCAGGCTTTCATTATAGACCTAAACTCCTTCCCTGCCGGGGAAGTCCCGATTACATCGGGATCTCCCTTTGGGGGAGGGGCTGGGAGGGGTCCCGACACCTCCGAGACAAGGAACTGCGTGATGAGCGTGCTTGAGAATCTGCCGGACGCCCGCGGGCGCTTTGGCCCTTACGGCGGCCGCTTCGTGCCGGAGACCCTGATGCCGGCACTGGAAGAATTGACCGCCGCCTACGAGGCCGCACGCCGGGACCCCGAGTTCCAGGCGGAGCTCCAGCGCCTGCTGCGCGACTACGCCGGCCGCCCCACCCCTCTGTGGTTCGCCCGACGACTGACCGAACGCCTGGGTGGCGCCCGTATCTACCTGAAGCGGGAGGACCTGAACCACACCGGCGCGCACAAGATCAATAACGCCCTGGGACAGGCCCTGCTGGCCAAGCGGATGGGCAAGCCGCGCATTATCGCCGAGACCGGCGCCGGGCAGCACGGGGTTGCCACCGCTACCGCCTGCGCCCTCCTGGACCTCCAGTGCGAGGTCTATATGGGCGTGGAGGACATGGAGCGCCAGCGCCTTAACGTC
Source organism: Armatimonadota bacterium (assembly GCA_016199525.1). GTDB lineage: Bacteria > Armatimonadota > SYMT01 > SYMT01 > JACQGL01 > JACQGL01. The sequence continues at coordinate 23,603 of JACQGL010000251.1, forward strand.
TTCCGGATGCGCCTCCTGGGCGCGCAGGTGCACGGCGTGGCCACCGGCAGTCGGACGTTGAAGGACGCGATGAACGAAGCCTTCCGTGACTGGGTGACGAACGTCCGCGCTACGCACTACGTGATCGGCAGCGTGGCGGGGGCCCACCCCTACCCTATGCTCGTCCGCGATTTCCAGGCGATTATCGGGCAAGAGGCGCGCGCGCAGATCCTGGCCGCGGAAGGACGTCTGCCGGATTACCTGGTCGCCTGCGTAGGGGGCGGTTCCAACGCGATAGGGCTCTTCCACCCGTTTCGGGACGACCCCGAAGTGCGTATGATCGGGGTGGAAGCCGCGGGCGAGGGCCTCTATACCGGACGGCATGCGGCCACGCTGGTAGCCGGCTCGCTGGGGGTACTCCACGGCGCACGCAGCTACCTGCTCCAGGACGATCTGGGACAGGTTCTCCCCACCCACTCCATCAGCGCCGGCCTGGACTACCCGGGCGTGGGACCGGAGCACAGTTACTACAAGGACATCGGGCGCGCGACGTATGTGGCCGCCACCGACGAGGAGGCGCTGGCGGCGTTCCAGCTCCTCTCGCAGACGGAAGGGATCATCCCCGCCCTGGAGCCGGCGCACGCCCTTGCCTATGTCGCCTGCCTGGCCCCCACGCTGCCGCCGGACCAGGTGGTCATCGTGAACCTGTCCGGCCGCGGCGACAAGGATGTGGAGCAGGTGGAGCGCTACCTCGCGGAAGGTCCCTCCCGGCACTCAAGCCCAACGCCCGACGCCGAACGCTCAACGCTCCCCCTAATCGGCAATCCGCACTACCGGGGGTGAGGCATGAGTCGGATTTCCGATTGCTTTACCGAACTCCGCGCCGCCGGGCGAACCGGTCTGGTGATCTACATCTGCGCCGGCGATCCCGATCTGGAGACGACCCGTCGCCTGGTGCCCGCCCTGGAAGCGGCGGGGGCGGATCTGATCGAGCTGGGCGTCCCATTCACCGATCCCCTGGCAGACGGCCCCAGCATCCAGCGTGCCACGGAGCGTGCTCTGGCCAGCGGTACCACCCTCCCCGCCATCCTGGAAATGGTGGCCGAGCTCCGGCGTGAGACCCAGGTGCCGCTACTGCTGATGACCTACTACAACCCGGTGTTTCGCTACGGGATGGAACGCACCGCCGCGGAGGCGCGCGCGGCGGGCGTGGATGGCTTCCTGATTACCGATCTTCCCCCCGAGGAAGCGGGCGAGTGGCAGCCGATCGCCGCCGACCAGGGGTTGGAGACGATCTTTCTGCTCACTCCCACCAGCACCCCCGAGCGCATCCACCTGGCGTCCCGACTCGCTAGCGGCTTTATTTACTGTGTGTCGCGCATGGGGGTCACGGGCGCCCGCGCCGCACTGCCGCCCGACCTCCACGATCTCCTGCGCCGCATCCGCGCGGGAACCGATCTCCCCGTGGCCGTGGGCTTCGGCGTGTCGCAGCCGGAGCACGTCCGGCAGATCGGCAAGTGGGCGGACGCGGCGGTCGTCGGCAGCGCCGTGGTTAACCTCATCGGCGATCACGGCCGGACGTGTATTGCACCGGTGACGGAGTTCGTTCAGCGGCTGCGACAGGTTTCTTGAGGATATATTGCGGTCGCGCGGCATTTCGGCTATCATAGAACCGCTGGCGGGTCAAGAAGAGTCTCCCTCGCCCCTGAAGGGGGGAGCTTCGGGCGAGCTGCTTATCGAAGAGATAAAGATCGCCTTCCTATTCATTAGGATGCTCTCTGTGGCAGCCCCATCAGGTCGGTGGGGCTGCCACTGTTCCAGGTACAGGACAACGCGCCCGCCCACCGGTGGGGAGGACGGGCGCGTTCAATCTTAGCCCCGCGACCGGCAGGCGAGCCCGACCACCCGCCCTCGGATGGCCAGCCACGACTCGCCGGGTCGGACCATCGATTGGCCCGGCAACCTAGCGGGCCGCGCGGATCTCCCCTTCGGTGGCGAGCCGCTCAACCAGGTGCCACTCCACACATCGACCATCGTCGAAATGGATTCTCCATACGGCCCATTTCTGATCCGGCGAGGTGATGCTGCACGTGATGGATTTTACACGGCGGACTTTCCCGCTGAGGTCAGAGCCGAATTCGCCGTTGGAGAATTCCTTGATCTTAACCCAATGGCCCGGGCGATAGGGGGGAATCCGGGTAACCTGCTGAGGTCTCTCGTAGGATGGGCTTCTACGTGTTCCGGTGGCGATTTCTCTCTCCCTCCTTTGCTCGGCGTCGACTGGTCTTCACTCGCTAGTAAGACTTCGCCACGAGCGTTCCTTCCCCTTCACAGAGACCAGCCCAGGACGCACCTGATTCCGGTTTTGACACTTTTTGCTACGCCTGCTAACTGAGCACGGGGCGGGAGGCTGGTTGCTTGCTCATCGCTCGGACCAGCGAATCCGATCTTCCCGCCTGGGATTCACAGGAATCGCAGGCTACGTCCGGAAGCTGGGAAGCGGAGCGCGGGGAGCGTTCCGAAAGTTCCGGCAGCGCACCCGCAGGGAGCCAGCCACGCTGGCTGCGCTACCGCGAGCAGGGAGCACGGCGCGGGAACAGCGGCTACCCGTTGGCACCTCCCGCGTGGGGTAGCGTCGGGTCCTCCCCGGCGAGAGTCCCAGGGGCGGAAGAGGACGGCGGCAACGCGGCCTCGCCGCCCTGACCGCGTTGGGGCTCGGTCGGCCGGGCAGTTGCCATATCATCGGACGTCGGCGGAGACGTCGGGGCTTGCGGGGCCAGCAAGCCCGCGAACTGGAAGCGGCTGTCAGCAAACGCTACCTCGTCCCCCGGGCGGAGCACGGCGCGCCGCACGCGCCGGCGGTTGACGAACGTGCCGTTGCTGCTGCCCTCATCCACCAGCAAAAACGCATTCCCCGCTGCCTCGATGCGGGCATGGTGCCGTGAAACGCGCGCGTTGTCGATCTGGAGGTCGGCCTCCCGGTCGCGGCCCACGCGCGTCACCGGCGCCGTCACCCAGAGAGGCGTAAGGGGATGGCCCGTGCGGGCAGCGCGGGGCCGGAAGCGCAGGAACCACGCCATCCCGCCTGCGGCCAGAACCAGGGCCAGCGCCACCAGCGCCAGGAACCCGAACCGTGCGGGAAACCCGCTCCCCCCACTGGCGAGCGGCGCCCCGGGCGCCTCATCCTGGGCCACCGCCACCACCAGGCTCCCGGGACCAGGGGCCTGGTACCAGGTGGTCGCGGGGGGAAGATCCGTCCCCCCCACAGTTACCTGCACTTCACGGCGGCGGCCGTCTCGCTCGGGGCGCGGGCTCCGGAAGGTGACGCGATATTCGGTGCGGAAGCGAGCCGCCATGCGCCGGTAGAGCGTCTCCAGATCCGCTCCCGTCGGGGCAAAGTAGCACTCCCCCCCGGTTTGCCCGGCGAGGTACGTCAGCAGCGGGCGGTTGACATCCGTGCCCAGGCCAATCAGGTACAGCGACACGCCGCTGGCGCGTGCGTGGCGGATGATCTCGTCGGGCGTCGTGTGGCTGGCAGTGTCATTGCCGTCCGTCAGCGCCAGCACCGCTCTGCGGGC
>JACQGL010000250.1 GCA_016199525.1 Armatimonadota bacterium
GATGCCGGCGCGCGCCAGCGATACCGCGTGTGTCTCTACACGGATCGACCCGTGTACCGACCCGGCCACCGCGTGCGGTTCAAGGGCGTTGTCCGGCGGTTGGAGACCTCCGGCTACGCGGTTCCCTCCTCTCCTACGGTGCTGGCCGAGGTGCGCGACGAGCAGGAGACCGTGTTCTACCGTGATGAGTCTGCCCTGAACGAACGGGGGTCGTTCGCGGGTGAGTTCACGCTTCCCGTTGAGGCGCGCAGCGGCTACTACACGCTCAGCGTGCGTGTGGACGGAGAGGAGCACGCCGATGGGTTTGTGGTTGCCTCCTACCGGAAGCCGGAGTGGCAGGTGGTGGTGAGCACGCCTAAACGTTGCTATGTGCGCGGGGAGCGGGTACCGGTCACCGTCCACGCTGAGTATTACTACGGCGCGCCCGTAGTGAACGCCCAGGCCAGCTATACCATCTATCGCTCCCCCTCCTGGTCCTGGTGGGACGAGGATCAGGAGTCGGACTTCGAGGAGAACGAGGAATACTCGGGCGGGTATGGTGATGTGGTGGAGACAGGCGAAGTCACCACCGATCAGAGCGGTAACGCGCAGTTTGAGTTTGGCACTGACCTGCCCCGGGACGAGGACCGGTTTGCGGACTACGAATACAATATCGAGATAGAGGTCACCGATTTGAGCAACCGCTCCGCCTACGGGAACGGCAGCGTGCTGGTCCGTGCGGGCGAATTGACACTGGACGTGCGCCCGTCGCGCTTCATCGCGGCCCCGGGGGAAACAGTGCCGGTGCTTGCTCGCGCCCGGGATCTGGCGGACAAGCCCGCGGCGGGGGTAACGCTCACGGCCACCGCCGTTCTCCTGGTGTGGGACCGGGGACGGGAGCAGGAGCGCCCGCTTGCCAGCCAGACCGCGCAGACCGACGCCCGCGGCCTCGCCCGGCTCCAGATGCCAATGGAGGGGCCGGGGCTGGTGCTCATCCGACTCTCTGCCACGGATCGGCGCGGTAACCGCATCGAAACCTCCACCGATATCTGGATAAGCACCGCGGAGGGTGGCGACTACGCGCGCACCTACCCGCAGCTCTCGGTGTTGCTGGATCGCAAGCGCTACCGCATCGGCGACACGGCGCAGGTACTGGTGAACACGGACCGGCCGGGGGCCACCGCCCTGCTCACCGTGGAGGCCGAGGGGATACTGGACGTACGGCTGGTGCCACTGCGGCGCAAGTCCACCGTGGTGCGCCTCCCCATCCGCGCGGGCTACGAGCCCAACGTCTTCGTCACCGCCTGCTTCGTCAGGAACCGCGAGTTCGTGAGCAGCCAGGCGCGCCTCAACGTCAACGCGGACGCCCATCGGCTGCAGGTGACCATTGAAAGTGACCGCCAGGTTTACCGGCCGGGGGAGGCGGCCACTTTCCAGGTGCACACCAGAGATGTGCGCGGCCGCTCGGTCTCGGCGGAATTCTCCTTTGGGCTGGTGGATGAGGCCATTTACGCAATTCAGGAGGGGGCCACCGATAGCCTCTGGCAGGCGTTCTATCCGCGCCGCCGCAATGCAGTACAGACGGAATTCTCTTACCCGGAGGTTTACCTGGGAGACGCCTCCAAGGACGGGGCCGAGGTCAACGTGCGCAAGCAGTTCCCCGATACCGCCTACTGGAACCCGTTCCTGGTAACGGATGCCGCCGGGCAGGCCACCGTGCAGATCCGGCTGCCGGACTCGCTCACCAGCTGGCGTGCCACGGTGCTGGCGCACTCCCCGCAGACGGAGGTGGGCGAGGCGCGGCACAACATCCGCGTGATGAAAGACCTCACGGTGCGTCTCCAGGCGCCGCGGTCGCTCACCGAGGGCGACCGCCTGACCCTCTCCGCCGTGGTCCACAACTACAGCGCCAGGCCGCTGGATGTATCGGTAGAACTTCGAGCCGCCGGCCTGGAGGTTCAGGGCGCTGCCGGGCGGAGGGTGAGTCTGAAACCGGACCAGGCAGAGAAGGTCCATTGGGAGGCGGTGGTAGGTGGCGCGGGAACTGCGACCCTGACGGCGATCGCTACCGCGGGGGCGCTCTCGGATGGGATGCAGCTCACCGCGCCGGTGCGCGCCTTTGCCCGCCAGAAGATCGACTATCGTACCGGCGTCGTCTCCGGAGAGGTGGCCCGCGAGGAGTTCCCACTCGATCCCGCCGCGGCGGACGGCAGCCTGGAACTGCGTCTCTCCCCCACGCTGGCGGGCACGCTGCTCGGCTCGCTGGAATACCTGGTGCATTACCCCTATGGTTGCACCGAGCAGACGATGAGCAGCTTCCTGCCGAACGTCGTGGTGCTGCAGACGCTGCGCTCGCTCGGGCTCCGTCGGCCGGAGCTGGAGCAGCGCGTTCCCGCGATGGCGCAGGCGGGCCTGGTGCGGCTCTATGGCTTCCAGCACGCGGACGGCGGCTGGGGGTGGTGGGAATACGATAAATCGGACCCGTGGATGACGGCTTACGTCCTCTTCGGGTTGACGGTGGCGCGCGCCGCCGGCATCGAGGTCAATCGCCAGGTATACCGCAACGGCCTCCAGGCGGCGGTCCAGCTGGCGCGCGGGAAGGAGCTTTCGCCGGATAACGCGATGTTCCTGGCTTATGTGCTCACCCGCACGCCCGCGGCGAGACGCGCGCGGGTGCTGCTCCAGCGGCTGGAGGAGGAGAAACCGAAGCTCCACATCCGCTCTCTGGGTTACGCTGCCCTGGCGCTGGCCGCTATCCCGAGCGGGTCGGGACAGAATCGCCGGCAGGCGAAGGCCCTGATGGAGGAGCTCTGGCGCCGGGCGGACCACTCCGGCGGCCTCATCCGTTGGGCCGAGACGCGCTCCGCCCGGGACTATGGCGTACCGCCGGACGTGGAGAGCACGGCAGTGGTGCTAAAGGCTGCCCTGGCGCTTACCCCGCGTGATCCACGGCTGGCGGGCGTGGTGCGCTGGCTCCTGCTCGAGCGCCATGGGAACCGGTGGGAATCGACGCGCGACACGGCCTGGATCTTGTTCACGCTGGCAGATTACCTGAAGGCGACGGGGGAGCTGCGCCCTGATTACCGCCTGACCGTCCTGCTCAACGACCGCGAGATTCACTCGAAGGAGGTGCGGCCGGGAGACGCCCTCCAGGAGGAGACCGTGCTGCGCGTTCCCCTGCGTCCCGACGCCGTCGGGATGGCGCCTGCCAATCGGCTGGAGGTGCGCAAGTCAGGTCGGGGCAGCGCCTACTATGCGCTGGAGATGAGGCAAGAGATTCGCGCGCCCCGCTTTGCTGCCGAGAGTTCATCCTCCGGTCTCTCCCTCCAGCGGGATTACTTCCGCCTCGAGACACGACGAGATGCTGCCGGACGGCCGGTGGTGGTCCCCACGGAGAAGCCAGGCAGCAGCGTGCGAGTGGGGGACCGGATCCTGGTCCGCCTGCGGCTCCACACCGACCGCCCGCTCGAATACCTGATACTGGAGGACCCTATACCCGCCGGGTTTGAAGTGCAGGAGCGTGGCGAGGTGGAGCGGCACGAGTGGAACTACTGGTGGTCGCATATGGACGTGCGGGACGACCGGGTCGCCCTCTTCGTCAGGGACGTGACGCCCGGGGAACATACGGTGGAGTACTACGTGCGGCCGGAGGTGGTAGGCACAATACGGGTTCTGCCTGCCGTATTGAGCGATATGTACGCACCTGCTACCCGCGCTGCCACGAGCGACAGCCGTCTGGAGGTGGCGAAGTGAAACGGGCGGATCGATGGCTGCTGGCGGCCCTGTATCTGAGTCTGGCCGCCGTGATGGGCTGGGCCGCGACCCATCGGGAGAGGGAGGTGGTGCTCTCCCGTTTCGTGACCAGCCTGCGAGGGCGTACCCCGAACCAGGTACACAACGTCGCCCTGGCGGCTCGCTCGATCAATGGGCGGTGGATCCGGCCCGGGGAAGTGTTTTCCTTCAACCGCGCCGTGGGGCCCTGGACCCGAGATGCCGGCTACCAGCGCGCGCCCGTCAGCTACGATGGCGAGGTGGTCCCCAGCTGGGGCGGTGGCGTCTGCCAGGCGTCCACCACCCTCTATAACGCGGCGCTGTTGGCCGGGCTGGCGGTGGTGGAGCGCCACCGCCACCAGTGGATCCCTAAATACGTTGCACCGGGGCGGGATGCCGCCGTGGCCTACAGCAACATCGACTTGCGGCTGCGGAACGATTTTCCGTGGCCGGTGCGCCTGGGAGGGGAGGTGCGCGGTCAGCTGGTGGAGTTCCGCGTGGTAGCTCCGGAGCGGCCGCCAGGTCGCTTTGAAATCCGGCAGCGGGTGGCGATGGTTGCGCCACCGGCAGTGGTGCGCCAGCCCTGGCGGGAAGGGCTGCCGGCGCGCCGGGTGCGCAATCCCGGCCGGCCGGGTGGCCGGGTCCTGACCTATCGCGTGCGACTCCAGGAGGGGCGGGAGGTGGCCCGTGAACTCCTGTCGGACGATACCTATCCGGCGATGAATCGCCTGCTCCTGGCGGATGGAGACGGCCAGGGCGGTCTTAACTGAATGAACCGGCATGAGTCATCCCAAATTCTGGTCTGCCCTGGAGGGGCAGAGGAATGTAGCCAAGGGTAGGCGCAACGCCACCCCTGGACTCAGCCGCCCAGTCTCCCCTCGCCCTGGAAGGGCGGAGGAGGAACACCCTACC
>JACQGL010000257.1 GCA_016199525.1 Armatimonadota bacterium
ATCTCCTCGTCGCGGCCGATGACCGGGTCCAGCTTTCCCCGGCGAGCAGCGTCCGTGAGGTCGCGCCCGAACTTCTCCAGCGCCTGGTAGGTCTCTTCGGCGTGCGGATCGGTCACGCGCGCCGAGCCGCGCACGTCCACCAGCGCCTGGAGCAGGCGCTCGCGCGTGACGCCGTGGCTGCGCAGGACGCGCCCCGCGCCGGTATCCGTTTCCGCCGCCAGCGCCAGCAGGAGGTGCTCCGTGCTGCAGTACTCGTCCTTGAGCTGCTGGGCTTCCTGCCAGGCGATCTCCAGCGTGCGCCGCAGCCGGTTGCTCAGGTACTCGCCCACGACCACGCCGCCCACCTTGGGCAGGCGGGCGATCTCGCGGTCCAGGTCCTGCCGCACCGCGCCGACGTTGGCTCCCATCTTCTGCAGGAGCGGCGTGATGATGCCCTCGGTCTGGTCCAGCAGCGCCGCCAACAGGTGCTCGCTGGCAATCTCCTGCTGGCCATTCTGCGCCGCCTCGCCCTGCGCTGCCTGCAGCGCTTCCTGGGCTTTGACTGTCAGTCGGTCCATTCTCATCGTCTGCTACTCCGGCGCCTGCGGTACCCGTTCCGCGAACAGGTTATACCGCGTAAACCGTCCTTCCCCCCGAGTCCGCCCGCGATTCGTGACGTGGGCGCGGGGCGCCCGGCCCCGCACGCCGCACATTCGCTGTGTACCGGCGGGCGCGTGCCCGCACCCGACTGTCGCGCTTAGGACCGGCTATCGTCCGCGGTTACAGTGATCTTCCGCGGCCGCACCGCCTCCGCCTTCGGCAGCGTTACCGTAAGTACACCGTCTCGATAGGAGGCGGTGATCTCCTCCGCCTGGATCGGCACACCCAGGGTGAAGCTGCGCACGAACTGCCCCTGCGGCCGCTCGCGGTGCAGGTACGACACGCCCTCCGGCCGCTCGAAGGGGCGCTCGCCGCGGATGGTGAGCGTGTCCCCCTTCACCTGCACGTCCAGGGACTCACGCTCCACCCCCGGCAGGTCGAGCGCCAGCGTGAGCGCACGCTCATCCTCCCAAATATCGGTGGCGGGCCGCCAGACACGCGCTACGGCATCGCGAGTCTCGGCAGCGGGCATCATCTCGTCCATCAGGCGGTTGATTCGGTGCGACAGTCCAGACAGATTAGCCAGCGGCGCAAATGAAGTGAGACTCATCGTGTACTCTCCTGCGCGCGGGGTATCAGGGCACTCTCCCGGCACCCACGCGGCTTGCACTGGGGGCGACTGACCGCCACCCTAACATCAATACATATATATCAGTTTAGTTCATCGCTGTCAATAGATTTTTAGCGTAGTACTAGCAACTAATTTGCCCTTAATGATAGGATGCTGGTGCGGACCTGTTGGAGAGCAGCACCGAGTCACGTTGCCGCCGCACTAGCCAGTTTCGACCTGCAAGCTGACGCGCTCCGTCCACCACCGGGTGGCCCCGTGTTCCACCGTCAGGGTAAACTGAGCTGGCCTGGCGTTTCTGGGAGAGCGAAGAATGATCGAAGTGCGGCAGGCGGGAGAGCGGCGGCAGATGGAGTTCGCCGAGTTTGTGCGCCTGGCACGCTCCGGTTGGATTCACCCTGGCGCGCTGGTAATCTCGGAGGTGCTGACTGCCGGGCGGGCCTGGCGCGCGTATCAACTGCGCACCTACGCCCTTGCCCGCGGCCTGCCACCTCCGCCCGCATTACCCGGCCCGGCTAATCCGACCCCACCCGAACTCTCCCGCTCCCTGGCACGTATGGGCCACTTTGAGGGCGCCTGGGTGAACCTATCGCCGCCCGTCGAGCCCGCCCTGAGCGATGTCCAGCGGCGACGCCGGAACTGGGTCGCCCCTGGGGCGATCTTCCTCCTCTGCGCCGCCGCTGGCTACGCCCTGTCTCGCTACGTGGCTTTCTGGTTGTTCTGACCGCTTACCAACCGGCCACCTATCCTCGTAAGCGCCCGCGCCACTCCCGGCTACCGACAGGCGAGCATCGCCACGTGCCGTACCCCGGCGCGCCATCTGGAGCAGTTCCCATACTCGCGGGCTCTGCGCGCGGGCGATCATCCGGTCCAGCTCCTGCGCTCCTCCTGGTGATGCCGGAGCTGATCCTGGCGCATCTCCGCCAGTGTGCCGGTGAACGGCACGGGCGCTGCTGTGATGGCCGGCACCTGCGCGCCCACCTGGCGGAGTAAACTGGCCGCCTGCTCCGCGGGAGCGATGCCCTGCGCGCGCGCCAGCTGGATCTGCTGGCGCAGCAGGACTGAATGCTGGAGGCGGAGCGATCCGCGGAGCTCCCCCGGCGGCGGTCCTGGCGTGGCGCACGAAAAAGAGGCCTCTCAGCAGGGGGTACCGGAGCAGAAGGACGAAATGGTCGCTGATCGTCGTCACGTTCCTCGCCGGCGGCCTCGTATCTCGGGAGCCTGGCGTTCGTTACCTTATACAGCAGTACAGCAAGATGACGCGCTCTGGCACGGAGGAACCCCTGATGCTCTACGATCTGCCGCTGGAGTTGCAGCGCCTGGTCGGGGATGAAATTGATCCGCGCGAGCGGCTACTGTGGACCGGCCAGCCGCGTCCGGGCCGCTTCGCCCGGCAGATGCTGCCCGTGCTCCTCTTCGGTATCCCGTTCTTCGGGTTCGCGGTCTTCTGGACCAGTATGGCGACCTGGGGAGTCTTCTCCTCCCGAACCGCGGGTCACGGGCCGCCCGGGCCATTCCTGTTCTTCCCTCTGTTCGGTCTGCCATTTCTCCTGGTGGGCGCGGGCATGCTCCTGAGCCCGCTGTTTATGGCGTGGGCAGCCCGCCGCACCGTTTATGCGGTGACCGATCAGTGGGCGATCATCTTCCAGGGCGGCTGGAAGACGGCGGTCCGCTCCTTCCGCAAAGGGGACCTCAGCCAGATCCAGCGCACTCAATTCCGAGACGGTTCCGGGGATCTGATCTTCTGCGCGGAGTTCGCGCCCTGCTCCCGTGGGTATGGATACTACGGCTACCGGGGGAATCAAATAGGATTCATCGGTGTTGACAACGTCAAGTCTGTGGAGGATCTGATCGAGCGGCACATCCTGCAGCAGGAGTAGGACGGCGGCAAGCGGCCCGTACGGGCCGCGCTCAAAGAGCGGGCGACCTCACCGGAGCCGCCCATCCGCCGGCTCTGGGGTATTCTTGAACCTGTCCCGGTAGCCTCGGCAGGATTTCGGCATGGTGCGGCGAACGTGGGGCTGGGCTGCTGCCCAGGCCCCAGAGTCTGCACTACACACTTATGAAAGGGGCGCGTATGCCGGTGGAGCAACGTTGGGAGTACGAGCGCACCGTAGACGGCAACGAGGCGGAGGGCCAGAAGTGCCGCTTCTGCCAGCAACTCATCACCCGGGAGGCGCACGCCGCGTTCTGGACGCGCAAGGCGGTGGAGGATAATCCAGACGTGGACTACCCCGTCGAGCACGCTTACGCCCACCTGGAGTGCAGCGAGCGCGAGCAGGCGGCGCGGCGCAAGGGACCCCTACGCCTGCCGGAGGTGCCAGACCTTCCGCACCGGCATCGCTGAGGATACGGCGCACGACGCGCCGGCTTCTTCCTTACTCACATAGCCGGGATTCAAGGGCTAAGAGCAGGAGCAGAGATCGAGACCGAAACAGGAGCGCGGGATGGAAAAGCCTCGCATCGGGTTTATCGGGCTGGGCATTATGGGCCGCCCGCAGTGCCGCAACCTCCTCAACGCTGGCTACCGGCTGACGATCTGGAACCGGAGCCGTCCGGGCATCGAGGTGGTGGTCGGTTACGGCGCCCAGGAGGGAGCCAGTCCGGCGGACGTGGCCGCGCGGTCGGACGCGACGATCACCATGGTCACCGACTCCCCGGACGTGCAGCAGGTGGTGCTTGGGCCGAATGGCGTTATCGAGGGGGCCCGGCCGGGCAGCGTGGTCATCGATATGACGACGATGTCCCCCAAGATGACGCGAGAGATCGCGGCGGCCCTGGCGGCACGGGGCATCGACATGCTGGACGCGCCCGTGAGCGGCGGCGAGATCGGGGCCATCCAGGGGACTCTGTCGATTATGGTGGGCGGCAAGGAGGAGGTCTTCAACCGCTGCCGGCCGATCCTGGAGGCAATGGGGAAGAACATCGTCTATATCGGCGGCCACGGCACTGGCCAAACGGTGAAGCTGTGCAACCAGGTGGTGGCCGTGCTGAACATCCTGGGGATGTGCGAGTGCCTGATGCTCGCCGCGAAGTCGGGCGTGGATCCGCGCCGGATGCTCCAGGCGGTAACTCAGGGCGCGGCGGGAAGCTGGATGCTGACCCACCTGGCGCCCCGCATCCTCAAAGGCGATTTCGACCCCGGATTCATGATCCGGCTTCAACAAAAAGATCTGCGCCTGGCCTTGGAGCTGGCAGACGAGATCAAGCTACCCCTGCCGGGAACGGCGCTGATGAACCAGCTGTTCCGCGCTGTGGAGGCGGAGGACGGCGGGGATCTGGGCACCCAGACGGCCATCAAGGCGCTGGAGAAGCTGGCCAACTTCCGCATTCAGCCCAGCACGGATTCCTAACCGCCAAGAGCGCCGAGAACATGGACAAGGGCGGAGCATGACCGCCAGGCTGCAGAGCGCCGCAGAGGATAGAGAAGAGAGAAGTCTCCGGCGCCCCACCCGTTACCGTGAATCGGAGGCCCATCCCTTCCGTCTGGGGGGCGGGGTGATGACACTCGGCCCGTGGCTGGTTTCCTCTATCCCTTTGATTCCTGGCGCTCTGACGATTCGCTACTTCTCCTGGGGCAGGATCTCCACTGGCACGTCATCCTTCACCAGTTCCGCGAAGCGTTCCGCATC
>JACQGL010000252.1 GCA_016199525.1 Armatimonadota bacterium
ATCTCGGCAGTCCAGCCGGTGTCCACGTCGTCGCGGTTATCCAGCGTGCCCGAGACATTTACGCCGGTGCGGATGCCCGCAGCGTTGTAGTCCGTATCCAGCAGCATCGTGCGGCGGTCGAGGTCGGGATTGAACACACGGGCGTCAAACAGCACGTTCGCGGGGCTCAGTTCGAACTCGTAGTAGTGGCGCAGATCGCCGGTGGGGCAGAGGAACGCCTCCACGACCTCTTCCTCATAGAGAGGATCATCGCGCCGCGTGTGGGTGGCCCACACATCGGTGTCCTTGCAGGAGAAGGCGATGTAGAGGTTCTCCTCGTCCCAGCAGGTGCGGACTTCCGCCTGGAGCTTCGGCTCCCCGTGGCCATGGGAAAGGTGCAGGAACCCCATCGGACCGGCGGCGCTCCAGGCAAACTCATCCAGGGAGCCGTCCACGGTTACCGGCCCGGCGGCGCGAACGCACTCGTAACGCGGCAGGGCAGCGGGAGGGGCAGGCGGCGGCGCCGGCGGCGCTTCCGGAGTTGGTTCTGGATGCCGGTAGCGTTCCTTCAGCGCCACGTAGGAGTCCACATGCGCCTGGATAGACTGGATGTCCTCCGGCGTTACCTCTCGCGCCGGCTGCGCGGGCACGCCGAACACCACCTGGCCCGGCGGAATGCGTGTGCCCGGGGTAACAACCGCTCCCGCGCCGATGATGCACTGTTCGCCGATCTCCGCCCCATCCAGGATCACGGCCTGGATGCCAATAAGCACGTGATCCGCGATGCGACACGCGTGGACAGTCGCCTGATGGCCGATGGTCACGCCACTGCCGATCTCCAGGTGACCGCCCTCTCCGGGGTCCACGTGCAGCACGGCGCCTTCCTGGATGTTGGTGCGTGCCCCCACGCGGATGGAGTTCACGTCACCGCGGAGCACAGCGCCGGGCCAGACGCTGCAATCCTCGCCGAGGACCACGTCCCCGATGAGGACCGCCGCCGGGTGGATATAGCAGGAGGGCGGCGCCTGGGGGCGCGCGCCTTCGAACGGCTCACCCCGGAGTGCGGCTGGTGAAGCCAGGCGCTCGGCGGCGGTGTGCGTGAGATCGGTCACAAACTCCCGCAGCTTCTGGGCCGCGGGCATCTGGCGCATCTGCTCGGCGAGCTGGCGCGCGCGCTCCCGCCAGGAAGCCAGGGTCTGCTCCGCGGGGGCGGCCGTGATGGGCACGCTGGCTACCAGACGATTGGCCTCTACGGACAGGGTCACCGGCTGGCCGGGCGCCCAGCCCAGCCGCTGGCGGATCTCCTGCGGCAGCGGCAGCCGGCCTTCTTCGTCCAGGTTCACTTCGGTCATAGGTGCTGCTCCCTTGAGTCCTGCCGGGCGCGGCCCTACAATGGGCGCGTCCGATAGGTGTCCAGGTCCTCCGGCCTTACCTCCTCCGGGGGCACAAGTCGGTAATGCTTCTCCGATACAATCACAACGCCCGCTTCGCTCCTCTCGAGTTCGAAGAGCGCGATCAGCTCATCGCCCATGAATTGTGCACCGATAGGGCGACAGATGAGCGAGGGGAATTTCGCTGCACACAGCGCGAAGTCTTGCTCAATCTGCACAACGCTTAGCCGATCGTTCCCACCCTTTGCCTGAACCGGAAAGACGTAGTGTGCGCCCCTTCGGTCCAATCCAATGTAGATCTCGTCTGTCTCCACCTGCCCGAGGTTAGGTACGGCAGTGCGGAGATGGCTCTGGAGCGAATAGCAAGTCACGCCAGTAAACACATCGATCAGGCGGTTATAGCGCAGCTTGGCTAGCAGTGCCTGCTCATCATTCAGAGCATACATTGCGATCACCCCTGGCGTCGCATCGGGCACCTTCGTCTCCGCCAACATCTCGTTAGGTGCAATGGTGGCCATAGCCACGGCCACGAAGCGGTAGCGCGACCGCCCAGCAGGACGGATGATCCACTCCCTACCCTCGGGCGCTCGGGCTCGTACCGATTCGGGCAGCGCCCCCCGATATCGGAAGCTGTAGACCAGATCGCCCAGGTTCTTCGGCAGCCTGATCCCCAGCTCCGCGGCAACATGCACGATGTCATCCCTCTCGAATTCGACCTCATGCGCTCCTTCCTCGTAGCGGGCCAGGAAAACGCGCTCGATGATCTGCGTGTACCGGTTGGGAAGGCGGCTCATTGCCTCACTCCGGCTGTAAGCACTTTGTAGAGCCGCTACAGACCTGCCGCAGTTTCGGGCTTGACCTCGAGCCTACCTGGCCCGCGCCCGTGGTGCCCGGCCAGCGTAGAACCACAACCTCCTCACGCAACTGCTCTTTAGTCGCCGTGGCCAGGCGGGTGCGGAACAGATCGATACCGATTAGTTCGTAGCCAAGAGACTGAGCGATGTCCGCCAACAGCTGGCCGGTGCGGATCATCACACGGAGATAAGATGCCTGGTCGCCCACTACATAGGCTAGGTGAGCACCCGGGCGTAGGACGGTGCGCAGGTTCTCCAGATGCCGCGCCATGCCCCCAAAGTATAGTTTTGTAACTTTACCGTATAATCTCTCAAAACCTGACGTTTTTCCGAGTTCGATGCGACGGGCTTCAATCGCCTCTGCGATCTGCTGGATCACCGGATGATTCGCGATCCACTGATCGTCATCGTCATTCTTATAGACGCCGCGGGTATTGGAGCGCACTAAGCCCCGCTTGAGCGCTCGCAGGTCCCTCTTGTCACGGATGAAGCCCAGCAGTACCGACTCCAGCCTGGTAGTACGGGTATAGTCCTTTTCGTTGGGGTACGGCGGTGACGTGATAACCGCATCGATAGACTTAGGCCTGATGAAGCGAAGCATTTCCCTTGCGTCTGCGTGGTACACAAACGAAGGACAGTCGTCCATTCGGCCTAGCGCACGCAGATCATCGGCCATCGCACGAATAGCCTGTAGCCAGGGAACGAGAACGGCCGCATCTGCCTTGGCCGGACTGACTCCTACCTCCGGTCCGAACTCTAGGTTGCTGATGGACTGTACCAGAGCCTTGGCGAGTGCAAGCCGCTCGTGGGCATCGAACCGCTGGTCACGGCGTCGCCGCAAAGAATCCAGCAGGACGAGAGTCTTGTGAAGGGGAAGCGGGCTGATCGAGTTGGTTAGTAGGAGCCTAGCCTCTTCAGGAGCGAGGGTTCGCAGGTGATTAGTATCACCGTCATCAATCCGCAGGTGAAGACACACGTCGTCCCGAATTCCTTGCGCCTTTAGCTCGGCCAGGGCCTCGTCGGCAACTCGTAAAGCGTGCTCAACCAATGCATCGGGATCGGGGCTCCAATCTACCTTCACCTGGCTGGCAAACCAGGCCATCTGGTTCGCCTCTATGCCCACACTGGAGATACCGGCCTTCTTGCACTCTACCAGGGTGGTTCCGGTCCCGCAGAACGGGTCCAGCACGCACTGTCCTACTTTGATACCGAACCGCCGCAAGTAATCGCGTACCAGGTGCGGGGGGAAGGACAGCACGAAGCGATACCACTCGTGCGCGGGCCGGTCGCGTGGCTGAAGTTTGTTGTTCTCCGAGTTAGCGCGTCTTCGGGGGGTCTTCGGACTACCGGTGAGAGTCAGATCCCCTGTCGCGGCAGGATAAGTAGCGGCGGGCCTTCTCACGGAGTTGAGGTCAGCCTTGCTGGTGCCGGTTTCAATCCCGTCGGCCATCTCCCCATCCCCTCCCATCCCCTTATCCCCCTTCTCCCCGGCCCTCACCTTCATTCCAGCTTCTGCAGCTTCTCCATCTCCTCCCGCGCCTGCCGCTCCTGCTTGCGGGCGGCCTCAGCGAGGGACCGGTCGCCATCTCTCATAAACTGGTTGGCCAGCCAGGCCCAGATTTCCGCCTCGCGGCGCAGCAAATCGCTCTCCCGCGCGGGATCCCAGCGCCCGGTGGCGCGGTAGACCTCCTGCAGCCATCGAGAGACGAACCGGCGCTCAGCCAGCGCGCAGGCGGCGCGCTCCAGCTCCCGGCGCGCCGTCTCCCGGTCCTGTGCCTCCCAGGCCATCCAGCCGAGGGCGGCGTGCGCCAGGGCGAAGCGGGGATCACGCTCCTCTCCCAGGGCGCGCACCTGGCCCACGGGGCTTTCTTCCACCGCCACCAGACGCCGGTAGGCGGCGCGGGCAGCCTCGCTTCCTTGAGGACCACCCTGCTCGCGGAGCAGCTCGGCACGCTGCCAGAGCAGCTCCGTGTAGTGCGGGTTGTCCTGCAGCGCCCGATCCAGGATGGCGAGCGCCCCGGCCTGATCTCCCTGGGCGTGGCGCAAACGGGCCAGCTGGGTCGCGGGCCGCCCTGCCGTGGGCGCCAGCCGGATGGCAGCTTCCAGGGACCGCATCGCCCCGCCCGGATTCCCCAACGCTTCCTGGATGCGCGCCAGGTCCGCCCGGTGATCGGCGCGCCAGGGTGCCAGCGCGGCGGCGGCTTCGGCGGCGGCCAGCGCTTCGGAGAGGTCCCCCGCGCTCGCCCGCGCGGTGGCGATATCGCTCTGCCATCTCGCGGCGCTGGCAAGCACCAACACGCCTGCGCAGAGCGCCGCGGGCACCGCCAGGATAGCCACCCTTCGCCTCGGCAACTGAACGGGCGCCGCCTCCGTCTGTCGCGATCCCGATCGTATCGGGAGGACCAGGCCCAGCAGCACCCAGTAGGGGAGCGCGACGCCGGCAACCGACCAGGACCAGTCCACCAGGTTGTGGGCCGCCGACGCCGCCAGAGCGGCAGCCAGCCCGGGCGTCCACCACGGATCCGTGCCCCGCCCGCGAAGCAGCGCCCAGGCCGCCGCGACCAGGGCCGCCAGCCAGAACCCGAGCGCGCCGACGCCCATCTCGGCAGCGTACTCGAGGTAAGACTGGTGCGCGCGGCGCGTAAACCCCGCTTTCGCGTAGCGCGGGTAGGCAACCTCGAATGTGCCCGCTCCGAAGCCCAGCACGGGCCGCGCGCGGATCATATCCAGCGTCCCCTGCCACGTCAGCGCCCGGAAGCGGTTCGACTCTCCCGTCTCCATCTGCGCGCCACGGGGTCCCGAAAGCTTTCGGGACAGGCCGGCAGGCAGCGGGGCACTCCCTCTTCCCTGCGCGCGCGCTCGGAACGGCTGGCTCGCGGGCCACGCCACCACCAGGCACAGAAGACCCAGCGCGCCGAGACGCCAAACCCACCCCGGGGGACGCTCGGCGCCGCGGCGCAGCCAGAAGCCCAGCCATACGAGCCCGGCCAGTGGCAGGCAATACAGGCCCCCGCGCGACCCGGTGGTCAGCAGCGCCGCAAACATCAGCAGGCAGATCAGTCCGCACAGAAGGATCAGCCCTCGCTCGCGCACGGATACGTACGCGGAGAGGGCCAGCGGTAGCGTGATGAGCAGGAAGGACGCGAACAGATTGGGGCTGTCAAAAACGCTGAACGTGCGCCAGTAGGGATCACCGAGGACGACGGCGGTGGCCAGGTACTGCTGCAGACCGATAACGGTGACCACCGCACCCGCCGCTACCAGCGACGCCACGGCCCTCTGGCCCCCGGGCGGCCGTCCCGCCCCGTCCCGAAGGGCCGAGGGTCCCTTCGGGAAAAGCTTTCGGGACAGGTCTGCCGCCAGAACGAACGCCGCCAGCCAGGTAGCATAGCCGGCCACCGCCTCCAGGGTGGCGCCGACATAGACACTTACCACCAGCGATGCCACGGAGAGCCCGACGAACCCAAGCAGGCAGATACCCGTAGCGGTTCGGGGGAGGGACTCGGGCTGGCGAGCGCGAAGCAGAAAAGCCGCCCACACGAGCGCCGCGACCAGGGCGATGGACACCGACGAGAGACCGCCCGCCAGCACGGGCGCCATCAGCAACGCCAGGTAGAGGAGTGCCTCCCACACGGGTAGTGGTAGGCCAGTTAGCCGCCGCTTCGGGGTTCCGAAAGCTTTCGGGACTTTCTGGCGGCGCTTTTTCGTTGCGACCATTTCAGCTTCCACCGGAGCGCCTGGTTGCGCGCCAGCGTTAACGCACACCGCACCGCCAACCCCGCGATTAGCGCCCCGCGCACCAGCGGCCGCCGC
Source organism: Armatimonadota bacterium (assembly GCA_016199525.1). Classification (GTDB taxonomy): domain Bacteria; phylum Armatimonadota; class SYMT01; order SYMT01; family JACQGL01; genus JACQGL01. The sequence continues at coordinate 6,038 of JACQGL010000252.1, forward strand.
GTCGAAGGGTAATGCTTCGTGAAGAAGCGGTAGGCGCTGAGGTGGTGCCGGACGATCATTCGCTTCACGGCCTTGTCGGTGCTCCGTCCGATCTCGTGGATTACCAGCGGCTCGGGATAGTACAGCACCTGCCAGCCGGCGCGGTGGGCGCGCACCGCCCAGTCCACATCTTCGAAGTACATAAAGAAGCCATCGTCCAGCAGGCCAATCTCCTCGATCATCTCGCGGCGCGCCAGCAGGCAGCACCCGGAGAGCCAGTCCACCTCCTGCGGCTGGTCGTGCGTCCAGTCATCCATCAGATACTTGCGCACGAAGCGGTTCTTGGGGAACAGAATCCCCAGGGGCGTATGGCGGAACAATCCCGCGCCGAGCGTGGGAAAGCGACGGCAGCTCAACTGGAGGCTGCCATTGGGGTTGAGCACCTTCGGCCCGATCAGCCCCGCCCTCGGGTGGGCGTCCGCAAAGCGCACCAGCGCCGTAAGCGCCCCCGGGCGCAGCACGGTATCGGAGTTGAGCAACAGGAAGTAGCGTCCGCGCGCGTGCTGGTAGGCCAGGTTGTTGCCGCCTGCGAACCCCAGGTTGCCCTTCCGCGCCAGGAGACGCACCTGCGGGAACTCCTCCGCCACCATCCGCGCGCTCCTATCCAGCGATTCCTGATCCACCACCACCACTTCGAACGAGATCTCCTCCGGGACGGCATCACAGGGAAGGCCGGCCCGCTCACGGGCGGCGCGCACCGGGGGCCAGGCAGGATGGTAGATGGACCCCAGGCAGCGCCGGAGAAGATCCCGCGTGTTCCAGCTGAGGATACTAACGGTCAGGTCCAGGGCAGCGGATTGGGCATCCGTGGGCGTCATGAGCGCCTCATTATAGCCCGAAGGCGGACGCCGCGGCAAGGAACACGGCACGCGGGGATAAAGGGGGCTCACGCAAAGTCGCACAGGCGCCCAGAACCTGCAAAGATGCTTGCGTTTTTGGCGCGAGATCCTTCTGCGGCACGGCGAGCGCGGCATCCGGCGGTCCCTGTTCCGCGTTCCACAATCTGCACTCCGCATTCAGAACATCTGCTGGCCGCCCGTGACGTTGATCGCCTGGCCAGTCATGTAAGCGGCTTCGTCGGAGGCGAGGAAGACCACCACGTTCGTCACATCCTCGTAGGTACAGCCACGCCCGAGCGGCACCTGTTCCTCGTACTTACGCCGCACCTCCTCCGGCGTAATGCCCCATTTCCTGGCGTACTGCTCATAGAGGCTGGTCCGCCAGAGGGGCGAGTCCAGGAGATTGCCCGGGCAGATAGCGTTTACGCGCACGCCAAAGGGGGCCATATCCAGGGCCAGACTCTGGGTAAGGCCGATGCCGCCAAACTTGCTCGCCGCGTAGCTGCAGTTGTGAAAGCTGCCTTTCTTGCCGCTTTTGGAGTTGATCTGCAGGATGACGCCCCGGCGCTGCGCTGCCATCACCCGCGCCGCCTCCCGGGCGCAGAGGAAGTAGCCGGTCAGGTTCACCGCGATCACGCGCTGCCAGGCATCGGCGGGGTGCTCCAGGATATCGTGCGCCTCCACGATCCCCGCGTTAGCGACCAGGAGGTCCAGACCGCCCAGCTCCGCCACGGTGCGGCGCACCAGATCGGCCACCTGCGTCTCATCGGTGACGTCCACGCCCATGCCAAAGCTGGGGACGTCCCAGGACTTCTGGATCGCGGCGGCCACTGTCTCGGCGCCCGCGGCGTTCAGATCCGCCACCGCTACCGCTGCCCCCTCGCGCGCCAGGCGATGGCAGATCGCCTCCCCCAGGCCACGGGCGCCCCCCGTGACGATCGCGCGTTGGCCTTCCAGTCGTTTCATCGCCTCCCCTTTCACTCGTATAGGAAAGGGGAGCAGGGGATGACGGAGATAGGGAGATAGGTAACAGAAAAGTGGTAATCTAATAAGAGAAGCCACTTCCGCTGCCGCGGCTGGACCGCCAGGAAACCCATCTCCCTATCCCTCCCATCTCCCTATCTCCCCGCTTACATCATCAGTAGCTCACACTTCGTTGCCGTACAGGCGCAGCAGTTCCGCTTCCGCGTCCCGGTTCCAGTAACGTCCCTCGGTCAGGCACTTCGCGATGGTCGGGTGGCGGGCGGCCAGATCCGCAATCTGTATCAGCGGCAGGCCGCGCAGGTGCGGGTAGATCACCGTCTTGCCGACGAACCGGTTGTCACGCACTGCCTCCAGGCCGTCCCGCAGGGCGTCGAGGCCGCCCACGGCGGCCACCACGGCGTCCGGTTGCAGCGTTCCCGCGTGCATCTTCGCGGTCATCTCGCGCAAATCGGCAATGGTGGAACCACTGGTGCCCCACAGGCGGATTCCCTCCCGCGCCACGCGGGCCAGGTCAAGGGTCGCCTGGGTGCCGATCGCCACTCCGGCAAACACGTTCAACCCCCCGCCGGGAGCGAGCAGGGTGTACGCCCGCTCGATCACTTCGGACCGCGGCACCATAACGACCACATCATCGAAGCCGCGTTCCCCGCTCGCCTGCCAGGCGGCATCGTAGACCGCTTCTCCCAGGCTGCGCACGTCCAGGAGAGTAAATCGGATGCCTGAACGCTCCGCACGGACGGCGAATCGGTCGCGGAGGTCGTCAAAACGCGGGCCGCTGAACTCCGTGACGACCAGGCACGCGGGGGGTTCGGGCAGGGAGAATGCCCGCTCCAGGTGCATTTGCCCCATCGGCCCGCCCGCCCCCACGAACAGCGCCCTGCCGCCCGGGGTCAGCTCGGCGGAGCGCTGCCAGCCATAGGCAGCGCCTGGATCGGCGGTGGGAGCGCCCGTGAACCAATGGCCCCGGTAGTGAACGCTGCCCACGTCCACGGCGACAGGAGCAGACTCGATCCCCGGGGCGCACCAGGCGAGCACGCCGCCGGGAGCCAGTCGCGCCGCCACCTCGCGCAGATACTCGGGCTGCGCCCGGCCGACCAGCAGGATATCATCGAACGGCCCGCTCTGCAGCGCCCCGGAGGGCGAGGGGATGACCGAGAGCGCCTGCCCGCCCGCGGACGCGAACCAGTCCACCAGGTGACCCGGCGCGTCCGAGGGCGCGATCAGCCAGCGGCGACCGTTCGGCTTCGGAGCGGTGCGGGGCGTGTAGCGGTAGGAGGCCTCTACGCAGGCCCACGGCTCACAGAGCGCCGCCTCCGCGTGGCCCTGCGCCGGCTCCACGGGGAGCAGGTAGCAGCCTTCGTCGCCCGCCAGAATCTCCGGGCCAATGAGCTGATACTCGCTGAAGCCACCCGGCAGCTGGTAGCCGAACGCCATCCCCTGGCCCTGGTGGTAGACGTCGGCCTGCACCACAAATCGCCGGCCGGGGGGGAGGCGGTCCCGCAGGCGCTCACCGGTGGCGACCACCGTCATCGCCACCTCATGCCCCATCACCACCGGGTCACGTTCCAGGTCGCGGCCCTGGAGACGCGGGTGGTCCCCACCCAGGTTGAGAATCTTCATATCACTGAAGCAGATGCCGCACGCGTCGATGCGGACCAGGAGCTGGTCCGGCCCCGGCTGGGGCGTGGGGCGCTCCACAATGCGCAAGCGATCCAGGCCTGCACCGGTGAGTTCCCAGCGGCGCTGGCGTTCCGGGATGGCGTAAACGGCTTTGCTCAAGGTGATCCTCCTCTCAACCCGGGGTCTGGCCCCCGGGACCTGACCTAAAGTTAATTATGCATGAAGCGGCTGGAGGGGTGCAGCTCGCGCGATGTCGCTTTCGGCGTGGAGCAGGCGATCCGGCTGCCCTCCCGGGTATGGCCGCGCACAATCGCTCGAACACGCCCCTCTGCCGCACCTGAGTGAAAACCACCGCCGCCGCACCCCACCGATCACCAATCCGCGCCGCAGGGCGGGCACGTCGACCGTCGCATAGGTCAGGATAGCGGTTGATCGCCGCGGTAGCGACCAGGATGAACGTCGCCACGGACAGTCCAACATGATGAGGGACGAATGGTTACCTCGGCCCTTAACAAAGCCGGACACAGGAGACGCGCATGTCCATCCACGTTCCCACCCGCATCGGCGTGCTTACCGGCGGCGGAGACGCGCCGGGGCTGAACGCCGTCATTCGCGGCGTCGTGAAGGCTGCCACACAGCTCGGCTGGGAGGTCCTCGGCTTCGAAAAGGGCTACGAAGGCCTGATGCCGCCCGCGCGTTACCGCGTGCTGGATAACGAGAACACCAAGGGCATCCTTCACCTGGGCGGTACCATTCTGGGGACGGTGAACCGCGGGCGGTTCACGGCCAAGGTCGGCGAAGGCCAGGAGCGGCAGATCGAACCCGCCCTTCTGGAAGCGGCACACGCCACCTGTGAATCGCTCCACCTGCGCGGCCTGATCTGCATCGGCGGCGACGGCACCCTTAGCATTGCCCAGCAGCTGTACGAGCGCGACGTGCCTGTGGTCGGCGTACCCAAGACGATCGATAACGACCTGGAGTGCACGGTCATCACCTTCGGATTCGACAGCGCCGTTGCCTGCGCTACGGAAGCGCTCGACCGCCTGCACACCACCGCCGCTTCGCACGAGCGGGTCATCGTGCTGGAGGTTATGGGTCGGCACACAGGCTGGATTGCCGTGCACGCGGGGGTGGCGGGCGGGGCGGATGTGATTCTCATCCCTGAGATCGCGTGGGACCTGGACGGCGTCGTCCGCAAGATTCGCCAGCGGGAGGCGGCGGGCCGGCCGTTCACACTGGTGGTGGCGGCGGAGGGAGCGCGGTGGCCCGATGGCGGCCTCGTGGCGCGGGCCACCGGCGCCAGCGCCATCGGGGAGATCCAGCTGGGCGGCATTGGCCAGCGGGTGGCGGAGGAGATCCAGGCCCGCACCGGCAAGGAGACCCGCTGCGTGGTCCTCGGCCACCTGCAGCGCGGTGGTCCGCCCACCACTTTCGACCGGCTGCTGGCCACGCGCTTTGGCGTGAACGCCGTCCGGCTGATCGCGGAGGGACGGTTCGGCCGGATGGTCTGCCACCACCCGCCCGACGCGGTGGATGTGCCGATCGCGCAGGCCATCAACCGCCTGCGCACCGTGCCGCCGGACGGCGATTTGATTCGCACGGCGCGGGCGCTGGGCATCTCGTTCGGGGACGGATAGCGGCACGCGCAGGCCAGAACTGCCAGAATCCAGAATCGCACCCCCTTCCGCACCCTCTCCCTCTCGAATCCTCGGTCCTCCTGGCAACTTACCGTGCGCTGCCGGTCTCTGGCTGCGGCACGGACCAGCGCGCGCAGCCAGCCTGCTTGCACAGCGAGAGACGGAGCAAACTTCCCGCCAGATGCCCTTCGCAGTGAATCTTGTGCTGGTCCTGACATGTATGTAGGTAGAACGCGAAGGCCGTTCTCTCGTCCGGCCCTGCTGGCGGAGATGGTTTTTCCCGGCCACCGTCGTTCTGCGATGCGCGTCCCGACTGCGTCGGGACGGCTTTCCACCCAGGCGACGCTTCATTTCTCGGGTAACACGGCGCTCGCCTCGGTCCTCCGCGACAGAGGCGCAGGGATCAGCCCGATCCCCGTGCGCGCCTCCTCCTCCGGGAAGCGATCGTGTGGCTTTGGGGTGTACCCACGTATGATCCGTAACCCGCTGAAGAAAGCCCTCCAGGTTTGGGCCGATATGCCGCTGCAGGCAAAAGGACTGGTGGTGGTGGATATCCCCCTGGCCGCGCTGTTCGTGGCCGTGATTTCCTTTTTCCTGGTGGAGCGACAGGCCCCCGCAGTCGAGGCGAGCACCCGGCACACCCTCGAGGTACGCGCCCTGATGCGGCAGGTGATCACCTACCTGTTGCACGCGGAGGAGGGGGTGCACGCCTACCTGTTGACCGGGCAGAAGGAGTGGCTCCAGTCCTACCAGGCAGTCCGGAAGAGCGTGCCGGAGACGCTCGCCCACATCGAGGCGCTGGAGCAGGTGGAGGGCAGTTCAACCCAGGTCGAGCACGTGCGGCGGATCAAATCGCTAACCGACCAGAAGCTCGCTCTGCTGGCCGCCCTGAGCGAGACCGCGGCGCTCCCTGGCCGCGCTCCCCCAACGCGCGCGAAACGGCTCCTGGCAGAGAACGTGACCATTCTGGGTGCCTTGCAGCGAGAGATGGACCGCGGGCGGGCCGAGGAGGATTGGTTGCTGCTCATCGCGAGCGCGCAGACGGATCGGGTACGGGAAAAGGCTAATGCGGCCATCGCGCTCAGCGCGCTGTTCGGTCTGGGGGGGGGGCTGCTAGCCCTACTGCTGTTTACTACCGGAGTGGCCCGCCGCGTCCGGCGTCTGGGGGAAGACGCCCGCCACCTGTCCCAGGGCGATCCCCTCCCTTCCCTGCCCCCTGCCGAGGACGAGATCGGCTGCCTGCGTCAGGCAATGGCAGCGGCGGCCGATCTTCTGGCGCAGCGGGAGCGCGCCCTGCGCGAGGCCCAGGCCCTCCTGGAGCATCTGATTGCCACCAGCCCGGTGGTGATCTTCCGGCGCAGCACTACCGATTCGTTCGCCACCTACGTCAGCCCGAATGTGGAGCGCCTCCTGGGATACACTCCGGAGGAGGCCCGGGGGATCCCCGGTTTCTGGCCGGAGCACATCTATCCTGAAGACCGCGAGCGCTTCCTCTCCGAAACCGAGAAGGCGTGGCGTGAAAAGGCAGCGCAGCTAGAGCAGGACTACCGCTTCCTGCACAAGGACGGCGGCTACCGCTGGCTCCACACGGTGGTGCGCCTAGAGTATGAGCAGACAGGCAATCCCGCCGGCCTCCTGGGCTACGCTCTGGACATCACCGCGCGCACGCAGGCGGAGGAGGCACTGCGCGAACGCGAGGCATGGCTGGCCGCGGCGAACCAGGAGCTGGAGGCGTTCAGCTACTCGGTCTCGCACGACCTGCGCGCGCCCCTCAGGGCCATCGACGGCTTCGGCCAGGCACTGCTCGAGGACTACGCTGGCCGTCTCGACGCCGAGGGCCGGAACTATCTCGAGCGCGTGCGCGC
>JACQGL010000255.1 GCA_016199525.1 Armatimonadota bacterium
GCCGCGTGGTGGTAGACAACCCCGATATTAACGGTCGGCTGAAAATCCTTGAGGTGCACGCCAAAGGGAAGCCGCTGGCGGAAGACGTCGATCTACACACCCTGGCGCGACGCACCCCGGGCTTCACCGGCGCGGACCTCGCTAACCTGATGAATGAGGCCGCGCTGAAGGCTGCCCGGGAGAACAAGACGCAGATCTTTATGGTGGATTTCGAGGCGTCCATCGACCGCGTCGTGGCGGGGCCCGAGCGCAAGAGCCGCGTCATCTCCGAGAAGGAGAAAAAGATCGTTGCCTACCACGAAGTCGGTCACGCCATCGTGCTGGAGAAGCTGGGACCGGAGGGGGCCGACCCCGTCCACAAGGTTACCATCCTACCCCGCGGACTGGCGCTCGGCTATACGATGCAGCTGCCGCAGGACGACCGGTACCTGATTTCCCGCAGCCAGATGAAGGCGAACATCGCTGGCTTCCTGGGGGGGCGTGCGGCGGAGGAGATCATCTTCAGCGAGATCACCACCGGCGCTCACAACGATCTGGAGCGCGCCAGCGACGTCGCCCGCCGAATGGTCACCGAGTTTGGGATGAGTGACCGGCTGGGCCCCATCACTCTGGGCCGCCGGCACGGCAACCCGTTTCTCGGGCGGGATCTGATGGAGGACCGGAACTACGGCGAGGACGTCGCCAAGGCAATCGATGAGGAAGTCAAGGCAATCATCCAGGAGAGCTACGGGCGCGCCCAGGAAATCCTCACCGAGAACCACGAGGCGATGGAGCGCGTGGTGAGCGTCCTCCTGGAGCGAGAGACGCTGGAGCGCGAGGACTTCCTGGCGCTGCTCGCTGGCGAGGCGCTGCCGCCGCGGCCGGAGCCCGCCGCGCCGCCCTCGGATCAGCCTAAGAAGCAGACGGAAACCAGCCCGCTGCCGGGCACCCAGGTGCTCAAGCCGCAGCCCAAGGGCTCTCCCGCGTAAGCGACGAGCGCCGACGGCCGCTACCGGACGCCGGGGTTCCCCACCGTACCGCGACCGTGAGGGAGCGAAACCCGATTGCCGGGCGCTTCTTCGGGTTGCGCCACCGGGGGAACTCCGGCGTCTTGCGCGTGGGCGCCCCCCAGGAGGAGCGCGGCCGTGGCGCTTCCAAAGTATCGTCCGGCGAGAAGTGGGAGGAATCGGTGCTGGAACTGGTGCAATGCGTGCCGAACTTCAGCGAGGGGCGGGACGCGACGGTGATCGACGCCATCGTGGCTGCCGCTGCGTCCGTCCCGCGCGTGCGGGTCATCGATTATTCTGCCGATCCGGACCACAACCGGCTGGTTGTAACTCTGGTCGGGCCGCCGGAGGCAGTGGGGGCCGCCACGTTTGCCGCCGCGATGGTAGCGATAGCGCGCATCGACCTCACCCGCCACATGGGACAACACCCCCGTATGGGAGCGGTGGACGTTATTCCGTTCACGCCCCTCGAGCAGACAGAGATGGCCACCTGCGTCCGGATCGCCCGCCGGCTGGGCCAGCGCATCGGCGGCGAGCTGGGCGTGCCGGTCTATTTCTACGAGGAGGCGGCCACGCGGCCCGAACGGCGCAGCCTGGTGTGGGTGCGCGGCGGCGGATTCGAGGCGCTGCGCAACCTTCCGCTGGCCGATGAGCGCGCTCCGGATGCCGGTCCACCGAGGGTGCATCCCACGGCCGGGGCGGTGGCGATCGGCGCGCGTCCACCACTCATTGCCTTCAACGTCAACCTGGACACCACGAGCGTAGAGGTGGCACGCGCTATCGCGCGCCGGGTGCGGGAGCGGGATGGGGGCCTGGTAGGCGTCCGCGCGCTCGGCTTCGATCTGACCTCCCGCGGCCACGTCCAGGTCAGCCTGAACATCACCGAGCCCTGGCGCGTGCCGCTCTACCGCGTCTTCGAGGTCGTGCGTCTGGAGGCACAGCGGTTCGGCGTCGCGGTCACCGGCAGCGAGCTGGTGGGCGCTCTGCGACTCGAGGACCTGCTGGAGGTGGCTCGCTACTACCTGGGGCTGCACGGCCTGCAGGCTTCCCAGGTGCTCGATCTGGCGATCGCCAATGCTGGGAGCGCCATGGAGGATGGGGAGCCGGCAAGCGGTTAGCCCGCGCGACCTAACCCCGCCTTTCCCGCGAGGCAAGGGGAGAATTCGTATACGGAAACCCATCATCGTGAACCGAGTAATCTCCTCTCCCGTTGGGGGAGGGACCCTACGCCGCTCGGAGGCGATTATGGCAACCGCCATCTTCTACGCCGTAGATCTGGGAGAGCTGCGGCACTGGATCGGTCGCGGAGAGCCAAAGGCGCTCGCCGCCGTCCGCCGCGCTTTGCGCGAATCTGAGGACTTCGACTGGGAGCCGGAGGAAGAAGCCATCCTGGATCGACTTCTCGAGCGGCTGGTGATGGAAGGCCGTCTCTACGAGGGCCTGAACGAAGAGGAACGATATTACCTGACCCAGCTCCTGGTGGACCTGTTCGACGAATTCGTAGAGGCGGAGGCAGTCAGTGAGGAGATCCCCCTGGCTCGCCTGGCGCCCGTCGCGCAGCGTCTGCGCGACGCAGGCGGCGTTGCGGCCCAGGCTACCGAGTGGTTGACGCGCGGCCGGGAGCTGAATGGCCAGGAGCCCCTGATCCCCCCCGGCGTAGATCCTGAGGACCTGCTGCCCTATTTCGGCTACCTGGAGCGTGCCGAGCTGCCGGCGGTGATCGAGGCCCTGGAACGGTCCGCGAGCACCGTGTCTCCTCCCCAGCCCTCGCGTGCCAGGCGCCGACCGGATCGCACTGCAGAAGACCTCCTCGCCGCCGCCCGCCTCTGCGCGCAGACTGATCGCGATCTGCTTGACTTCGTGGGCTGACGGAGGGTCTCGATGCGCACGGAGTGGCTGGACGAGAGACTGCGGGCCGACCTGGTGGCCTGGCGCCGTAATCTGCACGCCTGCCCCGAGCTGGGGTTCCAGGAGCACCGCACGGCGGCCTTCGTGGCCGAGCGGCTGCGCCGCTTCGGCCTGGAGGTCCGCGCGGGCGTAGCGCAAACGGGCGTAGTGGCGATGCTGGGGCGCGAGGGGCCCGTTGTTCTGGCGCGCGCCGATATGGACGCCCTGCCCATCCAGGAAGAGAGCGAGGTGGATTACCGCAGCCAGACGCCGGGCGTGATGCACGCCTGCGGGCACGACGGCCATACGGCAATGCTGCTTGCTGTGGCTCGATTGCTGGCGGCGCGCACCGACGAGATTCGTGGGCGCGTCAAGTTTATGTTCCAACCTGCGGAAGAGGAGCACGGCGGGGCGCTCCCGATGGTGGAGGCGGGGGTACTCACTGATCCGCCGGTGCAGGCCGCGTTTGCCTGCCACCTCTGGAACGATCTGGATGTGGGCAAGATCGGCGTGCGCTCTGGCGCCATGTTCGCCGCCACCGACGCGCTGGAGATCACGGTGAGCGGGCAGGGAGGCCACGGCGCCGCGCCCCATCAGACGGTGGACGCGGTGCTGGCGGCGTGCCAGGTGGTCACCCTCCTTCAGTCGGTGGTAAGCCGCTCGGTTAATCCTCTGCGCGCCGCGGTGGTTACTATCGGCGCCATTCACGGGGGTGGAGCGCCCAACATCATCCCCCCGGAAGTGCGTCTGCGCGGCACTATTCGGAGCTTTGAGCCGGACGTCCGCGAAACGGTGCTGGCCCGGGTGCGGGAGGTGGCGGAAGGGGTCTGCGCCGCCGCCGGGGCGCGCGCGGAAGTGTGCCTCACGGCGGGCTACCCGGCAACCGTCAATGATCCCGAGATGGTGGATCTTGTCCGTGCCGCCGCCGCCGACGTGGTGGGATGGGACAACGTCGTTGAGCTGGATCCCTCGATGGGCGGCGAGGACATGGCGTTCGTGCTCCAGCGCGTGCCGGGGGCCTACTTTGCGGTCGGCTCGCGGAATGAGGCGCGCGGCCTCTCTCTCCCGCACCACAACCCCCGCTTCGACTTCGACGAGGAGGCGCTGTCCGTGGGCGCAGAGACGATGGCCCACGTTCTGGACGCCACGTTGCGCAAGTTCGCCCGGTAGGTGGGAGCGCGGGAGGGTGGGCGCGGAGCCTTGGGGCACAGGCCCAACACCGAAGGCCGAACGCCCAAGGCCTTCGGTTACTTGCATTCCGCAATCTGCGATCCGCACTCCCGCCGCCCTCTACTGTATCCTTCGCGCCCTGGGTATGGAGGTGCGGCGAACTCCTCCACCGAACAGGGGAGGTCGGGTATAATAGCCCGTGTACGCAAGCTTCGCAACCCGGATCCCGGGCCGTGCCGCTTACTGCTCAACGGACGCATATTCGTCCTTAACTGCGCGGCATGTGAGATGGCTCGCGACGCAAGCAGGAGAAGCACCGGATGGGCCGTGTAAAGCTGTCCCTCAACGGCGCGTGGGACTTCATTTTCGATCCCAAAGACACCTACACCCCCGACCGTTTGCCGCCACGAGCGCAGACCATCCAGGTACCCGGCAGCTGGGAGGATCAGTACCCCACGGAAGCGGGGACCTTCGGGCGCGCCTGGTACCGTCGCCGCGTCCGGATCAGTGAAGATTGGCGTGATCACGCCATCTTCCTGCGCTTCGGGGCGGTTAACTACTACTGCCAGGTGTGGGTGAATGGCCAGTTCGTGGGCGAACACGAGGGGGGCTACACGCCGTTCTCTTTCCGCGTGGATCCCTACCTGAAGCCCGGGGCGGACAATCTGATTACGGCGAAGGTGGTTCATCCCGCCCACGCTATCCCCCGTTTCCCCGATTTCAGCTACCGGGAAATCGCCGCCACGCTCCAGGATATGTTCGGCTATGCGATTGGCGAGATCCCGCTGGGCAAGCAGAATTGGTACGGCAGCGTCAGCGGCATCTGGCAGGACGTCTATCTGGAAGCCGTCTATCCCGTCTTCTTCACCCAGGTGCTGGTATCCCCCGATGTAGACCGCGCCGGCGTCGAGGTGCGCGTGGGAATGAGCATCCTGGCGGACGCGAGCGGGGCGCTTTCGCTGCGCTACCAGGTGTTGGACGCCGATGGGCGCCCGGTGAGCGAGCGTGCGGGGGTTTCCCTGGCCGACGCCGTGGGCGCCAGCCAGGCGCTGGATCGGCCCCTGGAGGCGCCGCGTATCGAGCTGGCCCTCCCGCACTGCCACCTCTGGAACCTCCAGGATCCCTACCTGTACCGGTTGCGGGTGCAACTGGAGGAGAGCGGCGAGGCACGGGACGAGTTCACCGTCCGCTTCGGGATGCGCAAGATTGCTGCGGCGCGCAACAAGATCTGGCTCAACGATGAGCCCATCCACCTGCGCGGCGCTCTGGATCAGGACTTCTACCCCGAGACCAGCTACACGCCGCCCTCCCGGGAGTTCCTTATCGAGCAGGTGGACCGTGCGAAGCATATGGGCCTGAACCTGCTCCGCTGCCACATTAAGGCCCCTGATCCCCGCTACCTGGACGTGGCGGATGAGAAGGGCATCCTGGTCTGGGAGGAGCTGCCGAACTGGTTGCGCCTCTCCGAGGAAGCGGCGGCCCGTGGACGCGAGACGCTCACCCATATGATCGAGCGGGACTTCAACCACCCCTCGCTCGTCATCTGGACGATCATCAACGAGAGCTGGGGTGCGGATCTCATTAATAGCGAGCAGGACCGCCGCTGGCTCAAGGAGATGTACCACTACGTCAAGCAGCTGGATCCCGGCCGGTTGGTGGTAGACAACTCCCCCTGTGAGACAGTAGGTAACCGCAATTTCCACCTGCGCACCGATATCGAGGACTTCCACATCTACTACTCGATTCCCGACCACTGCCGCGAGTGGGAGGCCTGGGTGCGTGACTTCTCCACCCACCCCAGCTGGACGTTCAGCCCCCACGGCGACGCGGAGCGCACGGGCGAAGAGCCGCTGGTCGTGTCCGAGTTTGGCACCTGGGGTCTGCCCACACTCAAGGATCTGCTCATGGAGTACGGCGAGGAGCCGCCCTGGTTCCGGACGGGAATCGACGCCACCCAGCCGCACGGCGTGCAGCGACGCTTCAGCCGCTATCGCCTGGACGAGATCTTCGGCTCTTATGACCAGTTCGCCATCGCCACCCAGTGGCACCAGTACTTCGCCCTCAAGTACCAGGTCGAGGTGCTGCGGAAGTACCCCACCATCGCCGGTTATGTGATCACCGAATTCACCGATCTCCATTGGGAGGCCAACGGGCTGCTGAATATCTGGCGCCGACCGAAAGTCTTCTACAACTCTATCGGCCAGATCCAGCAGGACGATCTGGTGCTGGCGGATTGGAAACGAATCAATTTCTGGGAGGGCGATAACTGCACCGTGGATGTGGTGGTCTCCCACTGGTCTGATGGCGATCTGCGCGATGGCTCCGTGGATTGGAACATCAGCGAGCTGGGGGTCTCGGGGACGATCACAGGCATTCACCTGGAGCGCACCGAGGCGCGGACGGTGGGTACCATCTCCCTCGTCGTCCCGCCGCTCGATGATTCGGTGCGCACCCGCCTTCACCTGCGGTTGCGCGATCGGAACGGGCGCATCCTGGCGCGTAACGTCCAGTATCTCTCTTTCTTCCCTACTCGCTACCGGCAGGCACGTCCGTCGGACGACGCCATCTGGGTCTACGATCCCAGGAGCCAGTGGGACCTGGATGAGCGTCTGCCGGAGGGGGGATACCGCATCGTAACCAGGTTGCCAGCCGATGGCTCCGTGCGTCGCGCCATGGTGAACGGGATCGACGATCAGGTGGCCGCTTTCCTGGAGCAGGGCGGTGCGGTGCTGTTCGTCGCCCGCTCCGCGGATAGCGTTGCCCCCCATCGGCCGGAAGTGGACCTGATCCGACTTCGGGATCGACGCACGCGCCTGGATCTGCGTTCGAAGGAGAAGAACCCCTGGCTGGGGGACTGGGTCACGAACTTCAACTGGCTCAAACACGAGCCGCTCTGCCGTGGCATCCCCCGCGTGGCCGAAAGCCCGTTCATCGGCGATCTGATGGATTTCCAGTACCACCAGGTCGTCCCTGAGCACGTGATGTTGGGGTGGTCTCAGGACCGCGAGTTCGAAGACATCTTCGCGGGAATGGTCGTCGGCTGGGTGCACTCGCCCGTGGCCCTGCTGGCCCAGTGCCGGTGGGGGCAGGGTCGTCTGTTGGCGACGACGCTGCGGCTGGAGAACGCTCTCAGCGGGGACCCGGTAAGCACGATCCTGCTTCATAACTGCCTGGAGTACCTCTCTTCGCCGCGCTTCCACCCGACTAAAGACATCCACGCCCGACCTGCCCGGCGGGCGGCTGTGTCGGGAGCAGCTCTGGAGCCCGAGCCGCCGGATCAGGCGGCACAGCCAGCGGGTGAGGTGGTGGAAACTCCCACCAATTGACAGATGCCGGGCTCCGGGAGAAGCGGCACCCCCGGCGGGCGCGCCGCGGACTCCGGTATCCTGTGCCCCGGCGCTTGAATTCAACCTCGTTGGGGTATAACCCCCCTGAGCCGGTCCCCTGCTCGTCGGCCGGACGCTTGCCCAGTGTTCACGCCAGAAAAGCGCCCCCCCGGCCACGGGAAAGCGCGCTGAACCGTCTGGCGATCGTCTCCCCGCGCAGAGGAGGAGTGCACATGCCGAGCGCCAGGGATCCGTTTGTCGTCCATAGCCACCTGCGGTGGGGTGGAGTCTGGCAGCGTCCCCAGCAGATCCTGTCCCGGATGGCCCGGCGCCGGCCTATCTTCTTCGTGGAAGAACCGATCCTGCTTCCTGAAGCGGCCGATCGGCCTTTCCTCTCCGCGCGACCGGAAGGCCCAAACCTGGTGGTGCTGCAGCCGCACGTGGGTCCGCAGGAGGAACTACTGCCGTGCGTTTCCGCTGTCAACCGGCAGCGCGTTGCTGACCTGCTCCGGCAGCACTTCCACTCCATCGGCCTGCGAGACGCGCTGCGGTGGCACTACTCTCCCATGGCGCTCTCCCTGCGCGACGTCTGCCCGGGACACACGGTGGTCTACGACTGCATGGACGAATTATCCGCGTTCAAAGGCGCGCCGGCGGAGCTGCCAGAATGGGAGCGCCAGCTGATCCAGGAAGCGGACGTAGTGTTCACCGGCGGGCGCAGCCTCTACCTCCAGAAGCGGGACCTGCACGCCTACTGCCACCGCTTCGATTCCGGCGTGGAGATCGAGCATTTCCAGCGCGCCTGCCATCCGGAAACGCCGGTTCCGCCCGACGTGGCGGCGCTCCCGCGGCCCATCCTCGGATACTACGGCGTCTTGGATGAGCGACTGGACCTGGAAGCGTTGCGGGCCCTGGCCCGGGCGGATTCGGGCTGGCAAATCGTGCTCGTGGGGCCGGTAACCAAGATCTCTCCCGACGAGCTTCCCCAGGCGCCGAATCTTCACTACCTGGGGCCACGCCCCTACGCCGAGCTGCCCGGATACCTGAAGACGTTCGATGTCTGCCTCGTTCCTTTTGCGCGCAATGAGGCTACGCGCTTCCTAAGCCCCACGAAGACCCTGGAATACTTCGCGGGGGAGAAACCGGTGGTCAGCTCCCCTGTCCCAGACGTAGTGGAGAACTACGCGAACATCGTCTGGATTGCCCGGGAGCCCGAGGAGTACGTTCGCTATGCGCGAGAGGCCCTATCCGACCACCACCAGGAACGGATTCAAGCGGGTCTCGCACGCGCGAAAGAGAAGACCTGGGATCGGATTGTGGCGGAGATGGAGACGCTGCTGGAGGAGGCCATTGCCCGGAATTACGGGCGCAAGTGAACCGCGGTGACTGGCGGGTGATCTTATAGTAGTGGCACTTAATGATCCGCCGAACACTCCCTTCTCCCTCAGGGAAGCCGGGGTGAGGTTCGTCGGTGCTGGGACTTGCCACGTTACTTCACCAACATCCGTCGTCACGCATTGGGGGGCAGCCGGCGTTGCTTCAGGATGTCCGCTCGTGCCGCTTCCCGACGCGCCTCGGTATGACGTCCCAGCCGCGCCAGCAATCGGGCGCGATAGGCGGCCACTGGCGCTAGATCGCCCGCGCGCGCGGCCAGCGCCTCCACAATCTCCCACGCTCGCTCCAGGCCGCTCTCCGCCCACGCCCGTTCGGCGACCTCCAGACC
>JACQGL010000259.1 GCA_016199525.1 Armatimonadota bacterium
GGGGCAGCGGGAGCGCTGGCGCCGCCCGCAGCGAGCGGAAGCCGCGCGGTTTTTGCGGCTGAAGGCGAGGACGGCGCCGGCGCCGGGTGGGCGGGGGGTACAACTCGGGAATGGGCGCCCCCCGCAGCCAAGCGGAAGCCGTCCCCGGCTGGAGCGCGAGGACGGCGACCCACCGCACGCGGAGCGCTTCGCAGCGGGGGTGTCGGGGGTTCCTTGATGGATCACATTGACGGGCTGCGCCGGCTGGAGACAGGGCGCCGGCGCTCCCCCCCAGCCGGCGTTTGCGGACATTCCACTGATGGAATATCATGAGCTATGGCATGGGACGTGGAATACACCGACGAGTTGCGCGCGTGGTGGGACACGCTCACCGAGAGCCAGCAAGACGATGTAGCGGCCGCGGTGCAGTTGCTGATGGACGATGGCCCACACCTGCGGTTCCCGCATTCGTCAGGGGTGGAAGGCTCCACCCATAGCCACATGCGGGAACTGCGCGTGCAGAGTGGCGGGAGACCGCTCCGCATTTTCTACGCGTTTGATCCGCGTCGCATCGCGATCTTGCTCCTTGGGGGAGATAAGACTGGGGACGATCGGTTTTATGACACCTATATCCCCAGAGCGGATCGGCTCTATGAGACGTATTTGGACGAGCTGAGAAGGGAAGGACGCCTGACATGACCGGCCATCACCCGTTTAGCGAACTGACCAAAGATTTTCCTCTAGAACGCCAGGCCCGGATTGCGGAAAAAGTGCGGCTGTTGAAGCAAGACATGGTGCTGGCGGAGCTGCGGAAAGCGCGCCAGCAGTCGCAGGCGGAGTTGGCCGCGCGTCTCCAGGTCCATCAGCCCGCCATCGCCAAGATGGAACGCCGGACCGATATGTACGTGAGCAATCTGCGGCGTTTCATTGAAGCCATGGGTGGCACGCTGGAAATCGTGGCGCACTTTCCTGAGGGCAGCGTCACTATTACGAACTTCAGTGAGGTCGAAACAGCAGAACCCACGGAGCACCCTGCGAGAGGCTGAGAGGCCGCCCACGCCTGGCGACCCGTGCCCCCCGGCCCGCGAGGGGCCGCCTGCGCCGGGGGTTGGGGGGCAGAGCCCCCAATGGGAAGCAGTGGCCTGGCAGCCCGGCAGAGGCGGAGCGGCACCGCAGCGGCGACGCCGTATCAGCCGCTGCGGTGCCACGCAACCGATAGCCGCGCCGACAGGCATACCTGAGGACGCGGGAGTTGCTGGCGGAGATTGAGCGGCAACTGGAAGCCCAAGGAGGCTGAGTCTACGTGGTATCCCCAGGCCCCCGTGGCCCGCCAGCGGCTTATGCCCCGCGAACTGCCGCCGCACCGCGCTGCTCGAAGCGCCCCGCCGGTGCTGGCCCGGCATGGCGATCACGCCCCAACGCGGCGCGGGGCTTGCGACGCAGCATGCCAGCGCCGGGCGCGCGCCCCTGAGGTGGCCGGCGCGCAGTTGGTGGGACTCCCTGGCGTCCCAGGAGCCCCCTGCCGTCTGCTGTACTGCAGGTCAGCGGCAGCGTTTCCACCGCGCCTGAGGCCCCCCGCTCGGCGCAGGGCGTGAATGGCGGCCGCCACCTATAAGGGCTGCGCGCGTTGCCTGCAGAGTGTGGAGGGAAGAGACCAAGGTGCTGAAGGATTTCTTTATCAGCTATAACCGCGCCGATCGCCCCTGGGCGGAGTGGATCGCCTGGCAATTGGAAGCAGCAGGGTACACCACCGTGCTTCAAGCCTGGGACTTCCGGCCGGGGTCCAACTTCGCATTGGAGATGCAGCAGGCTGCTGTCGCCGCGGCGCGCACCCTCGCAGTCCTGTCACCGGACTACCTTGCCGCACTCTATACGCAGCCCGAGTGGGCCGCGGCCGTTACGCAGGATCCCACGGGGGAACGGGGCACGCTGCTGCCAGTACGTGTCCGCGCGTGTGACCTGCAGGGCCTGCTACGCCCGATCGTCTATATTGACCTCATGGAGCTGGACGAAGCGGGTGCGCAGGCAACCCTCCTGGCTGGTGTGCGCCGCGCGCGCGCCAAGCCGCAGAGCCCGCCAGCTTTTCCGGGAGCGGCGCTGTGTGCAGGGCGAGAGCGACCGCGCTTTCCTGCGAGTGCCCCAGTTGGGGATGCCGATGCGGCAGCTTCCCGGGCGGCGGCGCCATGGCGCTTAGGCAGTGAACCGGCAGCAGGGGGCGGGCCGGTTGGAGCTGCCCCCGCGGGGCGCGGCGCCACAATCGGCATAGAAATTACCATCAATCGGGACTTCGATGAGTACACGGAAGCGGATCAAGAGCGCCTGCTGCGGGCAATGCGCGAGTTTCTCCAGATGGAGGACGAGCTGCGGATTACCAAGAAACGCCGGAGCAGTGTCAAGCTCACGCTTGAACTGTTGCCAGCGCAGGCGGAAAGTTATTGTGGGCGATCCAGGCAGGCCAGTTTGCAGAATTTGGTGTCGTCGATGCGGAACTGCAAGAGCCCTCGGAACCTCCGAAAGCCGTGCCGGTTGCGGATGCTAGAGAGGGCGTGCCCCTCAGTGCTCTGCAACAGAGAGATCCCGAGGCATGGCGTGCCCTGTATGACACTATGGGCAAGCGGCTTCACCGGTTGATCTCCCGCCACCTGCCGCGAGAGCCCGATCGCCAGGCCATCACCGAAGATCTCGTCCAAGAGACGTTTGTCCGCGCTTTTGCGAATATCGCTCAGTTTCGGGGCGAGGCGCGGATTGCAACCTGGTTATACGCTATCGCCTTGCGGGTGACCCGCGATTTCCTTCGGTGGGACGTCGTGCGAAGAGCAAGAGGGCAGCTGACCGAGAGCAGTGCTCGCCGTGAAGCGCTTCTAGAAGGCATCCTTCCCGACAGTGGGCGCAGCCCCGAAGAGCTCCTCTTGCGCGCGGAGGCGCTAGGCAGAGTGGAACAAGCCATACATGAGGTCGTCCCACCGCGGCTCAGAGCAGTGCTCGTGCAACGCTATATAGAGGGGTTAACCGTGCGGGAGATGGCGCAGCGCTGGGGCATGCCCATGGCGACAGTCCGGGCTTTGCTGGCGCAAGCGAGACATAGCCTGGCCCAACGTCTGCAAGAGTGAGCCTGGCGTGTCACTTCATCACGGGGCTGTGTCCTCCGGGCCTTGGGCCGCTGGCCCTCTGGCGCGTGGGGAGCACCCACGCGGCGAAGCCCAACTGCCCCTTGCCCGCCGCTGGTTCTGTCTTCGGCATCTCGCCCCCGCGCCACCCCAGGCGTTGACTTTCGACTGGTAGCAGTATACCATGCTATGTAGCTACCTGTATAGATCACTCCCTATGTA
>JACQGL010000260.1 GCA_016199525.1 Armatimonadota bacterium
GTTCTCGTGCAGACGAGAAGCCGGCGCTATCGGGCAGGTTCGGCGCCGTCCCCGTCCACGCGCCCATCGCACGCAGCCTGCCCGGCTGCGCGAGGATCGAGGACGGGTCCCAGGCGACGGAACCGCTCGTAGCGCTGGCGAAGGAGCTGTTCCACAGGGATGGCGGAGAGTTCATCCAGGTGGCGACAGACGGCGTCCTTGAGGGCCCGCGCCGTGGCATCCACGTCCCGATGGGCGCCTCCCAGGGGCTCGGGCACAATCTCATCCACCACACCGAACGCCAGGGCATGCTGGGCGGTAAGGCGCAACTGATCGGCGGCCTCGGGACCCCGCTTGGGATCTTTCCAGAGAATGGCAGCGCAGCCTTCGGGCGGGATGATGGAGTAGATTGCGTGCTCCAGCATCAGTATGCGGTCCCCCACGCCGATCCCGATGGCCCCGCCGCTGCCGCCCTCGCCGATGACGGCCACGATGATGGGCACGGTAAGCAGGAACATATCCCGCATGTTGTGGGCGATCGCCTCGCAGATGCCGTGCTCCTCGGCGGCCACACTGCAATCTGCGGCGGGCGTATCCACCAGGCAGACTACCGGCCGGCCGAATTTCTCCGCCAGACGCATCAGGCGCAGCGCCTTGCGGTAGCCTTCCGGCCGGGCGCTGCCGAAGTTTCGACGCTGCCGCTCGTGGATATCGCGCCCCTTCTGCTGGCCGGTAACCACCAGCTGCTGCTCCCCTATGCGCGCGATGCCGCCGACCATCGCTCCGTCGTCGCCTGCCAGGCGGTCGCCGTGGAGTTCGAGGAAGTCATCGCACATCAGGCGGATGAAGTCCAGCGCGTAGGGTCGTTTCGGGTGGCGAGCGATCTGAGTGTGGTCCCAGGCGGTGAGGTCACCCAGGATCTTCAGGCGCAGTTGCTCGACCTGGGCCTCCAGGAGCGCAATCTCCTCGCCGCGATCCACGCCTTCCACAGCGGTAAGGCGCTTGATCTCGGCGATCTGCGCCTCCAGCTGAGCGATGGGTTGCTCGAATTCGAGGATGTTTTCCGGCATCCGGGCCTCCAGCAGCCCTTAGCGCGCCAGAACGGGGTGGCCCCGGTGAGCGGAGCGGACGGGCACGGCGGCAAAGCGCAGCAATCGGGCCACGGTGTCGCGCAGCTCGCGGCGGGGGCACACCCGGTCGAGCTGGCCGTGTCGGAAGCAGAATTCCGCCGTCTGGTAGTCAGGGGGCGGCTTCTGAACGCCGGCCTGCTGGGCAACGCGCGGGCCGGCGAACGCGACGCGCGCCCCGGGTTCGGCCAGGATAACGTCCCCCAGGGATCCCCAGCTGGCCTGCACCCCGCCCATGGAGGGATCTGTGAGGATCACAATCGCCAGCCGGCGCGCGGCATGGTGGCGCGCGAGGGCGGCGCTGGTTTTCGGCATCTGCATCAGGGAGAGCAGGCCCTCCTGCATGCGGGCGCCGCCGCCGCTGCCGGAGACCAGGATGGTGGCCCACCCGCGATCGGTGGCGCGCTCCACCGTGCGGGTGATCTGCTCCCCGACCACCGTGTTCATGCTGCCCATCAAGAAGCCTGCATCCGTGACGGCGAGGGTCACGGGAATACCTTCCACGGTCCCTTCGCCGCACAGCGCCGCGTCCTTCAACCCGGTGACCTCGCGGTAGTGGGCCAGCCGCTCCAGGTAGCGAGGGAAATGGAGCGGGTCCAGGGTCTCCAGGTCGGTATCCGTTTCCACGAAGGAGTCGGGGTCGAGGAGCAGACTCACGCGCTGCCGGGCGCTAAGGGGAAAGTGGTAGCCACACCGCGAGCACACCTTCAAGTTGCGTTCCAGCTCGGGGGTAAAGAGCAGCTCCCGGCAGCGGGTGCAGGGCTGCCAGAGACCCTCCGGTACATCCTGCGCCCGGGCGCTAGCGGCGCGATCTGGCTGCTTGCGGCGGCGGAACCATCCGTTGGGCATGTTCCTGTACTCCCGGGGAGATCGGAAAGCGTGCGCGTGCGGCCCGCGCTTCTATGAGCCAGGTCTGCGTAGCAACTCCGTGTGCCGGTTCCAGACCGTCAACCAGAGCGGGAGAGTGCCCGAATTAGCAAGGAGCGGTTCAGGGGCGGGAAGCGGCCCGCTCACCGCGCTATATCGTATCTCACACCCGGTGGTAGTTCAACCGGGTTGACCTGGACACATCGCTCCCGATGTCGCTATAACGGTTCCACAGGGTGGCTGCGAACCCCTTTGCTCCCCCGGCCAAGGAATGGCTCCGCCTCCTGGCGAATGTGAGTGCCGAACCGGAGGCACAGGATGGATATCAACGCGTACCGCCAGCGCATTAACGAACTGGACGAGGAGATCGTCCGCCTGCTGAACGAGCGGGCGGAGTGCGCGCGCGCCATCGGGCAGGTCAAGGAGGATACAGAGCTGGCGACCTTCGCGCCCGCGCGGGAAGCGGAGGTGCTGGATCACATCCTGCGTGTGAACCAGGGGCCCATCGAACAAGAGGCAATGGGCGCCATCTACCACGAGATCATCTCCGCCTGCCGCGCGCTGGAGCGCCCCACGACCATCAGCTACTGGGGGCCACCCGCCAGTAACACGCACGTGGCCGCCCGCCAGCGATTCGGCGGTCAGGCGCGCTACGTGCCTGCGGAGACGATTTCTCGGGTTTTCTCCCAGGTAGAGCAGGGCCACGCGGACTTCGGCGTGGTGCCGGTGGAGAACTCCACAGAAGGGGTGGTGACGCACACCCTGGACAGCTTCCTGGAAACGAATCTGCTGATCTGCGCGGAGGTCTACGTGCAGATCCACCACCACCTGCTCTCCCACGCCAGCTCGCTGGCGGACGTGCAGCGCGTCTACACGATGCCCCAGGCTACCGCCCAGTGCCGTTCCTGGCTGGCGCACAGCCTGCCGCACGTGGAGCTCGTGGAGGTAACCACCACGGCGCGCGCCGCGGAGGTCGCGGCGCACGAGGCGGGCGCCGCGGCGATTGCCAACAAGACAGCGGCGGAGTTCTACGGCCTGAACATCCTGGCAGAGCGCATCGAGGATAACCCCCGCAACCGGACGCGGTTCCTGGTGCTCGGCCACATTCAGCCGCCGCCTACAGGCAAGGACAAGACTTCCCTCCTGTTCGCCGTCCGTCACGAGGCGGGCGCCCTCTATCGCGCCCTGTCTCCGTTTGAGAAGTACGACATCAGCATGACGATGATCGAGTCCCGGCCCACGAAGCTCACCCCCTGGGAGTACGTGTTCTTCATCGACCTGCAGGGGCACGTGGAAACGGGGGCCGACTCCGCCATGCGGCGTGCGCTGGCGCAGTTTCAGCAGCAGTGCCTCTATGTGAAGGTGCTGGGCTCCTATCCGGAGGCGGAGTAGGGGAGTGCAGACGGCGGAATGGCCCATTCCGTCCCGGGTCTAATCCGCACATCCCGATACCTAAGCCCCGACGCTGCGTTTCGTCTTGCTCCGCCCTCGCCGCGCATGATAAGATGGCGCGGTAGGCGACCTTGCGGTCGCTCTAACCTCGCTCCGGAGGAAGTTATGGCGCAGCCGCCTTCCGTGCCGTTACACGTTCAGCGCCTCATCCCCTACTCCCCCGGCAAGCCGATCGAAGAGGTGAAGCGGGAGCTGGGGCTGACGGACGTCATCAAGCTGGCGTCCAACGAGAATCCGCTGGGACCCTCGCCGCGGGCCCTCGCGGCAATGCAGGCGGCCGCCGCGCACGTGGGCCTCTACCCGGACGGCAGCTGCTACTCGCTGGTGCAGGCGCTGGCGCGGCACTGGGACGTGCCAACCGAGTACCTCATCGCTGGCAATGGGTCGGACGAGATCATCCACTTCCTGGGGCTGGCCTACCTGCGCCCGGGGGACGAGGTTCTCTCCTGCGAGCCGACGTTCGTCCGCTACCAGAGCGCCGCGATCCTGAACCAGGCGGAGTATATCGCCCCGCCCCTGCGGGATTTCCGCTACGACCTGGCGGCGATGGCGGAGCGGCTCTCCCCCCGCACGCGAATGGTGTTCATCGCCAACCCGAACAACCCTACGGGGACCATTGTCGCTGCTGCAGAGATGCGTCGGTTCCTGGATTTGGTTCCCGAAAGCGCTATCGTGGTGGTGGACGAAGCCTACTGCGAGTACGCAACGTCGCCGGATTATCCGCAGACCTGGCCCTACGTGCGCGAGGGGAGGAACGTGGTCGTCCTGCGCACGTTTTCCAAGATTTATGCGCTCGCGGGGCTGCGGGTGGGGTACGGAATAGCGCGGCCAGAGATCATTGCGGCGCTGCACCAGGTGCGGGAGCCGTTCAATGTCAGCTCCCTGGCGCAGGCGGCGGCGATGGCCAGTCTGGAGGACCGCGAGCAGGTGGAACGCTCGCGCCGGACCAATCGGGAGGGGCTGGTGCAGCTCACTGCAGGGTTTGCGCGTCTGGGGCTGCGCTGGGTGCCCTCGCAGGCGAACTTCATCCTGGTGGATGTGGGACGGCCGTGCGTGCCGGTCTTTCAGGCGCTGCTGCGCCGTGGCGTGATCGTCCGCACGGGAGATATCTTTGGCCTACCCACATGGCTGCGGGTGACAGTGGGCACCGCCGCGGAGAACGAGCGCTTCCTCGGCGCGCTTTCGGCAGCGCTGGCGGATGAGCGGATTGCCGCCACGGCATAGGGATGACGCCTCGCAGTTGCAGCTCCTGTGGCACCGCGAACGAAACGGCCTCCACTCAACGACCTGGACGTCCGCGCCTGGATGCGGTTCACCAAGAGCTGGTACGTCTGCAACCCGCCACCGCGCCGCCGCGCCGAGCTGGAGCACCCCGCCAAGTTTCCCGAGGCGATGGCGCAGGAGTTCATCCGCTTCTTCACGCGGGCGGGAGAGGTGGTGCTGGATCCGTTCTGCGGCGTGGGTAGCGCCCTGGTGGCCGCGGAGGCGTGCGATCGGGTAGGGGTGGGCGTGGAGCTGTTACCGGAGTTTGCGGCACGGGCGCGGGCTTACGGTGAACCGCGGGCGTCGCGCCGGGTGCTGCAGGGGGACGCGCGCCAGGCGGTGGATCTTTGCCGCGCCGCGGGGGTGGAGGAGGTCCATTACGTGCTCACCTCGCCCCCCTACTGGGATATGCTCCGGCACACGCGGGGCAACGTGCGCTCCGCCCAGAAGGAGCGCCAGGCGCGCGGCCTGCGGACCACCTATTCGGAGGACGCACAGGATCTGGGGAACATCACCGACTACGACGGCTACCTGGACGCGCTGACCGCCATCCTGGCTGATCTGCGCCGCCTGCTGGCGCCGGGTCGCTACCTGACCGTGGTGGCGCAGAACGTGCGCGTGCGCTCCGGCGAGGTGCGGCCGCTGGCGTGGGACCTGGCCGCCCGTCTCTCTCGCGTCTATACCTTCAAGGGAGAGCGCCTGTGGCTGCAGGATAACAAGCGGCTGGGTTGCTGGGGCTGGCCAGCCGAGTTCGTCACGAATGTACATCACCATTACTGTCTCAACTTCAAGCACGACCGGGGTGGGTAGGCGGCTCCGGGTCAGGTGCATGGGTCGGGGGGGACGGTTGAAACGTTCGAATGCTGGCAACTGCCAACGATCCCGAAAGCTTTCGGGACTGACGGCTTACAGGAGCGCAAGTTGTTGTTCGACCGGGTAGTTATCGCGGGCGTGGGGCTGATTGGGGGATCGCTGGGAATGGACCTCCGCGAGCGCCGCCTGGCCCGGCGGGTGGTCGGACTGGTTCGCCGTGAGGTAACCATCCGTGAGGCTCTGGCGGTGGGCGCGGTGGATGAAGCAACGCTTGATCCGGAAGCGCTCCCGAGGCTATCGGAAGGGGACCTGGTAGTCCTCGCCACGCCGGTGCTCACCATGCCGCCCCTGGTACGGCGGCTGGCGCCCGCGCTTGCGTCCGGAGCGCTGGTTACCGACGCGGCCAGCACGAAGGCCTACCTGGTGCGCGCCCTGCCGCCGTTACTACCTCCCGGCGTGGAGTTCATCGGCGGGCATCCGATGGCGGGTTCCGAGCGAGGCGGCGTCCGGCACGCCCGGCGAGGTCTTTTCCACGGCGCCCGCTGGGTGTTGACGCCCGACGCGCAAACATCGCCGGAAGCGCTGGCACAACTGGAAGCGCTCGCGCGCGCGGTGGAGGCCGAGCCACTGCGGCTGGATCCCGAACTCCACGACGCTGTGGTGGCTCGTATTAGCCACCTGCCGCACGTGGTGGCCGCCGCACTCGCCACCGCCGCCGGGCCCTCGGCGGCGGGCCCCGACGGCGACCTCCCACTCGACCTGCTGCGCCGGCTGGCTGCATCCGGATTCCGCAGCACCACCCGCGTGGCGGATGGTCCTGCGCCCGTGTGGCGGGACATCTGCCTGAGCAACCGTGAGGCGTTGCTCGCCTCGCTGGACCGCTTTGAGGCAGCGCTGGCGTGGCTGAGGGAGGCCATCACCACAGGTGACGGCGAGGCGCTGAGCCGCGGTCTGGAGGCCGCCCGAGAGGCGCGCGCGCAGCTGGTGAGCGATCCCGGGAGGCAGCTGTGAGTCGCGCGCCGGGCGGATCTTCTTCCCTCCTCCAGGTGGATCGCCTCTCCAAGCGTTATCCCGGGCGGGGAAACGCCATCCTGGCGGTGGACGACGTCTCTTTCGCCCTCTCGGCGGGCGAGACGTTCGGCCTGGTGGGGGAGAGCGGCTGCGGGAAATCGACCCTGGCGCGGTGCGTACTGAACCTGATCCGACCCACGGCAGGCCGGGTGCTGTTCGACGGGCGCAACCTCTTCGATCTCCCCGGCGGCGAGATGCGCGCGCTGCGGCGGGAGATGCAGATCATCTTTCAGGACCCCTATTCGTCCCTCGACCCGCGTATGACGGTGCGCGCCACGCTGCTGGAACCGCTGGAAATCCACCGCGTGGGCAGCCACGCCACCCGCGAGGCGCGCGTGCAGGAGGTGTTGGCGCAAGTGGGCCTGCCGGAATCGGCCCTGCGCAAGTATCCGCACGAATTCAGCGGCGGCCAGCGGCAGCGGCTCGGGATCGCCCGCGCTCTGGCCCTCGCGCCACGGCTCATCGTTGCCGACGAGCCGGTCTCCGCCCTCGACCTCTCCATCCGCGCCCAAATCCTGAACCTGATGCAGGACCTGCAGGAGGCGTATGGGCTGACCTACCTGCTCATCGCTCACGACCTCACCATTGTACGCCACTTCTGCCACCGCGTCGCGGTGATGTTTCAGGGGCAGATTGTCGAATCAGCGCCGACGGACGAGCTGTTCGCCTGCCCCCTGCACCCTTACACCCAGGCGCTTCTCCGCGCCATCCCGCCTCCGGACCCGGACCAGCCCCGAAAGCGTTCGGGGCCTGCCGGTCGCGGGGAGACCGATGGTCCCGGCGAGTGGCCCTGCCGGTTCGCGCCGCGCTGCCCGCTGGCGGAAGAGATCTGCCGCAGGGAAGCGCCTGCCCTGCGTGAGCTCCGGCCGGAGCACTGGGTCCGCTGCCACCTCGCAGAGGCGCCGCTCATCGTCCTTCAGTGAGCCTCTCACGCGCGCACGCCGACATCTATGCATGGTGAGGGGCTTCATTGTGCCCTCACCCATCGTTTGACCACGCGCTCGCGTTCCGATGGGGACCGGGCATTCACCCCGAAGAGGTCTTCCTTGGTAGCCAGGCATCAGCGGGTAGGCGTGCTGGTGGACGTGCAGAACATGTTCTACTCCGCCAAGCACCAGTACCGCGCCAAGCTCGATTTTCAGAAGCTACTCGACGCCGCCGTGCAGGATCGGCAACTGGTCCGTGCCATCGCCTACATCGTCCAGACGCCCGAGATCGATCAGACCAGCTTCATCAACACGCTGCGACAGATCGGCTACGAGGTAAAGACGAAGATGCTCCGCACGCGCCCGGATGGGACCACAAAGGGCGACTGGGACATGGGGATGGCAATCGACGCAATCTCGATGGCGGACCGGCTGGATGCCATAGTGCTGGTGAGCGGCGACGGCGATTTCGTCGAGCTGGTCAGCATGCTCAAGGCTCAGGGCGTGCGGGTGGAAGTGCTTTCCTTCCCGTCCAGCACCGCCGAGGAGCTGAAGCTGGCGGCCACGGAGTTCAGCCCGATCGGGCCCGATATGCTGCTGGGGGGAAGCCAGCCGGCTCTCAACGGCAACGGTCGTTCCTGCGGACAGCGGTTGTTCTCCGGCGAAGCATCGGGGCCGGGGGCGCCGGTGCCTTCACTGGCGGGCAGCCGATGATCTGAAACGCAAAGCGTGACATGGGGAACGCGGCGTAGCGGCGTTAGGTGAAGGCGCGGACTCCCCTTCCTCCGCTCTCCCATTCTGCAATCCGTATTCCCGCCATCCCTCTGCCAGGATGGCCACCAGGAGCCGGGAGCACCGATGGGGAACTGAGCGACAGAGACGCCGGTTCTCTGGCGGCGAGCCATCGTCCGGCAGGCTGCGTCCCGACCTGCGGGGATCTCGCCAACTCACAGAGCGCCATGCCACCCATTTTGCTTCTCATCGGGCTCCTGGTCGGATCTCAGTCCCCGTCCCCGACGGTGGGAGTGGTGGACGCGCCTGCGATTCATCGGTGGCTGGCGGATGTGGGGGTCGAATCGCGCCGCCTGTCGGGGGAGCAGCTGAGCGCCGCGAGTCTACAGGGCCTGACGCTGGTGGTAGTGCCGCTGTCAGCCGTGCGCACCCAGGCGGCGGCGGAGGCGCTGGCGGATTTCGCCGCGCAGAAGGGACGGCTGCTCGGCCTCTACTGGGGCGTCCTACGACGGGAGCCGGAGCCGGGCCGCGATCCCCTTTGTACGCTCGCACCCGCCTTTGGCATCCGGCCGATTGGCTGGCGTGCTGCGGCGCCCCAGCCAATCCGGATCGTGGATCCGAACCCGGGCTGGCTGCCGTACGGAGGGGCCACCGCCTCCCTGGCGTCCCCTATGACGGCGGTGGTCGTACCCCTGGAAGGCGCGGTGGTGCTCGCCCGCTGGGGCGCGGCGGAGGATGCGGCCCCTGCGGCGGTGCTCCGCGGTGCCTGCCTCTACCTGCCGGCGCACCTGCTTCTCCCGCGGAACGCGGACCGGCCAGAGACGCGCGACCTCTTCTTCTGGGCCCTGCAACGGCTGGAACCGCGCGTGGGGCGGCCAGCCCTGGCGCGCGAACGGCTGCGGGTGACAGCAGAGCTGGTAGATCTAGCGGAGGATGCCGTCGACAAGCAGCCGGATAAGCACCACCTCCTAGCGAGGGTGGAGGATGCGCGGCTCAATCTTCTGATGGGCCGCGCCCATTCGCAGCCTGGCGAGTGGGACATCGCGCTCCGCGCGGCAGATCGGGCGCGCCTGCTCGCTACCCAGGTGCTCGAACTTACCCGCCCGGAATAAGCGCCATGCCCACCCCCCGCTGCCTGCCCGGTCTGCACCGCCTGGTGGCGGCCCTGCGCGCCGACACGCTGCTACCTGACGTCTCGCCGGAGGTGTGGGAGCGCCTCTGTCACGGTCGCCTGGGCCTGGTAACGCATCCGAGCGCGGTCACCGCCGACCTGGATCCCGCGCCCGAGGCGCTGGCTGCTGCGGGCGCGCGACTCGCCCTCCTGTTCGGTCCCGAGCACGGCGTGCGCGGCGACGCTCCCGATGGGCAGCCGGTGCCGTCGGATATCGACGCGCGCCTCGGGATCCCGGTGGTCAGCCTCTACGGAGAGCAGGTCCGCCCTCCACAGGAAACGCTGGCGGAGCTGGACGCCATCTTGTTCGATCTCCAGGATGTCGGCGCACGGTTCTATACCTTCACCACCACGCTCTCCCACGTGATGGATGCCGCCGCAGAAACGGGGATTCCGGTGGTGGTGCTGGATCGCCCGAATCCGATCGGCGGGGTGCAGTGCGAGGGCCCGCTGCTGGAACCGGCGCACGCTTCGTTTGTAGGGCGCTTTCCCATTCCCATCCGGCACGGCCTGACGCTGGGGGAGCTGGGGCGGCTCTTCCATCGCCTGGGGACAGGTGAGGAGCCGGTGGTGGTGCGGGTGGAGGGCTGGACGCGAGGCCAGTACTGGCGGGAGACCGGGCTCCCCTGGGTGGCCCCCTCGCCCAACATGCCCACGCCGGAGACGGCGCTCGTCTACCCGGGCACGTGTTTGCTGGAAGGAACGAATGTCTCCGAGGGGCGCGGCACCGCCCTGCCGTTTGAGATCTTGGGCGCGCCCTGGCTGGATGCGATGGAACTCGCGGCGGCTCTCAGCGCCCTGGCGCTGCCCGGCTGCCGCTTCCGCCCCGTCTTCTTCCGCCCCACGGCCTCCAAGTACGGGGGCGAGACCTGCCAGGGCACGCAGGTGCACGTTACCGATGGGGGGGCGTTTCGCCCCGTGCTCACCGGAGTGGCCATCCTGTCTGTCATCCGGCGCCTGCGCCCGGAGGCGTTCGCCTGGCCCGTACGGGGCGAGTCTGGGCGCACGGATGCCCGTACGGGACCGATGCGCTCCCAGCCAGCCCTTTGGACCCAGGTGCAGATTCCCCCGCCTGATCTGCATCAAGCACGTCGCCGGCGGCCGGACACGGCATCCGCAGCCGGCAACTCCTGGTACTACCCGGTGGACCGTCTGGCGGGAACCTCGCGCCTGCGGGAGGCGATCGATGCGGGTGTTGACCCGCGTGAGATCGCTGCAGAGTGGGGGACCGTACAGTATCAGTTTCAGAAGCAGGTGAGCGACCTATGGCTCTACCGGACGATGCCTGGCTCCTCGGCGTAGACGCGGGCGGCACCCGTACCCGGGCCTGGCTGGTGCGGGCCGGCGACCCGGAGGCGGTTCACACGGGCGAGGCGGAGGGCGCCAACTGGTCCTCGCTGCCGGTGGCGGATTGCATGGCGGCGGTGGAAGCAGCGGCGGCGGCGAATGGGATGCCCCCGATCGCCTCGGTGTGCGTCTGCGCTGCCGGCTATCACCCGGAGCGCCACGCGGCAGCCGCCCTTGCCTGGCTGCACGATCGGTGGCCCACCGCCCACATCCGGATGGAGACCGACCTGCTGGGCGCCTGGGCGGGCGCGTTCGGCGGGCATCCCGGTGTCGTGCTGGTAGCCGGTACCGGCTCCGTGGCCTATGGGCGAGGCCCGGACGGTAGCGATGCCCGTGCGGGTGGCTGGGGACCCCTGGTGGACGACCGCGGGAGTGGCTACTGGGTCGGTCGGCAGGCTCTGGCAGCGGTGGCTCGCGCCGCAGATGGGCGCGGCCCGCGCGGCCGCCTGGTGGCGGAGCTGGCCGGCTCGGAATCGCCCGCCGTGTGGGTACGAGGGGTGATTGCTGCGGGCTGGGACCGCGCCCGTGTTGCTTCCCTGGCGGAGAAGGTGGCGCGCGCCGCCGCTGCCGGCGATCCTCTGGCTTGCACGCTATTGAAGGAAGCGGGCGCGGCGTTGTCGGAACTGGCGGCGGCCGTGGAGCGTCGGTTAGGGGGTGTGTTAGGTCCGCGGGCGCCGGTGGCGCTCGTGGGAGGCCTGGCGAATGCGGGCGATCTGCTCGTTGGGCCGCTGGCCGCCGCCCTCGCGAAGCGCGGCAGCCGGCTCTGCCTGCAGCGCCCCCTGGGTCCGCCAGCGCTGGGCGCGCTGCTCCTCGCTGCGCAAGCTCTCGGCGGCGAGGCCGCACTCATCCAACTCCGCGATCGATTGATCCTGTGGCTGACTTCCTCACGCGTATAACCCGCCAGCTCGCTGCTGTTGCCCCGGGCGCCTACTTCGTGGGCGGGTGCGTGCGCGACTGCCTGCGAGGAATGCCCCTCAAAGACGTGGACGTGGTCCTCCCCGGCGACCCATGGGCCGTCGGCCAGCAGGTGGTCCTCCCGATGCAATCGGGATCGGGACGGGGAGCACTGTTCTGGCTGCGCGAGGAAGATCGTGTGGCGCGGATCGTCTTCCCTCGCGCGCCGGGGCTGCAGCTCGATCTGGCCCCCCTGCGCGGGAGCATCCAGGACGACCTGCGGGCGCGCGACTTCACCGTGAATGCCCTGGCGATTCCAGTGCTCGCGGGGCTCTGCCCCGAAGCCGCAGTGATCGATCCGCTGGGCGGCCTGGCAGACCTGCGCGCGGGCTGCCTGCGGTTCTGCGCTCCGGAAGCGCCGGTGGCCGACCCTCTGCGCACGCTGCGGGCGGTGCGCTTCAAGCACCAGCTCGGTTATCAGATCGATCCATGGACCGAGTGGCGAGTGCGCGAGTGTGCTCCCCTATTGGGAACGGCATCGCGGGAGCGCGTGCGCGACGAGTTGTTTCTACTCCTGGCCACCGATACCGCGGCGGATGGGCTGGCAGACCTGGTCTCGCTCGGTCTCTGGCCGGGGGTCGCCCCCGATGCTCCGCGGCCACCGTTGGTGGCCGATCGTCCGGCGCCTGCCGCGTTCCTGGCTCGTTTTCTGGCGCACGTTCGGCAGGCAGAGGAGGACCCGGACATCGGCCCGGCGGTGCAAGACTACGTGCGCCAGCAGTACTCCGCCCCGCGCTCGTTCGCGGAGTTGCTGCGCTGGGCGGCGGCGGAATGGTCACTGGTAGGCGGCCGCGAAGGAATCGTTGACGTGGCGCTGGCGCACCGCATCCACCGCTCACTGCGCCTCAGCGCGAAGGAGGGGGAAATGATGGCGCGCGTCCTCACGGGGGCCGCGGAGGCGCTCGCTCTGGTGCGGCGGTGGCCTGTCCTGCCGCGGGAGCGGTATCGCCTGTTCCGCCGTGCGCGAGATGGCGGCCCCGGGGCGGTGCTGCTGGCCGCATCCCGGGAGGATCACCTGGCCTGGGGTGCGCTCCTTGCCGAAGCGCTACGCCGCCAGAGCCAGCCTGCAGCGCCGCTGGTAAGCGGTCGAGACGTGATGCGGTTGCTAAACCTGAAGCCCGGACCCTGGATCGGCCGACTCCTGGAAGCGGTAGAGGAAGAGCGCGCCGACGGACGGATCGCCACGCCGGAGGAGGCCCGCCGGTGGCTCCGCGAGCACGGGCTCGCCCTCGTCCCGAACGCTTTCGGGACCGCAGGCGCCCCCAACATTGAAGGAGAACCCTATGACCGTGGAAGCGACGGCTCCGACCCGGATTGACCTCGCCGGCGGAACGCTGGATATCTATCCGCTCTACCTCTTCGAGGAGGGTGGGCTGACGGTCAACATTGGCATCGATATCCGGGGCCGGGCGCGGCTGCGGCCACGCGCCGATAGGCAGGTGCACATCCGCTCCGTAGATACCGGCCTGGAGGAGCACGCGGACGAGGTGGAGGCCCTGAAGTTCGGGGGGCCACTGGACCTCTGCGCGCGGATCATCAAGTTCTATCGCCCGGCCGCCGGCCTGGACGTGGAGGTAGAGAGTCGGGCCCCGCGTGGCTCTGGCCTGGGCGCTTCTTCCTCGCTGCTCATTGCGCTTAGCGGCGCGCTCAACACCCTCAATGGCTCCGGCTACCACCCGGAGCAGCTCATCGACTGGGGCGCCTGCCTGGAGGCCCAGAACATTGGCATTCCCACGGGAAAGCAGGATTACTACGCCGCCGTCTACGGGGGCGTGAGCGCCATCTGGTTCGAGGTGAGTGAGAACCGGCGGGAAGCGCTGCTGGTGGATGAACGCGCCATCGCCGAGCTCGAAAGCCGCCTCCTGCTCTCGTTTACCGGCATCTCCCACTTCTCGGGCGCTACCAACTGGGACATGCTGCGGAATTACATCGAAGGGACGGGCCACACTCGAGAGAGGATGCGCGCGATCAAGCGAACGGCGCTGGCGATGCGGGACGTGCTTCTGTGCGGCGATCTGGATGGGTTTGCGGACGTGCTGCACGAAGAGTGGGAGAACCGGCGGGGCCTGGCGGAGGGGGTGAGCACCCCCGCGATCGACCGGATGATGGCCGCGGCACGGGAGGCGGGGGCGCTCGCCAGCAAAATCTGCGGCGCGGGCGGCGGGGGATGCATGATTACCTTCGTGCGCGCGGGACGACAGGCAGATGTGCGTGCCGCCCTGGAAATGCACGGGGCGCAACTGCTTCCGTATCGCATCGCCCGGCAGGGGCTGGAAGTCCGGGAGCGGCCGTAGGAAGCGCGGAACAAAGCCCGTTGTTCTGCAGTCCTCGTTCCGCGTGTGTCATCCCAGCCGCGGGCTGGCGTCCAGCACTTTGCGTGGGACGGAGCCGGCGTAGACGTCATTCACCTGGGTCTGAAAGGCGGTGACCAGCTGGTGCGCCGCCTGGCGATAGGCCACGTCGCCCCCCCGCCATAACGTGCGCGGGCAGAGCAGCTCGGGAGACACGCCGGGGCATTCACGGGGCACCAGGATCCCGAGCTCTGGGTGGCGGTCACAGGGGATGTGGCGCAGGACGCCGTTCTGGGCGGCGTGAAGCATCCGGCGAGAAGCAGCGATCGGCGGGCGCGATCCGCCGTTGCCGAACGGTCCCCCGATGGCCCCTGTGTTCATCAGCACCACCAGCGGCCGGTGGCGGTGGAGGTATCTCTCCAGCTGCTCCAGGTACTTGCGGGGATGCCAGGGCAGGAACGGCGCCCCGAAGCAGGGGCTGAACGTCATCTCCGGCTTGCTGCCCATGCCCCGTTCCGTCCCCGCTACCCGCGCGGTATAGCCGGCCAGGAACCAGTAGAGTGCCTGCTGTTCATCGAGCACGGCGACCGGCGGCAGGATGCCCGCGGCGTCGAACGCCAGGTAGACGACGGCGGACGGGTGGCCTGCCATTCCCGAGAGTTCCACGTTGGCCAGGAAGTCCAGCGGATAAACGCCGCGGGTGTTTTCCACGCGCTCGTCATCGAAGTCCGGCACGTTGCCCTCGAGCAGGGGAACGTTCTCCATGATGGCGCCCGCGCGATTGACGGCCTCCCAGATGAGCGGTTCGCCCTCTTGCGAAAGGTGGATCAGCTTGGCGTAGCACCCGCCTTCGAAGTTGAACACCCCCTCCGGACCCCAGCCGTGCTCGTCGTCACCCAGGAGACGGCGATCCGGATCGGTGGAGAGGGTAGTCTTGCCGGTGCCGCTCAGCCCAAAGATGGTGCTCACATCCCCGCCAGCGCCCACGTTGGCGGAGCAGTGCATGGGAAAGATGCCCTGAAGCGGCAGCAGGTAGTTCATCAGGTAGAAGAAGAATTTCTTCTCTTCGCCCCCGTACTGCGATCCCGCGATCAGCCCCAGTCGGCGCTCCAGATCGCACAGGACCGCCACCTCGCTGTGGGTGCCGTCGCGTTCTGGCACGGCCTCGAAGCCGGGCAGGTAGAGGAGGGTGAACTCGGGCGGAGCAGGCACCTCGCCAGGCGCGGGCCGCACGAACATGTGCCGTGCCATCAGGTTGTGCCAGGCGAACTCGTTGAGCACCGCCACCGGCACCGCGGCCGCCCCGCGACCCACGCTGCCAAGGAAGCCGTACAGCCGCGGCAGGCGCTGGGCATAGTCCAGCATCCGCTTCGCCAGCGCCTCCGCCTGCTCCGGCGCGAATGGCTGGTTGAACGGGCTGGACCAGTCGATATGCGCCTCGCTGGGTGGCTGACGGACGACGAACTTGTCGCACGGGCTGCGACCGGTGTACTCGCCCGTCATTACGCACAGGGCGCCGTCCCGCGACAGCATTCCTTCACCGTGGATGACCGCTTCGCGAACCAGCGTCTCCGAGGGCAGGTTCCACCGCGCTCGCGGGCGCAGGAGTTCGTAGACTCGATCGCCGTCGATCGTCGTGATCACAGGGGAGGGTTGCACAACTGTCTCCGGTACATCTACTGGCCGCTTATTATCTTATAACAGGATCTTAACAGGAGCAGGTCGCAGGTTAAAAGAGCAAGGACGTTGAGAAGGGTAGCTTCCCTCTGCGCAGGCGGACTCGCGCGAACGCCGGCCCCGAATTGTTAACTTCTCCAGCCGTAATGCGCTGCCCTGCCGGCGCACGGATGCAGGGTGCGATTGTGGATCATGGATCAGGGCAACCAGGCAACGGCCAGGTAGAGCAGAACCTCACCCTCGTTCCCTCCGGTCCCGACTGCAGTCGGGACCTCTCCCCGTTTCATCGGGATCGACAGGGAGAGAGGAGAATCCGGTGTACGAGGATGGCTGCGGTGACGGATACGCCCCTTCCCTGGCAGGGAAGGGGGCCGAGGGGTTAGATTCTGTGGAAAAGCATTTGCCCCTGCTGAAATTGCCCGGAACCCGGTTCGCACCCAGCCTCCGGTCTGCCAATCCGTCGCGGATCAGAGAGGCGAGCCACGACTGTTCAGCGATCTGCGACGCTGCCTCCTCGTCTCGACACCCTGGTCGGCGGCGTCGCCTTCGGGCCCGCCTACCGGCGACAGGGGACAGACGTGCGCCGAGGAACCCCGTCCGCTTTTCAGGCCGGTCCCCGTTTCACGGCTGCGGCCTCGCCAGTAGTAAGCGGCGCAGGATCTAGCGAGCAGGCGAGCCAGCCTGCTCCATGCTCCAAGCGCTATCAGAATTTGGTGGCAACCTGCGCGAGCGGTTCTGGTTCCAGATAGGTGAGAAGGTGCGAGGTCAAACCTGCATCGGCTCTTGCGTTGATCGCTGCGGAGCCACCCGGGCGCTACAGCAGCACTTCACTTGGAAAGGAGGCGAGCGCAGATGCGCTGGCAGGCATGGCTTGCCCTGGGGCTGGGAGCGATGGCGTTGTTTGCTGCCCGGCCCGCCGCCGCGGAGCACGATAACTACTGTGATAGCTATGGCTACCGGTCTTATGGCCACCGCTCGTACGGCTACGGCCGCTACTCGCCCTACCGGAGCCACCGCTCGGTGCACCGGGACCTGGAGTACCGGCACGACCGGGAGCACGACCAGCTGGATTGGGAGCACGATCGGGGGCACTACCGCCACCCGTTCGCCGGCCGGCGGTCCCACGACCGGCTGCACGACAGGCTGGAGTACCGGCATGACCGGGGGCACGACCGGCTAGATCGCGACCACGACGACTACCACTACGACAGAGACTGGTAAAGGTAGCCCGGGTGGGCAACACACGGCGAGAGCGTTCGGATGATGTCCGAACGCTCTCGTGTTGTGTTGCAGAGTGCGGGGCGGCTTTCGCGGTGGTCCATGCGGCCTCAGGCGAATGGGAACCCCGTCCGCTCCGGATGTGTCCCGAACGGTGTCGGCGGTGAAGGCCGGTGGCGAAGACGGTACGAGAGACGGTTTTTCACCCCGCCAGTGCCGGGATGTTCTGGGCCATCCGGCAGGGCTTTCACTTCGGCGTACGCCCTACGCTGGGGTGTTGAGGGTTGCCCGTAGTGTGGCGCGCTTGATAAGGAGTCCCCCTGTGGTGACTGTGTGCGAACTCAAGCGTAAGTTCTGAGGATTGACGGCGCGGTGCGATCTCTGGGCGTTAACAACGGTAAAGCAATGAAGCGAGCGTTTCTTCTTCTGGTGGCGCTGGTGGGGGTGTTACTGCCGGGCGTGCCCGCGCAGGCGCACTCCGGCAGACGGCATGCTCTACCGCCGGGCCGATCCGTAAGGGCGGCGGGGAAAGAGACCGGGCGGCCGCTGCCGTCCGTTTCCCGCGACGCCCCGGTGGGTTCAACTGCCGCATCTCCTGTGGTGGACGCGGCACAGAGCCGGCCGCCACCCGTGGCGCAAGACGAGACCTCGGCGCCCGCATTTACGCTGATTGAACTCCACATGGCAGCCGCGCACTTCCCGATCGGCCTGCTTTTATCTAGCGTGTTCTTTGATCTGGTTGGGTGGGCGACGCGGAAGCGTTCGCTTCGCGAAACGGCGTTCTGGACGCATCTCCTCGGGGTAGGGGCGGCGGCCGCCACGGTGGCGCTCGGGCTGATGGGCAACCCGTTCCGGAGCTCGGAGGGTGAGGTGGTAGCGGCAGTGGCGCGCCACCAGTGGGCGGGGATCTCCGGCCTGGCGATCTTCGGGCTGCTGGTGGTCTGGCGCGTGAGGCGGCGGAACGAACTCGATGGGTTCCGCCTGCTCCTCTACTCCGTGGTAGCCCTGGCGGGTGTGGTCGCCGTCTGCGCCGCCGGTTACCTTGGCAGCCGCATTATGGGGTGAGAGGCCCGCAAGCCCCACGTCCCGAAAGCTTTCGGGACACACATCAGACCGATGGCGCGCGAGGGAAACGAATTGGGAGAACGCAGATGCGGGAACTCCGGGGGCTGCCACACGCGCTATGAGCCTTAGCAACCGCGGAGGCTCGAGGCGTAGCGATCTTCCCGGACGGGGAAATACCGGCGTAAGGGGCGGATAACCTCAGCATCGCCATTCGCGCCGAACGGCTATCGGCAGGCCGCCCTTTGCCGAGGGGTCCTTCCCGTTGGCAGATGCTCGCCAGCGATAGGAGCCCCTGTGTGCATGTAGAAAGGGGAGTAAGAACAGATGCGCTGGAAGCTATGGCCTGGTATTGTCCTGGTAGCGGCCACGTTGCTCCCGTACGGGACAGCCGCCGCACAGACTGGAGCTTACAGCACCTACGGTCTCATTGGCAGCCCGGGGCACCGGGCTCACCGTCGGGCGGTCCGCCGGACGCGGCGCGTGGCGCATCGGACGTTCCACCGGCAGCGACGCGTGGCGCGACGCACGTTCCACCAGCAGCGGCGCGCGGAGCGACGCACGTTCCACCGGCAGCGACGCGTGGCGCATCGCACGTTCCACCGGCAGCGGCGCGTGGCGCGACGCACGTTCCACCGGGAGGTCCGCGCGGAGCGCCGCACGTCCCGTGAGCGGGTGATGGGGCAGCGGCGGACGTTCCGGCGGCAGCAGCGCGCCCAGCACCGCGCGTTCCATCGGGAGCGTCGGCAGGCGCACCAGGCACGACATCGCCGCTAAAGGGGTTAGCAAGCGGGTCGGCGCTGGCGCCGCCGGCCTTCTGATCGCTTCTGAAGACGGCGTTGTCGCCAGGGGACGGACGGGAGCGCCCCAACTGCATCGGGGCGCTCCCGCGGTTGTGTTTGGCGGAGGCGCTGGACCTTGTGCCGGAACGTGGTGGCCCGTTCCGGCACAGCCCTTCTGGAGGACGGACGGCGGAGCGCCCCCGTCTTCGGTCCTCCGCCCTCGCCGGCCGCAAATCGGCGGGAACCCGGCGGCGCCGTTCGGGTCGGGAGTCCTGACGGCGGACGGTTGCGGAAATCGTACCTGGTTCTCTGCGCCGCACTCTGGGACGCTTAAAGGAAACTACGATGCATAAACGATGGATTTCGCTGACGCTGGTCGTGCTCGTGGCGGTGGGCACGCTCCTTATAGGCCCTCGTCCGGCGGAGGCCAGTCACAAGGAGAAGCGGATCGCTGCCTACGTGCTGGGCGGGTTGGGCGTATACAATCTACTGCGCGGCAGTACGGCAGCCGGTCTTTTGCTCGCCGGCGGTGGCTACTTGCTTTACAAGAACGCGAAACCCTCGCGGCGGGAGAGGGTGCGCGAGGCGGCACGCCGCACGCGGTACCACCGATACCGGTAGAGGCAATGGTATCCTGCGACGCGGTAGCCCGTACGGGCGGGTGGAAGGACGGAAACGGCCCGTGCGGGACCTCATCGGAGCGCTCCCGCGGCGCGACTTAGGGATCGCGCTGGAGCCGATCGAGGATCGCACGGGCCACTGCGTCGGGGGGGAGCCGCCCCGTATCCACGCGCAGGTCGTAGAGGCGGGGGTCTCGGTAATCGATCCCGTAGAGACGCTGGAACTTCTCCGCGTCGGCGGCGTCACGGTGGGCGATCTCCTCTCGCGCGGATTGGATATCTATCCCCTCGCGGAAGGCGTACCGTGCGGCCCGGGTATCCAGCGGGGCATCGCACCAGACGCGCAGGAGGGTCGGATCGCCGGCGGCGAGCCAGCCAACCAGCCGGCCCTCCGCAATCACCCGTTGGGACCCGGCGAGGAGACGGCGCATGTCGTCGTCGGCGGCGCGGTGAATCTCGTCGGGGAGCGAGGCGATAGCCGATGGATCGATCCCGCGCTCACGGCAGTATTCACGAAAGCGCTGCCCGGTGGAGACCACTCGCCAGCCGGGCAGCCGCGCGGCTATCTCGCCCGCCGCGGTTGTCTTGCCCGAGCCGGCATCGCCCGCAATGGCAATCGCCTTGATGTTCATCCCCGCTCCCTTCCTATGGACGGAACGACCACTGCCATTCTGAAAGTCTTTGGGGACGCCCGCCTACTCGCCATTCCAGTGGCGCAGCAGTTGATCTAAAGGGGATAGGTCCGCCACGGCGGCACTGGGTTCAGGTCCGCGCGGCGGAGGGGCACCGCGGCGGTTGACCCAGACGGTGCGCAGCCCCAGGGGGGCGGCGCCGGCAATGTCGTGCTTCCACGAGTCGCCCACCATTACCGCCTCTTCAGGGCGGCAGCCAATGGCGCGCAGGGCCACCGCGAACGCCTCCGGCTGCGGCTTCCAGGCGCCCACCTCGGCGGAGATGATCGCGGTGGGCAGCCAGCGACCCAGCCCCACGGCGGCGATTTTCTCTCGCTGAACGTCAGTGAAACCGTTGGTGAGGATGGCACCGGGCCACGCCGCGGTCACCGCGTCCAGAACAGCAGGCACCTCCGGATACAGCCGGAAGCGCCGACGGCGCTCCGCGGCATAGTATTCGACCATCTCCTCGGCCAGAGAGGCAGGTTGCCCCAGATGAGCGAGCGTCTGCCGCCAGGTTTCCACGCGGACCTGGTAGGCGCTCTCGAACTGGCGCCGCCGCTCGATGAGCGCGTTCTCCAGGTCGATGTACACGCACAGGAAGGTGTCCCTGGCCGCCGCTACCGCCGTACCCAGACGCGCCTCCAGATGGTCGCAGGTCACGTCGAGCGCTGCCAGCGCGGATTCATTCGTCTCTATCAGGGTGTTGTCCAGGTCGAAAACGACGCCCCGAACGCTCATACCCCCTCCGGGCGGACATCGGCTTCCAGCTGGAATGCGTCCGCGACGCGGTTCAAGCCGTTGAACAGCTGCGCCACCTCGATCAGCTCGCTCAGCCCCTCCTGATCCAGTCCCAGCCGCAGCACGGCGGCGGTATGGGAGTAGATTCAGTAGTGGCAGCCGTTGGTAATCGAAACCACCAGCGCGATGATCTCCTTGGTAAGCAGATCCAGGCGTCCGGGCCGCATAATCGCCTTCAACTGCCGCCAGGTTCGCTCCAGGTGCTCCGGATGGTTGGCCAGGGCGCGCCAGACGGCGGGGACGAAGTCGATCTTCTTTGTCTCCTTGATGTCCGCAAAGATCTCTCGAACTTTTCCCGTGGCCTCCTCTTCGGAGATGAGCTGCACAGTGGACATCGAACCCTCCTTTCCGCCGCTAGGCCATGATATGCTATCCCGACCGCATCGGGACTGTGACCAGACCGGGGGCCCGTACGGGCGCTCCGTGGCATCAACAGAGGAGGCAGGCGGTGGCAGGTCTTGATTCGTTCTGCGTGCGGCTGCACGAGATCGGCGCGGTGCGATTCGGGGAGTTCATCCTGAAAAGCGGCGCCCGATCCCCCGTTTACATCGACCTGCGGGTGGTGATCTCCCATCCGGATGTACTGCGACAGTGCGGCGAGCTGCTGGCGGCGGCGTTGAAGTCGCTGGGGACGTTCGACCGGGTGGCGGGGATTCCGTACGCGGGGCTGCCGCTGGCGGTAGCTGCCTCCCTGTCGGGGAACTTCCCGCTCTGCTACGCGCGCCAGGAGCAGAAGAACTACGGGACCGGACGCCGGATCGAGGGTGAATTCTCCCCCGGCGAGCGGGTGATCCTCATCGACGATGTGATCACCAGCGGTGGGGCAAAGCTGGAGGCAGCGGCCCCGCTTCGAGAGGCGGGGCTGACGGTGACGGACGTGCTCGTTCTGGTGGACCGCGAGCAGGGCGGCGCGCAGACGCTGGCAGCGCAAGGCATCCGCCTGCACCGTCTCACCACCCTGACGGCGGTGGTGGATGCTCTGCACCGCGCGGGACGGATCGACCCGCCCACCTACGAGCGCGTCTCTGCCTACCTGCGCGATACGCCCACTTAAGGCATACCAGCGTCTCCACGTCTTTGCGTGAGTGCTCCTGTTTGCAGTGCGCTACTCTTCTTCCAGCTCTACCACGCCGGTGTGCCATGCGGGGCGGGCGATGGCTGCCTGGCGCAGCTCGTGGCGCCCCACCGCTTCATCGCTGTAGCCCTCTGGCGCGGGATGAGGAGTCATGTGTACGTCCACGCCGTTCATCACCGCGGTTGCCGGCTCTGCGGGCGGCACCTGCGCCGCCGTTTCGGGGAGTAGCTCGCGCTCCGACCAGCGCGTCTGGACGTAGTTATCGCCAACTCGCATCTCCTGCCACGGCACCAGTAGCTGCTTGGTGTTGAAGTCCAGGAACTTCTGGTAGCGAAGCAGGGCCATCCCGGGCTCCAGCGTATTGGGATCGACGAACACCTCCTCCACACGACCCACCTGGTGTCCGGTGGTATTCAGTACGCGCCAGCCGCGGATGTCCGGAAAGCGGAACTCCCGTTTGCCTTCGAGGTCCGTCATGCGGACGAGCACCATCAAGCGATTGGCCGGCCATCTGCCCACAATCGAGACCCTCCCCCCTGCGGTGATCCTGCCACGGCCGCGCCCGCGCGGCCGCTGCTATCCTGGCCATACCCTGGGGCGGAGAGAAGGAAACAAGGAGACAACAGGCCCCGAAAGCTTTCGGGGCAGGCTA
>JACQGL010000256.1 GCA_016199525.1 Armatimonadota bacterium
CCCCGGAGGGGGATGGGAGAGTAGGTCGCCGCCAGGATCCTACCCCCCCGCACCCCGCTCTCATCCAGAGCGGGGTGCGTTGGTTGTACCGCATACCGGACGCCGCCTCGCGATATCGGCGAGTAAGCAGGTTGCCCTGACGCCACCGTATCGCCATCAACGCAAGTCCTGAGCAGGGAAACCGGTCCTTGCTGACAAATCAACCGTCGGCAGCGCCCGCCTCTGCCCGGGCAGGATGTACCGCCAAGCGTTGCCGGGTCCCCGTGCGTGGGCGGGCTCGACTAGACACGGAACACATGAAACGCGCCGTCGCGATTACGCTCCGCTGGCCGATTGCGGAGCGCAAACGTGGTTCTCGCGCCACCGATGCAGCCAGACCCCTGCGGATGCGTTGCTGATAATCGGGCGCGATCCGCTGCCTGCAGGCTGCGTCGGCACGCCGACCGGGTTCTCGTCCGTTCGGGTTGACCTCCCGTGATGATGGCAGGGGCAGCCGTACCCCGT
The DNA here is from genome assembly GCA_016199525.1 of Armatimonadota bacterium. Classification (GTDB taxonomy): domain Bacteria; phylum Armatimonadota; class SYMT01; order SYMT01; family JACQGL01; genus JACQGL01. The sequence goes on from JACQGL010000256.1 coordinate 505, forward strand.
GCGGCTCGCATTTGGCGTAATAGAGATTAGCATACGCGCGTCTAAGCCAGCGACAGCGCAGCCTGTAGCATCAGGGGGTGCGCGCCTGCGAGTCAGGTCGGATGGGTACATTCCCGGCGGCGCCCATCGGATTACGGGACGTGGCCCGCCGGTAGTAGGCGAAGAGCGTTGAATCCATCAATGGCTCTCATCTATTCCAATCCAGTCAGTGCTCCTTTCCTGCCGCTACCCGCGTCTGCTGCTCCTTCCTATGCGGGCCAACGTGCCTGTTCCACCCTCATCCTCTCTTGCAACTACGGAGGAGGTCACCGCAGTGCCGCCCAGGCCCTCTCGCAGTGGTGGGCCCACGGCCGCTCTCACTGGCAAGTAACCGTTTTCGACTACTTCAGCCGGTTCGTCCACCCCCTGTACGCGCGCGCCACGGAGTTCAGCTACGTCCAGAGTGTCCGGCTCTTCCCGCCCGTTTACGGCTTCTTCTACGAACTAACCGCCAACATCCCCGCGGACTCGCGCACCCAGCAGTTTATCAACCATCTGGGAAAACAATCGCTCCTGCGCTACCTGCGCCAGCACCCCGCGGATCTGGTGGCGTGCGTCCACCCGACGCCTGCAGGGGCGCTCTCCGACCTCAAGCGGGATGGGCTGATCGACTGCCAGGTGGCTACGGTGGTCACTGACCTGGTAATCCACAGCCAGTGGATTCACCCGTATGTTGATCTTTACCTGGTTGGATCGGACTGCGTTCGGGAGGGGCTGATTCGGCGGGGTATCCGTCCCGAGCGCATTCGTGTGACAGGGATTCCGATCGTGCCGCGATTCACCGAAGGGGTAAATCGGCAGGCGGCCCGTCGCCAGTTGCGGGTGCGGCCAGAGCTGCCTGGCGTTCTGGTGATGGTGGGTGCGGCGGGCATGATCCGCAAGGCGATCGATATCTATTACGCCATCGAAGACCTGCCGGTGGAGCTATTTTTCGTCTGCGGACAGGATCAGCACCTGCGCAGCCGCCTGCGGGCGCTGACCCACGGACGCCCCCGCTTCCACGTCCTGGGGTTCGTGGACAACGTGCCGGAACTTATGGCAGCATGCGACTTTATGGTTAGCAAGGCGGGAGGGCTCACCATTTCCGAAGCGCTGGCGATGGAGTTACCGATGCTGATCTACCGGCCGATTCCCGGCCAGGAGCACGCGAACCGCGACTACCTGGTGCACGTTGGTGCAGCGGTGAGTGCGCGCAACCAGCGGGAGCTGCGGCAGCGTCTGATCGCTCTGTGCTCTAACCCCGGCTTGCTGAAGAGGATGCGCGCCGCCGCACACGCCGTTCGCCGTCCCTACGCCACCGAAGACGCCGCCCGCGCAATGGCGGCGCTGGTGGAGGGCGTGGAGCCGTGAAGGTGGCCATCGTCCGCCGGTTTGCCCCGCTCGTCCTGTCCCTCTGCGGCACCCTGTGGCTGGCCGAATTCGCCCACGGGGCCCTGTTGTGGGGGCTGCTGCGGCCCGTTATGGAGCAGGACCTGGAATGGGTGGGCCGCGGCCTTAGCCTCTATTTCCTTTTCGAGCTGCTGCTCAAGCTTCCCTCAGGCCGCCTGGTAGACCGCATCGGCAGCCGGCTGCCGCTACTCCTGGGGCTGCTTGTATCCACGTTAAGCGTCGGGCTGATCTACTTCGCCACCTACGTGCATCCCGACCGGCTCCTGGTGCTGGCGGGATGCGCCATCCAGGGCGTGGGCGCCGCCCCTCTCTGGCCGGCGGTCATCGCCGCGCTCGTCAACCGCACCCCCGAGAGCCGCCGTGGCCAGATCATGGGCAACATACTTACTGCCTGGATGGCCGGGCTCGGCGCCGGATACCTGGTGGCCAACACCCTGCTCTACCGCCACTTCCAGCACCTTAACGGCACGGCGTGGACCTGGGGTCTGACCTGCGGCGCCTGGGTGTTGGCTGCCCTCTGGGGAACCTGGTCGACCCAGCGCCTCACCGTCATCCCCGGCGCCCTGGCTACCGAGGTGCCTCTGCATCTGCCCCTGGACGCAGCCCGCGCCGGCCGGCTGCGAGCCCTGGCGGCCGGCCTGCTCATCCAGACCATGTCCCTCGGCCTGCTGGCCCCCATCTTCGCCACCTACATCGAGGAGAACACCGATCTTCCTGCCCCCTTGCTGATGGTCATCGGGGGGCTGCCCGCGGCTCTCCTTCTGGCGCCGCTGGGCCGCATGGCGGATCGTGTGGGCAAGCGGCGCTCCGTGATCACCGGGCTGGCGGTCACCAGTGGCCTGCTGTTCACAGCCGCCGCCCTGCCCATCGTCCCCTGGCCCGCCCTCCGGTTCCTGGTGGCGATCCCCATCGTGGCTATCCTGGGCCTGGCCTATGCGCTTCTTCTTCCGGCCTGGCACGCGCTGGTGATGGCGCAGGTGGAGAACCAGCAGCGCGGGCAGGTATTTTCCCTGTTCATGTCGGTGGAGGGGATCGCCGTGGCCGCGGGGACCTACCTTAGCGGGGTGCTGGCGAAGCACCTGTGGATCGGCGCGCCTTTCGTCGCCTCTGCTACCGCGCTCTCGCTGCTCACCATCGCCTACTCTGCCGGCCACGTGCTGCCCCAGGATGTGGCGCTGCCGGAGCGAGACGAAGCCCCGATGAAAGAGAGCCCCGTGTGACTGCGGCACCTGCGGCGCGCAGCCCGTTCCGAGAATCGAAGCGCCGCGGAGGGCGCGTTTTGTGTTCCAGCAACCGACCAGGCCCCCGGCTGAAACTGAGGTCTGGCGGTGCGAAATCCCCCGTCGCGGATTTCACCTTACCGAACCCACGCAGGCCCCGAAAGCCTTCGGGGTAGGTGGATTTGGTGAGCGCAGACCGTCATTTGAACGGCGGGTCCCACGCCGCACCGCCTGCTTGCCTGTATCGTGAATCGCACCCCACCGCGGGGGTGCGATTCAATATTCGGGCAATCTCAGGCAGCCATCCGGCAGTAGGGCCGTAGGTCGGGGGGATCGGTAGAGCAGATGGCGGCGCGCAATGCCACGACCGCTTCGGCAGTTTTGCAGCGCCAGTGCATCCCCGCCTGATCCAGCCGACTGCCCACGACGTGCTTGCAGGCGGCTTCGACCCCCCCACTGGCGATATGGTAGCCCTTCACCAGGTAGGTACCGTAGCGCATCCGCTCGGCGTGGGTGGCGAAATAGTGGAGTTCGCTCCTTCTCGCCTGGCGCTTCTCGGCGCTGCGGGGTCTCCAGGCGGCGATGGCGGCCCACACGTGCGCCACCTGGTTGTTCTTAAGTTCGGCCTGGCGAGCGGCTACCCAGGCTTTGGCTTCGGGGGTTTCCGTGCCGAAGCGCAGGTTGGCGATGTTCCAGAGATGTTCACTGGCATGGTAGAAATCCACGATCTGGATTGCTCCGGGGAACTGGGCCGCTGCCTGCCCCGAAAGCTTTCGGGGCCTGCGGCCAGATCCAGGCGGCCCCGTCCCCGAGCACGATCCGCTCTTTCGCCCAGTGGTGGCCACACTGATGGGCTACCGTCGCCATCAGCGGCGCGAACGCGCGGGCATCCCCCAGGGTGGCCGCGTAACTCTTGCGCCGCACCCCAGCCTCCCGGCCGTCACGCCCTGGCTTGGCTTCGTAGACCACGCCTATCTTGCACTCGCTCCACCGGCACACCCGCTCTCCCGCAGAGCCATCCCGCTTCCAGGGTTCGCGCAAGGGGGTCATCTTGCCGTCGATGCTCACGTAGAGGCGACGCGGCTTCCGCCTCGCCTCGGGGAGGCGGCCCGTCTGGTGGCGCTCCACTTCCTGTTGCTGCGCGGCGCGCAGCCGGGAGCCAATGACCACCGCGGTGCGTTCCACCGTAGAAGCCCCGACGTGGATACCCGTCAGGCGCTCCAGGAGCGTGCTCGCCGCGGCAAAGGGGAGGTGAGCGGCGAGCAATGCCATCCACTCCCGCCCCGAAAGCTTTCGGGGGTAGCACCGCCATCCAGCCGCAACTGCTCATCCAGAGGGGCAAAGCCGCGGCAGCAAGCGGGGCAGTAGTAGTAGCGGCGGCGCAGCCGCACCTCGCCGTGGCGGGTCGTGATCACGCGCTCGGCGGGGCCGCGATAGCGAGCCAGAGCCCCACAGGAGCAGCGGGCCTGGTTCTCGGGCGGGACCTCTTTGCGCTCCGTGATGATACGATCGATCTCCCGGTCCATCTCCTGGCTGATCTCCTCGGTCATCTGCTCGATCTCATCCATTGTCTGCGGGGCACTGGGATCCTGGGGCAGACGGCGGCGCAGGACCTCACGATTGCGGGCCACGAGATCCTCGATCAGTCGTTCTCGATTGGAAGAGGGCATGGGAACCTCCGGTGCGCGCGAACGGCAGTGACACCGGAAGATTCGCCGCTTACCCTTCAGATCCATGCCAAGCAAGAGACCCATAGCTCGCCTGCATGGATCATGAAACGCACCCAGCGACCTGTGCCCCGGAGGTTCCCTCCTCCCCGCCAGTGAACCTTAATCCCAGCGCCGCTCCGGGGGCATTAGGGGCTATGCGCTGGGCGTTGGGTGTTCGGATCCGGAGAGATCTACTCCTTCATTCTTCCACTTTTCCATTCCCCCACTACCTTCACAGCCATACACCCATACAGGCGATCTGCAGGCCACTGGATACTTGGGGAGGAAGCATGGCGGGCGAGTTCTGGGGCATTGTGGGCCTGTCGCTGCGGGTGACCGGACTGGCACTGCTGCTCAGCGCGGCGCTGGGAGTGCCGTGTGGGGCATGGCTGGGACTGCGCCGGTTTGCGGGGCGACGGGCGGTGATCGCACTCCTTTACACCGGGATGGGCCTGCCGCCGGTTGTGGTAGGCCTGACGGTCTACCTGCTGCTGGCACGGCAGGGGCCCCTGGGGTTCCTCGGGTGGCTATTCACCCCCGCGGCGATGGTGCTGGCGCAGACGATCATCGCCTTTCCGGTAATCGCGGGGCTCACGATGGCGTCTGTGCTCGCCGTCTCGCCCGAGCTGGCGGCGCAGCTACGCACGCTGGGCGCGCAGCCCGCGCAGGTGCTGCGGGCTTACCTGAACGAGGCGCGCGGCGGGATCGCGGTGGCACTGGTGGCGGGGTTCGGGAGCATCATCTCCGAGGTGGGGGCTGTTCTGCTGGTGGGGGGCAATGTGCGAAGCCACACGCGGGTCCTCACCACGGCCATCGTGCTGGAAACCAGCCAGGGGGAGTTCGGGTTGGCCCTGGCGCTGGGGATGGCGCTTCTGGGGATCACATTCGTCATCAACGCCCTGGCCCTGCACCTCCAATCACGGTTTGCGGAGATCTAAAGAAGCAAGAGCCCGTTCCCGTAGGAATCTCAGAGAGTCAGCGCTGCTCACGCACGAGTGTAGCGTGCACGGAGAGAGGTCGGAAGACGGGCCTCGTGGCTCAAGAGGGCGGCGGGCGGATGCTGGACAAACTCCGGGCGAAGCGGCACCCCTCAAGATACAATTAGTCAGAACTTTATACGCGGCGATGGAACCCGCCGGTCCCGGCCTGCCGGGACGAAAAGCCATTGGCTGATGGCTCCTATCCAGACGCGATGCGCGTGGGGATAGGAGCCATTTGCTTGGCGGGCTACTGCGGGGATGAGAGAGAGGCGGGATCTGTTGCTGCAGTTGTTGGGTGCGTATCCTCCCCGGAGGGGCGACTCTGGCGCCGAGGAGGGAGACATGGCCGCGCATAACGCCCTTCGCCAACGCGTAACCTGGTTCCCGGCGCGGCCTGGACGGCCGGAGTGCCCCGTGTGCCGTCGCATCGAGCACCTGGTTACTAATTGTCTAACGAAGTTGACAGCCAGGCTGGTGGAACAGCCGGACGAGCGCCAGTCGTTCGCTGCGGAGCCGGAATTGTGCGGGCCCCACGCCTATCAGGCGCGCGAGTATGCTGGGAACGCAGAAATCGCACTCATTTACGAACTGTTGATCCGCGCCTACCGGTCCCAGATCGCTTCCCGGCAGAGCGCCGGGATACCTACACTCTACCAGCACCCTTGCGTGGCGTGCAACACACGCGACGAGGCAGAGAAACAGGCAACGAGTGGGGTGGCAGATCTCCTGTGCGTGCCGGACTTACGTGAGCAGTTCCGCCAGACCCACGGCCTGTGTCTGCCACACCTGGACCTCGTCTGTGAGGTGGCATCCGAAGAGGTAAGGCAGTTTCTGCGGATGGATGAGTGCGAGCGGCTCGACCGGCTGGCCGAGGACCTGGCCCGCTACGTCCGGAAGCGCTATCCTGTGCCCACGCAGGAGGAGACGACAGATACCGAACGCACGGCTGCAGGCCGGGCGGTGCTGAAGATGTACGGCCATCTGGGGGCGATGAAACGGTAGTCAGCAATCTCACCGTAGTGCAGGAGCGATCTCACGTAAAGATGAGCGTCGAGGACGGATGAACGGAGCCAGCGGTCCAGAACCTTGCCTTTTGTCTGGGTGGTGGGGAGAGGCCATGCTCTTTGATGTAGACCCAAGAACCGGAGTGCCCTGGCACCAGGTCACACATATCCATGCGCTCTGCGATGGCCTGCGCCGGTACGTAAACGAGGTGCGGCGTATGGGCTTGCTTGGGCAGTCCGCCGACGGTCTGGATTCCCGGTACGTGCCGTTATCACCGGAGTCCTGGGAAGCGCTGGCAGCGCCTCTGGAATCGCTGCTTCGCCAGGCGGAGGCGGTCGCCTATGCGGCGGGAGATCAGCAGGCAGAGCCGGCACGACGGGGGTTCGCCGCCACGCGTACCGCCCTCTCCAGCCGGCTGGCGGAGATGGAGGAGATCATCTCGGATCTAAAGCCCCGGAACCTCCAGAAAAGCTACGGACAATTGCCCGCCGCCGTGATTCCCGCCCTGGACGAAGCAGCCTGCGCGATGGAATCGCTTCTGGAGGAAGCCCGCCGGGTACTGGCGTGTGCCCGTCCGGCCAGCGCAGTGGAGGAGACGAGTTCCCCGACCTCCCCCGGGCGACCCTCTGCCGGGCGCGGGCCGGGCCAGGCGGCCTGATCGGCCGGCGGCTCCATCTGCTCCGAAAGCTAAAGATTCGGTTTGGGTGATGGGTTCCACCCTGCCCGTACGGGCTAAACCATCCCGAAAGCTGTCGGGATTGATGAGTCCTACTGTGCTCCGGGTAGGAGAACTCATCATGAACCAGTGGCTGACTGCGGCTCTCTGGATGGGGCTGGCGCTCGCCGCCTCTGTTGTTTCCATCCGCCTCGCGATTTCCGTGGCGCTGGTGGAAATTCTGTTTGGGGTTATCGGGGGCAACTTTCTGGGCCTGCGGGTGACCCCGTGGGTGGATTTCCTGGCGGGCTTTGGGAGCGTCCTCCTGACCTTTCTGGCAGGTGCTGAAATCGAGCCGGAGACGCTCCGGCGGCACTGGCGCCCGGTCCTCTCCATCGGGTTCATTTCTTTCCTCTTCCCGTTTCTAGGCGCCATGGCGTTCGCCTACTATGTGCTCCACTGGTCGCTGGACGCCGCAAAGATCGCCGGCATTGCTCTCTCCACCACCTCCGTGGCGGTGGTCTACGCGGTCATGTTGGAAACCGGCCTGAACAAAGAGGATGTGGGCCGTTTCATCCTCGCGGCGTGCTTCGTGACGGACCTGGGGACCGTGCTCGCCCTGGGAATTGCGTTCGCGCACTACGACGTCTGGCTCGCCGTCTTCGTCTTGGTGACGGTAGGCATACTCGTAGCCGCGCCGCGGCTGGCACACCGGTTCTTCACCACCTTCTCCGGCCATGTGAGCGAGCCGGAAACTAAACTGATCTTCCTGCTCCTCTTCTTCCTTGGCGGCCTGGCGGTTAAGGCAAATAGCGAGGCGGTGCTCACGGCCTACCTGCTGGGGCTGGTGGTGGCCTCCGTGCTCGCCCAGCACCAGCGGATGGTGGTGCACATGCGGGCTACGGTCTTTACCCTGCTAACTCCCTTCTACTTCCTGAAGGCCGGGTCGTACATCTCCTTGCGCGCCCTGTGGGCTGGTCTGGGATTGATTGCCCTGTTCTTTCTCGTGAAAGTAGCGGTGAAGATTACTGGCGTCTACCCGCTGACCCGCTCGTTCGGGCAAAGCAGCCGTACGGCGTGGTACACTACCATGATGATGTCTACCGGGCTTACCTTCGGGACGATCTCCGCGCTCTTCGGCCTCACGCGCGGCTACATCAATCAGACTCAGTACACGGTGCTGGTTATCACCGTTATCCTAACGGCGATTATCCCCACCCTCATCGGGCAGGCGTACTTTCGTCCGCATATTAAGATGGTCGCTGCCGAAGCGGAGGCGGCCCCGGTTGCCAGCGAGGTATAGCCATGTACCACCGCATCTTGGTCGCCTACGACGGGTCAGCCGGCGCCGATAAGGCGCTGCACTCCGCGATCTCCACGGCAAAGGAGCATGGAGCCGAACTCCACCTGGTTGCCGTAGAGGAAGGGCTGCCCCGCTATGCCGCGACCGCGGACGAGATCGACGCCGTGAAGGAGCAGAAGGACGCCTACTACCAGAAGCTCTGTGCGCGGGCGGAGGCGGAAGCCGCGGCCGCCGGAATCCCGATCACCCCCCACGTACTTCCCGGGCATCCGAGTACGGTCATTCCAGACCTGGGCCGGGAGCTGGGCTGCGACCTGATCGTGACCGGCTTCCACGGGCACGGGAACCTCCACGCCCGGATCTTCGGGAGCACCTGCCGCGAGATCATCCTCTGCAGCGAGTGCCCGGTGCTGGTGGTCAAGTAGCGCGGCAGCGTCTGGCAATCGCCCGCGCTCGCGGCCGCCGTCCATCTGCAGCGATGGAGGGGCTCCGTAGCAGGCCCGTAGGAGCGCCCTCGTTCGTTCCCACACCGATCCGTTCCCAGGAAACAGCCCGTCCCACGGCCCGATTTGCATCCGACCGCCATCGGGGCAGGAGATTAGCGCCGCCCGCGGGAACAAACGGGACAGTGCAGAGCGTGCGCGGGTTGGGACCCGCCTCCTGTGGAGCACCCACTGACAGCGGCGTTCGATCGAAGGAGCTCGCCTCGAAGGCGTACCCCGCCGCCTTGCCGACCGCGCTCCTGCTCCCACTCTTACTCCTAACTCCCAGTCGCCCGCGATGCGAGCGCAAGGAGATAAGCGGCCGAGCAGCGGAGAAACCACCGCATCATTTTTGAAGGCGGGCGAGAGCAGAAAGCAGCACATCCAGCAGCGAGAGGAGGCAGCACAGTATGTCCGAACAGGTAGGCTTCGTCACCATGGGCGCCGCTCGCGCGGGTGAGACGGCAGCACCGGTCATCGGCGTGGGCATGCTCGGCTACGCCTTCATGGGCAAGGCCCACACAAACGCGTTTAAGAAAATCCCTTACGTTATGTGGCCACCGCCCGCGGTACTGCGGCTGGTGGCGATCGCTGGCCGCAGCGAGGAAGCGGTTCGCGAGGCCCAGCGTCGCTACGGCTATGAAAAGGCGTACACGGACTGGCGGCAGCTGGTTGAAGACCCCGACGTGCAGCTATTCGATAACGGCGGTCCCAACGACACGCACGCCGAGCCATGCATCGCCGCGGCGCGCGCCGGGAAGCACATCCTCTGCGAGAAGCCGCTGGCCCGCACCGCCGCAGAGGCGAAGGCGATGCTGGACGCGGTGGAGCAGGCGGGGGTGAAGCACGCCTGTGCCTTCAACTACCGCTTTGTGCCCGCCGTATGCCTGGCGCGCAACCTCATCGAGGAGGGCAAGCTCGGGGAGATCTACCACTTCCGCGCTCGCTACCTCCAGGAATGGATTATGGACCCGAACTTCCCGCGCGTGTGGCGGCTCAACAGAGCGATCGCGGGTAGTGGCGCGCTGGGCGACCTGGGCGCGCACATCATCGACCTGGGCCGCTATCTGGTGGGCGAGATCGGCAGCGTGATGGCGACGGCGCGCACGTTCATCAAGGAGCGCCCCTCCGCCACCGATCCCAGCCACCGCGAGCCTGTGGACGTAGACGATGCCTTCGAGGCGGTGGTCGAGTTCGAGAACGGGGCAGTGGGCACGCTGGAGGCGTCGCGGTTTTGTGCGGGCCGGAAGAACTACAATACGTTCGAGATCAACGGCTCCCGGGGAAGCATCGTCTTCAACCTGGAAGATATGAACCGCCTCCAGGTCTACTTCGCGGATGAAAAAGTCCCCGAGACGGCAGGCTTCCATAACGTGCTGGTAAGCGAGTCCTACCATCCCTACTGGAACCTGTGGTGGCCGCACGGGCACATCATCGGCTGGGAGCATACCTTCGTGCACGAGATCGGCCACCTGCTGGAGGCGATCGTCCACAATGAGAGCGTGGCGCCCTACGGCGCTACCTTCCGCGATGGCTACCGCAACGCGGTGATCTGCGATGCCATTCTCCAATCTGCGGCGCAGGGCCGGCGGGTGGCGTGCGTCTACGAAGCGTAACGGAGGACAGAAGCGAGCGTTCGCCTTATGGCGGTGTAAGGAAAGGAGAGGGAAAATAGGAGGGAGAGATAGGGATATCGACACGAGCAGCAAGATCGGTCAGACTCTTAACCGATCCTATCCCCTGATCCTCTTTCTTACGCCCCTGGTCGATGGTTGTCTTATCCGATGGACCTCCCCGGTAAAATCGCCCTGGTAACCGGAGGAGCGGCGCGAGTGGGACGGGCAATCGCTCTGGCCCTGGCGGAACGCGGGGCGGACGTGGCGATTACCTACCGCACCTCCGCGGAGGCCGCGCGGCAGACCATCGCCGAGATGCAGGCGCTGGGCCGGCGCGCCCTGGCGGTTGCCTGCGACCAGCGCGATGCGGGCGAGGTGGCCGCCGCCGTGGCCGAGGTAGAGCGACATCTGGGCGACGTGGATGTAC
>JACQGL010000261.1 GCA_016199525.1 Armatimonadota bacterium
GCGCTACCCACTGAACGCGAACGCACCCTCCCTGGTGCTTGGGCGCCGGCAAGCGCCGGAAGAATGGCGCTGGCGCGATGGGCAGTCGCCCTCTGGCATCCGGGCGCCAGAGGCGGATGTGCTCGGGTAGATACCGGTCGCTCCCGTACTCTGGGTGCTGGCCCCTGGGGCCCAGACGCATTGCGGGTGGATCGAGGCACTGATTACTCTGGTAACCGCAGGAGGAGGTCGCTATGAAGATGCGGATCAGATTCGCCATCCTCGGCCTGGGCACTTTGCTGCTCGCTGCTGCCGTGGGGGCGCAGGACGCCAGGGAGAAGCCCGCGCTATCGGTGTGGGCCACGACCCAGAGCATGACGCTGCCCAGGATGCTGCAGCTCCCACCGGGGCTGAAGCTGGAGGATCTGCCGCCGGAAGCCCGCACCGCGCTCGGCGCCCTCACCGGGCCGCAGCGTCTGCTGGAGGTAAGGCTCCTGTCCCCAGGCGTGGCTCCCGCGAATGCCTCCGCCACCCTCAACGTTCCTCCGGGTCTCAAGTTGGGGCCGACGCTGACCCTGGAAATCCAGCGGCCCGAAAAGCCAGGGGGCGAACCGGGGGACCCAGGAGAGCTCCCACAGGATTTTGAAGTCCGCCAGTACTGGGGCTGCTCCGAGACCGTGCCCCCCGGGCAGCCGAAGGTTTGGAAGCTCTCCGACATCAGCGCCGCGGAGCGCGCGCGCTGGCGCCGCCTAGCCGCCAGGGCAGGCGCGCGCAGCAGGGAGTCAGGCTGGACAGAGGCCGTGTGGCCTAACGCGCTGGACCAGCGACCGCCGCAGATTGCCAAGGATGCCTCCCTGAAGGGAGAGCACACCCTGCGCAGCAACTACACGGGGCAAGTCTCCTTCACCCTCGCTCCTCCGGTTGATTTCCTGGAACCGGTGGTGTTCACCAGCCCGGCGGCGGGGAAGAAGCCGGACCTGAAACGCACGATCCTGCTCTCCTGGAAACCGATCCCCAACGCGCTTGGCTACCAGGCGTGGGTGATGGCGCCGAAGGGCCGCAAGGCTGTGGTCCTCTGGTCGGCCGGGCAGATGGAGGGCGGGGGGATGGCCGAGTTCCCCTCGGTGGCAGAGATCCGTCAGATGGTGGACAAGGGCCTCTGCCTGCCCCCGACTAAGACGGCCTGCAACATCCCCGCGGGCATCTTTGACGGCTGCGAGGCAGTGAACATCCAGGTGGTCGCCTACGGGCCCGGCCAGGCCTTCGAGGCGCAGACGCCCGCGGTGCGCGTGCAGACGCGCTCCCTGGGGATACTCGCCCTGGGTGGGCCGGATGACGAGGCGGATGAGGGGGACGACGAATCATAGCCAGGCGCCGGGTAACAATGAGAAGGGGTGAAACGCCTTGTGCGTATCCTGGTGATTAGCGATTTGCACGGCGACCTGGAGGCGGCCTGGGAAGCGCTGGCGCAGTTTCACCCCGACGTGCTGCTCTCCTGCGGTGACTGGGGTGACCCGGACCAGGTCAGCGAGGCGGAGCTGGCTGCCTTTCCCGCGCGGCTCCCCGTTTACACGACCTTCGGCAACCACGATCCGCTCGCTGTGCTCCCCCGACTTCGGAATAGGGACGGGTCCGCTATGCTGCTCGGACAGGGGGATGTGTGCTGCGTAAACGGCGTGCGCCTGGCGGCTATCGGCGGTATCTGGGCGAAGTCTCACCGGAAGCCTCACTACGTCACGGATGAGGACGTGGCTGCCTTTGCGGCGCAGATTGCCCGCTGCAGGCCCGTAGACCTGCTCCTCACCCACGGCTGCCCCGTCGGGCTGGCGGACCTCACCCCGCAGGGTAACCACGGCGGCCAGCGCTGCTTCCTGGACGCCTTCCGCACGGTCGCGCCGCGCGTGCACTTCTGCGGCCACCTCCACGTCCCCCAGGAGCGTACCCTGAAGGACGGGCGCCGGGTCATCAACGTGGGGCACACGCCGTCCGGTTCGGTGGCCGTGGTGGAGGCGACCGAAGAAGGGATTAGCGCGCGCCTGGAGCGATTTAATAGACGGTCGCCGGAAGCGGCCCCCGATCAGACGCCCGCGGGACAGCCATCTTCAGGCGTCAAGCCGTAGGATTTCGGATTGCCGCCAATGGTAACCCCATGCCTGCACCCCTGTGCCCCCGTGGTTCAACATGAAATGGAAGATCGCACAACAAACCTGCCTCCCGCCGCGGCGTGGGTCCGCGATTGCGCCGCCGCGCAGGCGGTGGTGCTGATGCTATTGTTCGGCGCACTGACGGCGCTCAGCGCCCAGGTAACGATCTGGAAAGAGCCGGTGCCGTTCACCAGCCAGGTGCTGCTTGTGCTGCTCTCGGGCGCTCTGCTGGGGCCGCGCATGGGCGCTGCCAGCCAGCTGGCCTACCTGGGGTTCGGGCTGATGGGGGCGCCCGTATTCGCGGGCGGCAGGGCGGGCCTCACCGCCCTGCTGGGACCGACGGCAGGCTATCTGGTCGCCTTCCCCCTGGCGGCATGGCTGGTTGGCTGGCTGACCATGTCCCGCCGGGTGCGGTTCGCCAGGGCGCTGGCGGCGAACCTGGCGGCAGTCGCCCTCATCCTCGCTCTGGGGAGCCTCTGGCTGGGGCTGTACGCCTGGCTGACTGGCCTGGCGGGCGGAACGGCCGGCCTGGGAGGCGTGCTTGCCTACGGTTACGCGCAGGGGGCGGCGCCCTTCATCGCCCTGGATGCGGGGAAGGCGGTCGTGGCGGCGCTGATTGCCTGGCGGGCGCTGCGGCAGCGGTCGGGCTAAACAGGATGCTGCGGATCCGCCGCCGAAGAATCCAGCGACGTTAACTGCCGTTCCGCTTGCACAAACGCTGATGACACCTGCCTCTCGCCTGCTCGCCGCGACGACGCTCGCCCTTTTGCTTGCCGGCTGCTCCGCACCGCCCCCCGGTAACGCGCCCCTCACAACGGAGCCCGCCGCTTCGCTCTGGCAGCCGGGCGAGGTGAAGCTCGACCCGGAACCCGCGGTCCCGCAGGAGCTGCTCCCCGGCCGCAAGCCAGACCGGCGGCTTGTAGTGGGCATCTCCCTCATGAACCGCGCCCACCAGTTCTACAAAGATCTGGAAGCGGCCATGCGCGAGGAAGCCGCGCGGTGGAACGTGGAGGTGCGCGTCCAGTCTGCCGACTTCAAGCTGGAGGTCCAGCGCCAGCAGGTGCAGGATTTCCTGGCGCAGAAGGTGGATGCCCTGGTCATCTGCCCGGTAGACACGAAGGCCGTGGGCACCTCCGTTGCGGACGCCAACCGCGCGGGGGTGCCGGTGTTCACCGCGGATGTGGCCGCTGCGTCAGGGGATGTGGTGTGTCATATCGCCTCCAACAACCGCCAGGGCGGCCAGCTCATCGGGGAGCACCTGGCGACGAAGATCCTGCACGGCGAAGGAGAGATCGTCATCCTCGATTACCCCATCGTCACCTCCGTGCAGCACCGGGTCAAGGGCTTCGAGGACGCCATCCGGAAGTATCCTGGCATCAAGATCGTGGAGAAGCCCGCCGTGCAGGTGGCGGAGAAAACAGCCGCTTTCCCGTTCGCGCAGAACGCCGTGCAGGCCCACCCCGACATCAAGGCGATCTTTGGCATTAACGATGATACGGCGCTGGCAGCAGCGCAGGCCGTCAAGGCGGCCGGCAAGCGCATCTTCGTGGTTGGCTTCGACGGCACGCCGGAGGCGGCAGCGGCGATGAAGCAGGGATCGCCACTGCAGGCGGATGCGGTGCAGTATCCCCGGGTGATCGGCCGCGCCACCCTCCAGGCGATGGTCCGCCACGCGAACGGGGAGAGCGTGCCCCGCGAGGTGCCCATCCCCTGCGGGCTGGTGGCGCGTTAGACCGGGCCATGGCTACTCCCGCCCCCGCCCAGCCGGAGCGCCGCCTCCTGTGGCATCTCGCCTGTGACTACGGCGTGGTCGCCGGGTTCGTCGGGCTGGCCTTCCTCCTGGGGATCTGGACGCCGCACTTCTTCGAGCCTTACAACTTCCAGACGCTCGGGGAACAGGTGGCCACCAACCTGATCCTGTCCCTGGGGATGACCGTGGTGATCCTCACCGGTGGGATCGACCTCTCCGTGGGCTCCATCGTGGCCCTTTCGGGGGTGAGCGCCGTCATGGCGTTAACGCACCCGGGATTTGCCACCGCGTTTGGGAGCGCCACCGTACCCGCAGCCGTGGGGATCGGCGTGCTGGTGGGAGCGACGGTAGGGCTGGTGAATGGCCTTTCCGTGGCCCACCTGGGGATGCCGCCGTTTATCGTTACCCTGGCGACCATGCGCATCTGCCGCGGTCTGGCCAAGCAGATCATCGGCGGCACGTCGATTGGCGTGGTCGACCCCGGTCTGCCGATGGCGGAGCAGCTCAACGCCAACCTGCAGGCAATCCAGCCGTTAGGGCTGGGCTTCCCCACCCCGTTCCTGCTCGCGCTGGGTGTGACGGTGAGCACCGTGCTGCTGTTGGGGCGAACGCGCTACGGCCGGCACGTGTACGCCATCGGGGGCAGCGAGGCGGCGGCGCGCCTCTCGGGGGTGCCGGTCCGGAGAGTGAAGCTGATGGCCTATCTCCTGGGCGGCCTGCTGGCGGGTTTGGCGGGGGTGATGGAGGCGGGGAAGGTGCAAAGCGGCTCGCCGACGGCGGGCGAAGGGTTCGAGCTGAACGCGATCGCGGCGGTGGTGGTGGGCGGCACCAGCCTGGCGGGCGGCCGCGGCAGCGCCGTGGGCACGTTCGTGGGGGCGGTGTTCATCATCGGAGTGATGAACAAGGTGCTGGGCCTCCACAACGTCCCGCCCTTCTACCGTGAGGTGGCCTCCGGAGCGATCATCTTCGTGACCGTGCTCCTCGATCTCTGGCTGCGGCGGAAGGGGGCGTGAGGGAGCGCAAGGGTGTGTAAGCATGATGGGAGAGCGAGCCGTGGGGATGATACGCTCTTCGCGTGGCGCGTAGCGCAGTGGTAGAGAGTTGACAGGGAACGCGTCGCCAGCCGGCTCCCGCTGTAGAAGCCGCCGCTAGCGTCGCTCACTTCTTCGAGGCGTGAGCCACTGCCTCCGGGCGTTCACGCGCGGTTCGTGGAGGAATAGGGCGCTTGGCGCCCGTCCGCGCCCGCGCTGCCTGTTTTCCCTGCCGCCTCTGCTCCGTGTAGCCTGCCGCTGTCTGGCCCGCCGTCCAGCCCCTCGTCCAGACGGACGCCTGGCGTGCGCGCATGCTATAAAGGAGTCAAAGACCGCAGTGTTAAGGTCCCGAGACTTCTGCCCGGGCTAACCATGCGCCAGCTATTCAGCAAGTTCATCCCCTGGCTACGGGTCTGGTGGGTTCATCTGGTAGTCATCGCCGTGGAGGGGGCTCTCCTGGTGTGGGTGATCAGGCTCGGCCCTATCCATCTATCGTTCCCGGTCCAGCGGGGCACCCCGTGGTGGGAAAAATTTCCGTGGCAGGCGGCGGTAACCGCGGTTGGTGGCGTTGTCGCACTGGGGACGTTCCTCCTGAACCGCAGCCAGAAGCAGGAGCACTTCGAGCGGCAAGCTCTCGACACGCAGTTCACCGACATCTTGAACCGCTTCTCCTCCGACCGCCCCATTATGCGCGCCAATGCCGCCATCCGGCTGGCGGAGATGGCGGCGCAGCGCTGGCCCGGCAGACCCGCCGACCTGACGCGGGAGAACTACCCGTTCTTCCCCCGCGTGGCGTCCCAACTGGCGGCGGCGCTGCACATGGAAGAAGACCGGGCGGTGCGGGATGAGATTGGGAAGGCGCTGGGCCGCACGGCGGAGTTCGCCAAGCAGGGCAACCAGGCGCTGCTGTACGTCCTGATTTCCGAACTGGCAGACGCGAACCGGAGCGCCAAGAAGACATTTATACGACTGCTTGCCCATTATTGTTCTGCCCACGAGGAGGTCACGGACGAGGTATTGCGTCCCCTCACCAACTTCGCGCCTTTCTGCGTGGGTGAAAGAGATACGCTCGCCTGCCTGCGCGACCTGGCGGACTCCGGGGACTGCCGCGCCGCCGCCGTGTGCCGTGCCCTCGGGCAGGCACGGGATGAAACGGCGGCCCCGAACGCCCCGAACCTGCTCGAGGAGATTCACTCTGCGGCAGCACGGCTCAAGGACACCGTCCACGCGCTGGCCACGGCGTTGCGCGGCCTTTCCGATCCCCGTGGCGTGCCCTCAACTGCGCCGTCTCTCCGCAAGTGGGCGAGGGAGCCAGAGCTGAAACTGCAGGGCTGCTTCCTCGCGGGGGCGAACCTCATCCAGGCGCAGTTGCAGGAGGCGCTCCTCGCCGGGGCGCAGTTGCAGGGGGCAGACCTCTGGATAGCGGAGTTGCAGGAGGCGAACCTCTTCCAGGCGCAGTTGCAGGGGGCAAACCTCAGAGGGGCGCGGTTGCAGGGGGCGAACCTCTCCCAGGCGCAGTTGCAGGGGGCGGACCTCTGGAGGGCGCGGTTGCAGGGGGCGGACCTGCGTGGGGCCCAGTTGGACGGAGCTTGCCTGTTTAGGGTCGTGGTGGAAGAGAAAATCAGCGAGACCTATCGTCGCGCCAATTTCACTGGCGCGCACTGGTGGGATGCCGACTTCACGGACCCGGGGACAAGGGCGGTAGATAAAGACCTGAGGGACTGGCTGGAGAAGCACTTCCCGCGCCCCGAGGAGCCCGCGCAACCACGCCAGGCCCGCAAGTGGAAGCCGCCGCCGGAGGCCTGACTGCACCTTCCACAGCGATACAATTGATTCCCGAGCGGGCCGGAAGCAGCCGCCCGCCGGGTGTGCAGGGGCGGGTGTTCCCTCCTTAGTTCCTCTCATAAACATGGCGCCTCTCTGGCGGTGGGTCAGTCTCCGGCATCTTCTCGGCGAGGGGGGCCGCACGCTCCTCGTGCTGACGGGCATCGCCCTGGGGGTGGGCGTCTACGTCAGCATCCGCCTCGCCAACCACAGCGCCCTCACCTCCTTCGCGCAGACGGTGGACGCGGTGGCGGGCAAGGCCAACCTGCAGATCACGGGGGATACCGGCGGTTTCGACGAGCGCCTCTTTCCGCGCCTGAAGGCGCTGCCGGGCGTGCAGGCCGCCGCGCCCGTGGTGCAGGTGTACGCCCCCTCCCCCACCCTGAACGGCGAGACCCTCCTCTTCCTGGGTCTGGACGTGTTCCACGAAGCGCCGTTCGCCCGCTACGGGGAGGCGCACGATCCGGTGGATCGTGAAGCCGCGCGCGCCTTCTTTGCGGATCCGCGCGCCGTGGCGATCCCCCGTCGCCTGGCGGACCGGGGCCACCTGCGCGTGGGCTCGCCGTTGTCCCTCATTACCAGCGGCCGCCGGAAGAGGCTCACCGTGCGCCTCATCCTCGATTCCCCGGGGCTGGAGCAGGCCCTGGGCGGCAACGTGGTCCTGCTCGACATCGCCACGGCGCAGGAGGTGTTCGACCGCGTGGGTCGGCTGGATCGCATCGACCTGCTCGTGGCGCCGCGGGAGCGCGCCCGCGTGGCCGCGGCACTCGGCCGCCTGCTGCCCGCCCACGTCCACGTGGGCGACTCGCAGAGCCGCACCCGCCAGGTGGAGAACATGGTGCGCGCCTTCGAGATCAGCCTGGTGGCGCTCACCTTCATCGCCGTGTTCGTGGCGATGTTCATGGTGTTCAACGCCGTATCGCTCGCCGTGCTGCGACGGCGTGGAGAGATCGGTATTCTGCGCAGTCTGGGGACGACCCGCCGCGCGGTGCTCCGCCTGTTCCTGGCCGAGGCGCTGGTGCTGGGCCTGATCGGCTCGGCGCTCGGCCTTGCCGCAGGCACCCTCCTGGCCCGTTTGACCCTGGGCGCGGTGGCGAGAACCCTTACTGATCTTTACCTGATCCACATCGCCCGCCAGCTGCACTACGACCCCGCCATTTATGCGCAGGGGATGGTCCTGGGGGTACTGACCTCGCTGGCGGCGGCGCTGGCGCCTGCCACCGAGGCATCTCGCACCCCGCCGGGGCAGGTGATGCGGCAGGGCGTCTTCCTCGAGGCACGCGCGCCGCGGCTGCGGCGCTGGACCACGACAGGTCTGGGCATGCTCGCCCTGGCGGGGGTGGTGGCATGGGGGACACAGGTGATCCGGGAGCCCGCAGGCGGCTTCTTCAGCGCTTTCCTGGTGCTGGTGGGGTTCTCGCTGCTGGCGCCACCGGTCACCGCCGCGGCGCAGGGATGGCTCGCCCCCGCCGCCCGCCGGCTGTTCGGGATTGAGGGCCTGCTGGGCGCCCGCTACCTGCACGACGCCCTGGCGCGCACGGCGGTCATCGTCGCCTCCGTGATGGTGGCGGTGGGCATGATGATCGGCCTCGCCGTGATGGTCCGCAGCTTCCGAAACACGGTGGATACCTGGGTTACCCAGACGATTAAGGGCGACCTGTATATCGAGCCGGTGGGCAGGCGGATCACCGGCAGCGCCACTCGCCTGCCGGAGGAGGTGATCGCCGCAGCGCGCAGCTTGCCCGGAGTGGCAGCGGTGGATACCTACCGCGCCCTGCGGATCACCTACGGCGGTCGCGTGGCTTACGTGGCGGCGCTGGAGTTCAATGTCCTCGCCCGCTACGGCCGGCTGCGTTTTATGAGGGGCGACTCCAGCGCGCTCCTGTCCCGATTGTATCGGGACCGCGAGGAAGGGGTGGTCGTCACAGAGAGTTTCGCTTTCTGGCACCGGGTGCGCCCGGGGGACCGGATCACCCTGGCCACGCCCGATGGCGCGCGCTCATTCCCCGTGCTCGGCGTGTTCTACGACTACAGCACCGACGCCGGAGCGGTGCTGATGGATCGCGCCCTCTATGCCCGCCTTTGGCACGATTCCCGCACCGAGAGTCTGGCTATCTACCTGCCGCCCGGAGCCGATGTGGAGGCGACGCGCCGCGCCCTGCTCCGGCGGTTGGGCGGCCGCTATGCCCTCAACGTGATGGCGAACCAGGACCTGCGCCAGCGGGTGATGCGGGTGTTCGATCAGACCTTCCAGATCACCTACGCGCTGCAGGCGATCACCGTGCTCGTCGCCGTTCTGGGAGTGATCGCCTCGCTGACGGCATTGATCCTGCAGCGCGGACGGGAGATCGGCGTCCTGCGCGCCGTCGGGGCGCTGCGGCGGCAGGTGCGGCGGATCGTCCTCGTGGAGGCGGGCCTGATCGGCCTGGTGGGTTCGGTGCTGGGGTGCGTGTGCGGGATCATTCTCTCCACGCTGCTGGTGTTCATCATCAATAAGCAGTTCTTCGGCTGGAGCATCCAGATGCGGGTGGAGCCGGGGGTGCTGGCGCAGGCGGTGCTGCTGGTCACGGCGGCGGCGGTGGCTGCGGGCCTCGTTCCCGCGCGCCTGGCGGCCTCCCGCCTGCCCGCGGAGGCGATGCGCGTGGAGTGAGATCGGGGTGTAACAAATCTTGGAAGAGGCGCGGGCAGCGCTGCACGCCCGGGAAGCGCCCTGAACCGCTCCCGGCAGATGGGCGTGGATCTGTCCACCGGCGGCATCAGCGCGCGGTAGTGGGTGCGTTCGAGATGAGTAAGTAAGGAATTCGTGCCCGAGGGCCGGCCCGAGACGTAGCGCCCCGAAAGCTTTCGGGGCCTGCACGCGGCGGCCTCCGTGCGGGGCATGCAGGCTGGAAGCCTGCGCTACCCACTGAACGCGAACACACCCTGCGGTAGTGTGCGGGTTGACAATCTCAGCAGGGTAGCCTACGCTTGTTGTAGGAGAGGGCGGCGATACCGCTGCAACCCTTATTTCGTATCTCAAGAGAAAGCAGCCATGCGCCCTGTGCGGATCGTCAGGCTCACGCTTGCCCTGGTGGCGGTCTTGCTTCTCATCTGGTACGGCTACGCCGCTGTGCTGCGCTCATCACGCAACGACGCGCTGATTTCTGCCGCCTGGACAGGCGATATTACTACTGTCCAGAGATTGCTTGGCCAGGGCGCCGATCCGAACGCGCGCCACCCATGGTTCGAGCGTGGCGCGTCGCCGCTGTGGCGTCGCGAGCGGCCGGACGGCTATTTCACCCCTCTGACGTTAGCAGCGCGCTCCGGCCACACACCCATTATCCAGGTGCTGCTTGAGCACGGTGCGGGGGTGAACGCGCGCGGTCTCTGGCGCCGCACCGCCCTGATGGAAGCGGTACTGGGGGGCCACGTGGATACGGTAGAGGCGCTGCTCGACCACGGCGCGGACGTAAACGCCCGCGATCTCTGGGGTAGCACCGCTCTGACGCATGCGGCCTTCGTTGGAAACGCGCGCATCGCGCAAGTTCTGTTATCCCGTGGCGCAGACGTGAAGGCCCGCGATCGCCGGGGCCGCACGGCTCTGATGGACGCGGCACAATACGGAGTACCGGGTGCTGTGCCAGTGCTGTTGGCCCACGGCGTGGACGTTAACGTTAAGGACAACCGGGGAAAGACAGCCCTGGACCTGGCTCGGGAGGCAGAGAGAGAGCGCTACAACCCAGAAAAGAGCAGGGGCGGCGCCCAGATCGTTCGCCTGCTCAGGAAGGCCGGGGCGAAGAAGTGGACGGGAGCCGCCCGACGTCCCTACGGGCGTCCGTAGGGACGCGCGCGAACCCCGAGGTGAGGAGCCGGGGAGGCACTACCGCGGTCGTGATCGCTGCTGATGGCACGCCCGGCCACGATCCCCTGGCCGCCCGAGTCCTCACTCCAGCCCGTAGAACCGCACGGCGTTGTCGTGGAATAGCTGGCGCTGATCCGCCGGCCCCAGGTCGCGCACGATCCACCACAGGGCTTCCACCCATTGCCGGTACGTTGCGGTGAGCGTGCAAACAGGCCAGTCCCCGCCGAACAGCACGCGATCCGGGCCGAACTCGCGCAGCACGTGCTTCACGATCGGCTCCAGGTCCGCAGGCCGCCATACGCCCGGTTTGGCGGACGCGACGATGCCGGACACCTTACACACCACATTCTGGCGCGCGGCCAGGGCGGCAATATCTTTCTGCCACTGGGAGAGATCCGGCGCCTGCACGCTGGCATTCCCGCAGTGGTCCAGGATAAAGCGGGTGTGGGGGCAGGCATCTACCAGCTGCACGCCGTCCTGCAGCTCGGGGGAGCGCATGCAGAGGTCGAAGCTCATTCCCAGCTCACCCAGCAGCTGGATGCCGCGCACGAACTGCGGATCGAGACAGTAGCCAGGGGGTGTGGTGGCCACGTGCAGCACCTGGCGGACCCCCTTGACATACGGAACGCCGGCGAACCGTGAAATGTAGGTCTTAAACACCGGAGAGGCGGGGCGACCCGCAATTACCGCGGCGACCATCGAGCTGTCACCCCGTGTGCAGAGGTCGATGACGTACTCCGCCTCCTCGACCTGCTGCGCGGGGTCCAGGTCCACTTCCATGTAGATGCTCTTTACCACGTTCAGCCCGGCGGTCGCCTGCCGGTAATCCTCCGCCAGGAAGCTCCGGTCGAGCTGCGGAACATCCTGGAGCCAGGGCAGGCGGAACCGGCGCAGGTCCCACAGGTGCTGATGGGTGTCCACGATCGGGATGGGCGTGGCACTGGAGGTTGGGTTCGTCACGGTTTTCTCCTTACCGTATCGCGGATGGCAGCATCGGCACGCAGGCCTGGGGCCTCGCTCGCCACCAGCGAGCGCCGGCCTAAAGCTCGCCGTACCTAACCAGTTGTTTGGACAGGCACACGGGAAAGGCCTGCTCACGCTCCTGTCGCTCCCCGGCGCCTCACTCTGTGGCTGAAGGTGCGCGGACGGTCACCTGGCGCACCCAGGCGCGCGGCGAGCGCTTCGCCAGGAAGACGATCGTCTCTGCCAGATCCTCGGGGTCCATGAACCCCATTGGATCGCGGTCGGGGAGCAGGCGGCGGACCCGTTCGCTGTCGATGCCCCCCCACGGGCAGAGGACGGCGACGTGCACCCCGCGGTCCTGCACCTCGCGGGCTACGGCGTCGGAGAGGCCGACGACGGCGAACTCGCTGGCGCTGAAC